>JADFKK010000266.1 GCA_022564995.1 Planctomycetota bacterium | reverse complement strand
CGTAATAACCGGCCCGATGTCCGATGGTCACTTCTTCGGCCACCGTGATCTGCACGTGGTCGATGTAGTTGCGGTTCCAGATCGGCTCGAAGATCGTGTTGGCGAATCGCAACACGAGCAGATTCTGCACCGACTCCTTGCCGAGGTAATGATCGATGCGGAACACTTGCCGCTCGCTGAAGACACGATGCACGGCCTCGTTCAGCGCTTGGGCCGACGATAAATCGATGCCGAACGGCTTTTCGATCACCAGCCGCCGCACGCCGTGTGTCTCGTCGGCCAACCCGGATGTACCGAGTTGGGCCACGGCCTGCTCGTAAAACCGCGGGGCGGTTGAAAGGTAATAAACCCGAGTGCAGTTGTCACCGCAGTCGATTTCTCCGAGCAGTCGCCCCAGCGCATCAAAATCTTCCGCGTTGCCGATGTCGCCCGGTTGGTAAAAGATGCTCTCGGCGAATTCACTCCAGGCGGCCCGGCTGAATTCCTCTCCGACAAACCCGGCAGTTGATTCCGCTAGTTTCTCCCGCCACGCCTCGTGCGAAAATTTCGTTCGCGAAAAACCCACAATCCGCGTGTCGTCCGGCAGCCGCCCCTTACGGTGCAAACTGTACAGCGCCGGAATCAGCTTGCGGCTGGTCAGATCGCCGGAGGCGCCGAAGATGATGATGGAGTGGGGCATGGGAGGAGCTAGGAGTCAGGGGCTAGGAGTTGGAGATATTGAGGAGAGCGATCAAGAGTCTGTCATTACGAACACTTATTTTCTAGTCCCTAGCCCCTGACTCCTAACTCCTCCCCCATTCACCCTCAAATCGTCATCGCCGTGAAACCTCCATCCACGTAGTAAGCGGCGCCGGTGATGAAGCTGCCGGCGCTCTGCGAGAGCAGCAAGATGGCCACGCCGACTAACTCTTCCGGATTGCCAAAACGATTCATCGGCGTGTGCTGCATGATCTGGGTGACGCGCTCTGCGGTGAGAATTTTTTTGTTTTGCTCGGCGGGGAAAAACCCGGGGCAGAGCGCGTTGACGCGGACGTTATGCGGGGCCAACTCGCGGGCGACGTTTTGCGTGAGGCTCACTACGGCCGCTTTCGAGGCCGAATAGGCGTACACGCCCGAGAGCGGTCGATCGGACGAGACGCTGCCGATGTTGAGGATTGCCCCGCTACGTTCGGCGGTCATCTGCCGGCCGAATATCTGGCAGGCCAGGTGTGTGCTGGTCAGGTTGATTTCAATCACCCGCTGCCAGTCATCATCTTCCAGCTCCAAGTAATCGGCCTTCTGGTTCACGCCGAAACAATTGACCAGCATGTCGACGCGGCCTTGCTGCGAGAGCACCGTGTCGAGCAGGGCCTGGATCGAATCCCGCTCGCTGACGTCGACCGAAACGAATGAGGCTTCGGCATCGTGTTGCTGGATCGCCTCGACCCGCGCGACGCCGCGTTCCATGCTCCGCCCGGCGACGACCACGTGCGCCCCGGCCCGGGCCAGTCCTTCGGCAATCGCCCCGCCAAGCACGCCGGTGGCGCCGATTACCACGGCCACTTGGCCGTCGAGCGAAAAGAGTTGTTTGATGTAGTCGGTGGACATAATAACCCTGTAGGAGGCGTCTCCGACGGCGACCGATAATTGTCTCCGACGGCGACCGATAATTGCGAAAGGCAATTGTAGGAGGCGTCTCCGACGGCGATTGTCAGCGATATCGGGTCGCCGTCGGAGACGCCTCCTACAAACTGCATCACCGCACTTGGCTATACCAATCTCGATCAAGCAGATTATGGTTCAACGCACAGGCCGATGAATACGGCCACTGACCCGCGCGCTCAACAAGACCCGCGCGGACTGGATTATGTTCGACGTACACAAGCCGATCTTCAATGTCGTCTTCGTCTCGGCAGCGATGATCGTAGAAACCGTCTTGCCAAAACCGACCAGAACCACCGAGCAGCCGATTCAATCGCAAGCTCGTAAACTTGCCAACGCTCTCCATGATCTCCGATAGAGACTTGCCATGCAGGACGAACATTACCGTATGATAGTGGTCCGGCATAATGCAAAATGCCAGTAAACGAATTTGATCCGTGTTTCGCAGGTAGTCGAGGCTGCCCGTGATGATGGCCGAAGTTTCCTCGCCGGCAAGCACCGGACGACGGCCTTCAACCGTCTTCGTGATCGCGTAGCAATGTCGTGGCTCGCTGTAGCGGCCGGCGCGGAGGTTTCGGGCGTGGGGCGGTGTTGGGTCGGGCGGAGTGGTCATGGTTTGGGGATGTTTTACCAGGTCGCCGTCGGAGACGCCTCCTACAGGTCGCCGTCGGAGACGCCTCCTACAATGCGTTCTCTGATCCAATCGGTGTGATACACGCCGTCTTGGTCGGTGCGGCGATACGTGTGGGCGCCGAAATAATCTCGTTGGGCTTGCAGCAAATTGGCCGGCAGGCGCTCACAGCGATAACCGTCGTAATAGGCCAGCGCCGTGGTGAAGGCCGGCATCGGCAGCCCCAGCCGCACGCCTTCGCGGACCACGCTGCGCCAAGCGTCCTGGGCGTTGTGAATCGCCTCGGTAAAATACGGGCAGATCAGTAGGTTTTCCAACTGTGGGTCTTCGTCGAAGGCCTCCTTGATGCGATCCAAGAACTGCGCTCGAATGATACAGCCGCCCCGCCACAACAGCGCACAGGCGCCGAAGTCGAGCGGCCAGTCATGCTGCTTGGCGGCCTCGCGAAGCTGCACGAAGCCCTGGGCGTAGCTGACAATCTTCGAGGCGTACAGGGCTTGCCGCACCTGCTCGATGAACTCCTGCCGGTCACCGTCGTAGCTGCCGCTGGGGCCTCTGAGCACTTCGCTCGCTCGCACCCGTTCCTCCTTTTTTGCCGACAAGCTGCGGGCATACACGGCCTCGGTGACCAGCGTGCTGGGCACTCCCAGGTCGAGCGCCAACTGGCTCATCCACTTGCCGGTTCCCTTGGCGCCGGCTGTGTCGAGAATGTAATCGACCAACTCACCCTCGCCGCTCTCCTTGTCGGGCACGCTGAAGATGTCCCGCGTGATCTCGATCAGGTAGCTTTGCAACTCGCCCGTGTTCCACTCGGCGAACACATCGTACAGCTCGGCGTTCGAGAGGCCCAGGGCGTGCTTTAGAATAAAATACGCCTCGCAGATAAGCTGCATGTCGCCATATTCGATGCCGTTGTGGACCATTTTGACGTAATGGCCCGCCCCGCGCGGCCCGACCCAATCGCAGCAGGGGATGTCGTCGTTCGGCCCTACCTTGGCGGAGATCGCCTGAAAGATTTCCTTGACGATTGGCCAGGCATCCGGGCTGCCGCCGGGCATCAGGCTCGGCCCCTTCAGCGCGCCCTCTTCTCCGCCGGAGACGCCGGTGCCGATGTACAGCAGGCCCTGCTCTTCGACGAATTTCGTGCGCCGCTCGGTATCGGCAAAATGCGTATTCCCGCCGTCGATGATCACGTCGCCCGGCTCCAGCAGCGGAATCAGCTTGTCGATAAACGCATCGACCGCCGGGCCGGCCTTGACCAGCATCATCACCTTCCGCGGGCGCCGGAGCGCCTTGACCAAATCTTCGACCGTGTGACAGCCCACAAATTCCTTGCCGTGCGCCGGCCCGGCGATAAAGCTGGCCACTTTTTCGACCGTGCGGTTGAACACGGCCACGCTATAGCCGCGGCTCTCTACGTTAAGAGCCAAGTTTTCGCCCATCACGGCCAGGCCGATGAGTCCGAAGTCACAGTTGGTCATTGCTTGTGGTTGCCTTTAAGTGAATGTTTCGTCAACCCGCAATCGACGAAGGGGACTGGGGACTGGGGAATGGGGGCTGGTTGGTCTATAACTTCGCTTTCAGTGATTTCTTTAGTCCGCGTAGCATTCGGCCAATTCGGTCGAGGGCGGTCAGTAATCCTCCGACGTCACTCTCGTTTGAATAGCCGAGTTCCTTTGCGAGCAACAATTGCGTTTCTACCTCGGCGAGCGATCCCATCGCGACGGAAATATGATACAGGAATTCCTTCGTTGATTCGCGTGCGTGCCCCTCGGCGATGTTTGACGGAATAGATACGGCGGATCGCTGTAGCTGGCTGCAGAGCCCAAAACGCTCGTCACGCGGAAAGCTACTGGTAAGCTGATAAACTCGCTTGACGCTGTCCATCGACAGACGCCACACCTCCAACTCCTGATAGCTGCGAATACTCATAGACGCTCTTCCATATTTCTCGATCCGCACACTGCTTTTTTTCCAGTCCCCAGTCCCCAGCCTCCAGCCTCCAGCCTCCAGCCTCCAGTCTCCAGCCTCCAGCCTCCAGCTTCTACCCGTCAACCGGCCATGGCGGCTTCTCGGGCAGGAACGACTCGAACTCTTCGACGAGGGCCGCTTGGTATTCGCCGGCAAATTGGCCGCTGAGGAACTTGTCGATTCCCTCGTCGAGAAATCGCTTCCAACTGGCTTCTTCTTGGCCGGGGTTGATCGGGAAAAAGAGACAGTGGTTGGCCTCCGCCGCTTTTCGGTCACCCGGCGCATCGCCGATCATCAACGTGTGATTCTCGGCATACTTCGCGGCGTTCGCCAGTGTCTCTTTCTTACTGCCGGATTCTTGCCCGCAAACGGCGGCGACGAACTTGACGATGTCGTGCTCTTCCCATTCGGCGGCGAGGGCCTCGTTCGGCGTGGCGGAAACCACCAGCATGTCGGCCACGTCGGCCAAGCGCTCAAGGCACTCGCGCACGTTGGGAAACGGCGGCACATAGCGGACCATGCCGGCGATGGTTTCGTTCACGGCGGTCGACCAATCGAGTGCATGTTTCAAGTCCGCGTCGCCCTCCGCTTCGACCTTCGCCTGCAAAGCCGGGTTACCAAGCTTCGTCTCTTCCTTGACCCATGTGGCCAACGACTCCGGCACCACCGGATGCACGTTACGCGCCTTCACCTCCGGCCGCTTCTGTAACCACTCGAGCGTTTCGACCAGCGCCGGAAAACGATTGATGCCCCGGCTCTTCGAGTAAAGGTTCACAAACTCCGCCGCCTCGCGGGCATATTTGCTTACGCCCTGCAATTCATAAAAGTTAATCGTATGCGGAATAAAGCACTCTTTATGCTTCAATTCCATCGTGTCGAACGCGCAGCCGTCCGAGTCGATGCCAACGAGGAAATCGTGTTGGGGGGTGATTTGGTACATGGTGGAGCTTTTTCGTTTAACGGCAAGCCGCAGGCGACTGCGTTTCTAAGCCGGGCGTCCGTTCAAAAAGCAGTCGCCTGCGGCTTGCCGTTAAACGAGCCCTTCTTATTCGTGCGAGGTATAGTCCTACAATTCATCGAAGAATTTCATCTGATTTGATTCACCTCTACCGCCAATTACCTTGCCGTGTAATGACCGTAAATCAACGACCGCTCCGAATTCGGTGAAAACATCCAGGAAAACATCAATGTTCCTGTTCCAATAGATCATGGCACACGACATGGGCGCTCCCTTGCCCTCGTCCTTTCCGTCGACGAGAAACCGTAGCCGGGTGTCGTAAAGAAAACAGACGGCGGTTGCCCGACCCCAAACATATTTTTTCCAGTGACTGGTATTGGTCGCGACCGGGACTAACGCGAGGACATCCGATCCGTGGTTCTTGTGCGCGTAGGCACATTTGTATAGCCAATGCTTGATGGTGGTGCCCCGCTGCTTGTCCGATCCATAAGGAGGATTTACATAGATCGTGGGGTGATCCCACGACTCTCGAAGACCGTCATGCTCGGGAAGCCGATACTCGATTTCCGCGTGAACGATGGACCACTGGTTCGAGCAGGGATCGAGGGCAATCGCCTTGCCGAACACTTTACGCACGGCATCGACATATTTCGGCGGCGTACACCAGTTGACGCTTTGCGAGTTCACCATTCGGCCCGCCGTCATGCCAGAATCTCCTTCCAATTCTTCGACGCAAGCAACGTCAGCTCGCGCGTGAGATCCGTGACGGAGCGACCTGCGGGGGAAATTACGTTAAACCAACTTTCCACTTTGCTCAGGTTGCTGGAGAAGTAATTTTGTAGGGCGAGATCGGCCGCAAGGGCAATCTTGACCTTGGTAAATCTGTTTCCTCCTTTCTTGTTCTTCTTGCCGCTGTAGCTTTGGACAAAGGCGTCTCGGATCGGCTGATACTGCTTCGCCGGCTTTAGAAGTAGCGACTCCACAAACTCCGAAAGCCCCGTGTCGCTGAGAAAGAGAAGCCAGTCGTATGACTGCGCCAAAACCTTGAGTTCCTTATTATGGTTGTCGGAAGTGAACCAATTCCCATGGTTGCTGACGATACCTACCGTCAATATGAAATCGCGGAGCAACGAGGCGTCGTCGGATGCGATAACGCTACGCAAAAAATCTTCGTATGGCTCATACCGCAGCTCTCCGCTATCCAGATGGAGAACGCCATAGACCGACCCGTCATTCATTCTGATCTTCTGAAGCGAGGACACCGACCGAGCAACATAGGCTCCTTGCTTTGCCTTCTCGATCGTCTGTGGGCCTTTCTTGACGCCCTCCTCAACTCCGACACGTTTACACTCCAAAACCGCGAAGGGGTGTGGAGTGAGTTCGTTCACAGACAAACGATAGGAGGTCTTCGTAGATTCGCCGAGATAGGCGATGATAAGTCTGGTATCGTCCTCGTACAATGTGCATGCATTACGGAGGATCTCCTTCGAGGAGAGGAGCTGTGTCGACTTCGAGTCCTTACCCGTCCAGACGGGAGAATCGAGCAATTTGAGAATCTTCTTCGGTGTCAGTGGCAGATTCGTCTTGTCAACCGTGACGCTGCCAATTTCTACGGACGGGTGAAAGCTGAATTCCACGTTGTGTGTGATCCCGGGGTTGGCATACTCAGGCAATCGCCGTTCGATTGCGGTGTGCTTCTCGTACCCCCAACTCTTGATGAGGTAGAACGTGATAATTTCGACCAACGTACCGAGAGCCCGGCCGGCGGCCTTCTTGGCATCCTTCGCGTAGTGGAAGACATCGCGAGTCAGCGCTCGCTGCAGGGCATCAACGGATTCGTATGGCATGTCTTCCTTGGCCTTCTAATCAAGGTTCGCTGCTGGCGGAACCTACGAGCCATGGTATAATTGAATCGGCACCTACGCAACCGACGCCAAGAGAACCCGTGGCAAATCACCGCAACAAGTATATACGCGGTGCCATGAGCAATTACGAATTCAGTTTGATTCTCAAGGGGTCATCCGCATTAACCGCGGAAAATTTCGACGCACGGTTTGAGTTCGGACTGCTTCGTCGACGGAAGCTGCGTCGAGTTGCAGCGCTCTGGTGCCGCTGCGGCGAGCCGCGCGATGCAGCGAGCGGGCCGTGAGTCGATCCCTGCCACGCGCGCCGCCGTGGTCCGGCGTCAATACTTCGCTAACCGCCGGGTGTCTCGCCGGCAGCGGATCGGCGTGCAGCGCCGGCGCGGCGGCAGCGGCGCCTTGCCGCGTGAAAAATGCGTCAACGGCAGCCAGCGGGGGCGTTCCCTTGAAGACTCTCGGTTCGCCGCTCGGCAGCCTGGTCGTCAGCCGCCGTAGCACGCTGCGCAGATCGATCGTGTCGATCAGGCCGTCGGCGTTTACGTCGAGCCGGGGATCATATTGGAGGTCGGTGAACTGCGCGCCGAGGGCGTGGATCACGTCGAGGAGGTCAGCGCGAGAAAGCCTCCCGTCGCCGTTTCCGTCGGCGATGGCGACATTGATGCGGAAGCGAAAATCGTCGCTGCTCTCCAGCACACCGTCGCCCGAGGGGAACGCGCTGCCGCCGTTCGCCCAATCGCCGTCGATCGGATTGCCTTCGCCGTCGTGGACCGCGTCGGACAAATCGAGCAGCAGCTTATCGGTGCCGATCGGGCTCTTTAGAGTCCAGGTCGCTGTTCTTGAGGAGACGTCGTACTGGAAAGCGGCAAATTCGTACACCGCGAGGTTAACGCCGGTAATCGTCAGGTCGTTCTGCCGGACCGTTACGTGCTCCGAGAATCTTACGCTGATCGTGTCGAGGCCCGACCAAGGAAGCGGCGTTAATTGACCCGGTCCCGTCGGAATCGAAATCGCCTCGTTGCCCAACTCGCGAGGCGCAATAACCAAATCGAGGAAAATCTGCGACCACCCGAAACTGCCGATCGTCACTTCGTTAATCGTCGGCAGCGTGACGTCGGGCACCACCACGTCGAACGTGCTCGGCAGCAGCGGCAATCGACTGCCGGAAAGCGCGACCACGTCCGAGACGGTCAACTGATAGGTCGCCTCGTCTTGCAACAAGGTGGTCGTCAATCGCACGGTTCGCCCGTCGATGTCTCGGTTCGCCGCGAGGATGGTTACGTCGGTCGGCCCGGTGAGCACGTAGCTGCCGATCTGTTCGGCCAGGGCTTCGTCGACCCGTTCGCTGAACACGACGACCACTTCAGTATTGAGCGGCACGTCGGCCGACTGCACGGCCAGGATCGCGATGTCGGCCGGCAAACTCCGATCGCTTTCCAGGCCACCGGCGTTGACGGCCGCCACTTGGTAGGAATAAAACGTGCCCGGCGCGGTCGCGTTGTCTGAAAAGCTCAGGGCCAACGTCTCGGCCAGCAGCACGTCGTTGCGATAGACCCGGTAGGCGGAAACGCCGCTGTGCGGATCGACCGAGCCGGTCCACGACAGATCGACCTGCCTGGTCGTAATCACCTTCACGCTCAAGTTGGCGGGCACGCTCGGCGGGCTGACGTCGACGGTCGTGTTCAGCGCCCCGGGCGTTGGGCCGCCGCTGGCGCTGGGCAGCCAATTGGCGACGTCGTTACCATAGCCGGCCGAGACGAATCGGCTCAGCGAGGGGCCGCCGCCGTCGGGCTCGCTGGGCCACGGCGAGGTATCGTTGTAGTTGACGCGGTCGACGAGAATCAGCGGAATCGTCCCGTCGGGTTCCGGCACGCCGGGCCGGCTCAACTCGACCGCTTCGCCGCCGTTACTGAGCGCCCCGCCATACGGTCCGACGATCGTGGCGCCCGCCGGCAAGGCGTGTTGCCTGCGAAACGCCGTGGCGAAGGCCGCAAACGGATCGGGCGCTTCGCTGAACTCCTTCGGCGCCGCAGGCAGCACGATCAACATTCCTCCCGCGGCGATCTCGCTGCCGGGCGCAAACGAAAACCGCACGCCATCGGTGAATCGCCAAGTGTTTTGCGGGTTCGACGTCGGGTCATCGGGATCGCCAAACAGCTTGAGGGGCTGATCGCTAACATTGTTTGGCTTCCCGTCGTCAATAATTCGACCTGTCCCGCTTTATTTCCCCGGCAAGCCGCGGCCCATGGAGCTTTCTGGAAGAAACTTTAGCGTTTTCGGCAAAAAATGCCCGGTTTTTGACGCCGATTTCGCTTAATTCAAGGGAGGGTGTGCGACGCGCTCGCCGTTCTCGTCCGCTGTTAGGGAGACGCATCATGGAATACGGCGAGGAAAACGGTCGCGCCGGGTTGATTCCCGGGCCGCATTGGGATGCCGAGACGCGGGAACTGCGGATTGGTGGGCGGCTGGTCAAGCGATTCAAGTGGCCGGCGACGAATCAGGAGACCCTCCTGGCCGCGTTCGAGGAGGAAGGTTGGCGCCTGCGGATCGACGACCCGCTGCCGCCCGTGCCGGGGCTACTCTCGACAACGCGGCTGAGCGACGCGATCAAGCGATTAAACGGCCACCAGAAGAACGCCCTGATTCGTTTCTGCGGCGATGGCACCGGCGAAGGCGTTACCTGGGAATTGGTCGAGGAGGATGAAGCGGACCGTTAGGCCGGATTATTCACTAGCCCGACGCGCAAGCGAGGGACAGCCCGCGATGTCCCTCGCTTGCGCGTCGGGCTAGTGTGGTTTCGGAACTGCGCGGTGACTTGGGCATCTTGCCTATCGTTTTGTCGGCCGCATTCCAAGGATCGACAGGCAGGATGCCTATCGTACAAGTCTTGCGCCGCGGCAAGCCGGCGGCCTACGAATCATTAGCAGGGCGATCAGCGCGAGGGTGGCGAGAATTAGCGTGCTGGGTTCGGGAATCGAATGAAACAGGTAGGCGGCGCCGGTGTTCGAAGCCGGGTCGTCGTTACGCCATGCGCCGACGATGGACACGCTGCCGTCGATCGCCACGGAGCCAAAAAAGTCGGCCTCGTCGGCGTCGGAGGCGGTCAGCTTGGCGAGTTCCTCACCGCTGATCACGTCGAACAGGTAGGCCGCGCCGGCGTTGATGCCGCCGTCGTCGTCGAGCCGGGCTCCGACGATGGCCGTGGTGCCGTCAATCGCCACGGACCAGCCGAATCGGTCGTCCGCCTCGCCGTCCGAGGCCGTGAGCTTGAAGAGTTGCTCGCCGGTGGTCACGTCAAACACGTAGGCCGCGCCGGCATTGATGCCCGCCTCATCCTGAAAGCGTGCCCCGACGATGGCCCGGTTGCCGCTGATGCCCACCGTGTCACCGAAAACGTCGCGAAATTTCCCGTCGGAGGCGGTCAGCTTGAAACGCTGCTCACCGGTCGTCGCATCGAACACGTAGACCGCCCCGGTACCGCGCTCCTCGCCATCGGCACTGCGTGCTCCAACAATGGCCGTGTTGCCGCTGATGCCCACCGCATAGCCAAATTCTTCCGGGTTGTCGGACGGGGTCAGCCTCAATCGTTCCTCGCCGGTCGTCACGTCGAACAGGTAGGCCGCGCCGAATCCGTCATTCACCTCAAAGTCGGCCCCTGTCCCGACAATGGCCGTGTTGCCGTCAATTCCCACGGAAAGGCCGAATAGGTTGACCAAGTTGCCATCGGAAGGGCTCAGCTTGAAGCGTTCTCGGCCCGTGCTCACGTCAAACAGGTAGGCTACTCCGAGGCTGCCGGGGCCATCGGGATCGCCTCGGCCGCGTGATCCCACAATCGCCGTGCTTCCGCTAATGGCCACGGCGCGGCCGAACATGTCGCCCGGCAAGATGTCGGAGCCGGCGAGCTTGAAGAGTTCCTTGCCGGTGGTCACGTCGAACAGGTAGGCGGCCCCTTCGTCGAATATGGCGCTGTTGCCACCATGTGCCCCGACAACGGCCGTATTGCCGCTAATGCCCACGGACTCCCCGAAGTTGTCGTCCGCTGCGAGGTCGGAGGCGGTGAGCTTCGTTTCAAAAAACAATTCTGCCCGGGCCGCCGTCACGACGGCCAGAACGAGCAGCAGCGACAAGCAGGCGCTCGTAGCGACACGGAGCCGACGACGCGACCTACCGCGCACCGTGAGATGGAATCCAAGGAGTCTTTTCATGTCGAGTTCTCCTCTGCTGGCGGCAGCGTGCGAAGGGTGAGAGGCTGAGGAGCGCAACGATCGCCAGGAGCAGAGAGGAGGGTTCGGGGATGGAATTAAACAGGTAGGCCGAGCCGGATTGCTGGCCGGCGTCGTCGTTGTGGTGGGCGCCGACGAGGGACACGCTGCCGCTGATCGCGACGGAGCCGAAAAAGTCGCCTTCGGCGGCGTCGGAGGCAGTGAATTTGAGGAGTTCCTTGCCGGTGATCACGTCGAACAGGTAGGCGGCGCCCGCGTTGCTGCCGCCGTCGTCGTCAAGGCGGGCTCCTACGATGGCCGTGTTACCGTCAATCGCCACGGACCAGCCAAAACGATCGTCTTCCTCACCGTCCGAGGCAGTCAACTTGAAGAGTTGCTCGCCAGTGGTCACGTCGAACAAGTAGGCCGCGCCGGCATTCGTGCCCGCCTCATCGTCGAGGGAAGCCCCGACAATGGCCGTGTTGCCGCTGATGGCCACGGTTTCGCCGAAAACGTCGCGTATCTCTCCATCGGACGCCGTCAGTTTGAAACGCTGCTCGCCGGTCGTCGCATCGAACACGTAGGCCGCCCCGGTGCCGAATTTCGCGCCATTGGCCGAGCGCGCTCCAACGATCGCAGTGTTGCCGCTGATGCCCACCGACCAACTGAAGTCTGCGAACGACACGGTGTCGGACGGGGTCAGCCTCAACCGCTCCTCGCCCGTGGTCACGTCAAATAGATACGCGGCGCCAAAGCCGTCGTGCTCTTCCGGGTCGGGGTGTGTGCCGACGATGGCCGTGTTCCCGCTGATGCCCACCGAGGCGCCGAAACCGCTGACCAGCCATCCGTCGGAAGGCGTCAGCTTGAAGCGTTCCTGGCCCGTCGTCGAGTCGAACAGATAGGCTGCACCAAACGTGAAGTCAGTATCACCATCCAACTGAGTCAAGGTGGCTGGATTCCCAAATACAGACGCAACCGGATCCCATTGAGAAAACAAGCACCATTGTGCTACGCGACAGGTGCCAGGGTTTCAACAAGCTCTAGCTGAAGACACCCGGCGTAACCTCAGTCCCTTTCGCCAGAGAAGTTTTACGGGTCATCGGGATAAGTTCGCCGGCCAGGCGCATGGCACCGATCTGCATGATCGTTGCACTGACAGGATTCGAGTGCGGCCGCTTGCTGATGGTATCAAACCACTGTTTGATCTTGGGGTGCATTTCCCATTCGGTGTCGCCAATAATAGCCCCGGCAACGTGGGAGACCAATTCATGGTAAGCCAGCAAATCAGCGAAACTGATCTCATCACCGCACAGGTATTCGTTTTCACTGAGCCAACCTTGCAGATACTTCAATGAATCATCCAGGGCATATCTTCCTTTTGCGATCTCCTTGGAAAAGTCCTGTTTACCCCATATGCATTCTGCGAAATGCGTATAAAAGAACGCACCTGCACCGCGACGGAGATAGGATGCGTGCCAGTGACAATATTGCTGTATGTGGGCTCTTTGCTGGGCGGTTGCTCCAAACCAGTTTGCGGGCGCAGCAAATTTTTCACTCAGGTAGTAAGCGATTGCCGAGCTTTCCCAAACAACAAAATCACCATCGACAAGTATGGGCACCTGGCCTGTCGGATTGTATCGGTCCTTGAAGTCTTGCTTTTCATTGACCCCGGTAATTAAATCGACAACAACTTCTTCAAACGGCATTTCACACTCAAGCAGAAATTGGTGTACAGCTCTACACGGCTGTGATGTGGGGTGATGAAGAAAACGCACTGCATTACTCATAATTGTGTACTCCGTTTTGTTGGCTGGACCAGTCTTTAATGCTCAACAATTGACATTGGTTTTTATCAACTAAATACCGCTATGCAGAGTCAGGAAAACCCTCTTCAACGTAGCCAGAGTTTCGATCCAGATACAAATTTGAAGTTTTTCCAGCAACGCTAAACTTCTTCAAATTCAACGGGAACT
>JADFKK010000265.1 GCA_022564995.1 Planctomycetota bacterium | reverse complement strand
TCCTCGCTTGGATCAAGGGTGCCGACCGGCGAGAACTCAACGGTCTGTTGATAACTGCCTTGGGGCAGTGGCACGCTAGCAGCGGACGTTGATCTTGCCGGGGAGAATCGATACGACGTACATTAGCAGCTTGCCAACGCGTTTTGCCTGCCCCGGCACGGCCCGGCCCAGGGGTGTTCACACGGAGGTTTCGACATGAATCGTCTTTGGTTTTCCGTGGTGTTGCTCTTCCCGCTGCTTGCCGGATTGGGCGTTTCTGGTTCAAATTCATGCGAGAGGGGCGTGGCGGCTTGGTAATCAGGTCGCGGAGTGTATCCCGATGCACCCGACTTACCGCTTCGGTTCGTTGTACCAGACTACAAGAACAACGAACATCACGATAAAGTTCAACGCAAGCACGGCGGATGAAATGGTGCTCTTGAGGCGGTACGTGTCCATCGGTGCCAACCTCGCCTTCGCGGCGGTCAATTGAACCCGAAGCGCAACGATTTCCTTGAACGCATCCTCCGGTCCGGCACTCTCGGGGACGGTTTCCGCCAGAAGATCAACGGCAGATTCCGGCGCCTGCGTCGCCCACAGCCAGCAAGCGGTCCCAGCGTTCAGAACAGCGATTGTAAATATCAGATACTTCACGTCTCTCTCCTGAACGTGTGCATCAAAACCGACTGGATCAGGTGCTCGCCCACCGGGGCGATCATCAGCGCCTCCCCGTCGATCCCCAACAATTTGAGAATCGGCCGGTCGATCACCAGCGCCAAGCGGATGCGATGTTATGCTGAAGCATAACCTACATCTCAAACTGAGCTTTAACGCAGGGCCGGCCCCGATGCGGGGACTTCGACGAGGCGGGTGGCGCCCGCGGGGGTGACGATCGCGGCGGGGGCCAGCGCTCTTTGCAACGAGGCCACCCGGTTTTGCACTTGGGGTTGAAAGCGGTTGGATCGCAGCGAGCGCTGGTAACAGGCCAGGGCTTGCTTGTGATCGCCCATCGCCTCGCGCATCGTGCCCAGAGCGGTCAAGGCGCAATGGTGGTTCGGGTCGTCTTCCAATGCGTCAGTCAGATACCCGATGGCCGCCTCGCGCTGGCCAAATTCGCTCTTCAGCCGGGCCAGTTCAACTTTGGCGTCGGCCAGTGAGGGGCTTTGCTCGATCCAGTCTTCCAGCAACGCCTCGGCCTCTTCAGCTTCTCCTCGCTTGACCAGCAGCACGGCCAAACCGCGATGCGCGTCGCGGTGATTGCGGTCGAGACCAAGAGCCTGGCCGTAAAGCCGCTCGGCCTGGTCGAGGTCGTCCTGATTGTTACGTTTCATGCCCCGTTCGTCATAAACCCTCGCCAGATTGTAATACGAATCAGGATTGGCCGGATCGGAGGCCATCGCCTGGCGGAACCGCGTTTCGGCCGCCGGGTAGTTCCCGGAATTAAAATCGCGAACCCCCTCGACGTTTTGGCCGACCGCCGCCCACTGACAGCCGCTCAGGCAGCCCACGAGCATGATCGTCAACAGAGCACAAGACGACGTCGGACAGAACCGGCGAGCCGAGCCGGCGCAGTGAACTAAAGTAGACACGTGATGCGCGCCTCGCAATTTGGAGAAAAACCGCTGTGACAAGAGCCGCCCGGCGCAGAGCCGCGCCGCGGTGCTCGCGATAAGTGGCCGGAACGATAGCAATCCGCCGGCCACAACGCAAGGCCGAAACGGATGCGATTTGAAAGAGCCGGGAATGGGCGCAGCCAAGAGGTAGCCGAATTCGCAAGAATTCGGGAAAATGTGCAAGAATTCGGAAGTCGCCCAGCTTAACGCGAGATCGACGGAATTCTTGCGAATTCCGCTACACCGCCGCCACTCGGCTAAAGAAGGGTTCGACAGCCAAGCTGCGTGAAGCGGCCAAGGCCATCTGGGTGCACTAGCAGCTCGTCTCACGCCGGACGCGACACCTCGCGCAGCACGCGCGAGGTGGCTTGCGATTTGTTGAGCACGTAGAAATGTATGCCGGGGGCGCCGCCGTCGATTAACTCTTGGACTTGGCGGCTGGCGTGGCGCACGCCGACCTCGAATTGCCCCTCGACGTCGTCTTGGCAGGCGGCCAACTCGGCGGCGAACGGCTCGGGCAGGCGGGCGCCACACAGCGAGGAGATGCGCTGAATCTGTGCCAGGTTGGTTACCGGTAGAATGCCCGGCACGATGGGCACGGTGATGTCGATCTTTCGGCAAGCGTCGCAAAAGCGAAAGTAATCGGCGTTATCGTAAAACAGCTGGGTGAGCACGAGGTGGGCTCCGGCGTCGATCTTCCGGCGGAGATTTTCCAGGTCAACGTCGGCGCTGGGCGCCTCCTGATGCGTCTCGGGATATCCGGCGACGGCCACGCCCATTTGCGGGAATTCTCGGTGAATCAACTCGACCAATTCGTTGGCGTGCGAGAGGCCTCCCTCGACCGGTTTGAACTCGGTGTCTCCCTGCGGAGGATCGCCCCGCAGCGCGACGACATTCTCGATTCCTGCCTGATCTGCTTCCTGCAGGTAGGAGCGTAACTGGTCAACCGTCGCGCCGACGCAAGTCAGGTGGGTGGCGACCGAGATATCGTAGCGCCGCTGCACGTCGGCCACGATCCGCAATGTTTTGTCCTGCGTCGACCCGCCGGCGCCGTAGGTACACGTAACGTAGCTCGGACGGAACTTCATCAATTCATCGAGATGCCGCGCCATCGCCTCCTCGCCGGCCGGCGTTTTGGGAGGAAACAACTCGAACGACAAACCGAATCGGTTAGGACCGTAGAAGGAGGAAAGGCTCATGGCGCCTGATATCTGCGTCGGGTCGGCACGGCCCAACGACACGAAGCCTTCATTGGGCGTGTGGTTTAAGTTCTGATGGAGTTTTCTGAGTCTTGCCGCCTGTGGCACACCCGGCTTTACACCTGCCCCGCCCGCTTCATCGCCCGCATGATGTAGTCGACGACGGCGGCGGAGTCGACGGCCGTGGCGATTTCCATGTTGGCGCGCCATTCGGGACGCGGGCGGCGATCGAACAGGGTCGCCCCGGCGGTCAGTTCGCCCTGCGTTTCTACGTCGCCGGCGATTTCACAGGTCTCGAACAATTCCGGATGCGTAACGGCAACCAACGCCACCACGTCGTGCAGGAATATCTCCTCTTGGCCGAATAACTGCCGGTGCGAACGAAACGCATGGGGCAGCACGCGCCGCAAGAACGCTCCGCCGCGCGATGTCTCGGGCGGAAGATTATCGAGAAGATCGTAGGTCAGCGGAACCTGGTTCGTCACGTCGAGCGGGATCAGCGTCTTGGTGGTCCGCGATTTGAACACGCTGCGGGCCGACACCGGGTCGCAATAAATGTTGAACTCGGCCGCCGGCGTGACGTTGCCGGGAGCCGTGACGGCGCCGCCCATGATGACCAGTCGCCCGACCTGCGACTCCAATCCTGGATCGCGCTGAAAAGCGCGGGCGATATTGGTCAACGGACCGAGAGCCAAAATGGTCACCTCATCCGGCGCCGCCCGCACCTCGTCGCAGATAACCTTTTCGGCCGGGTGCCGATGTATCAGCTCGGCCACCTCGAATTTGGCGTTGCCCAGACCGTCGGCGCCGTGAATGTGCCGGGCATCGGCCGGCAGGCCCGCATCGGGAGCCGAGGCCGAGCCGGTCCTCGGCCAGCGGGGCGGATCGAGCTGCTCGATAATCGCCTGCACGTTGCGGCTGGCCATCTCCGGCGGCACGTTTCCGCCGACCGCCGTGACCGCCACCACGTCCAGCTTGGGATCGAACAGGGCCAGCGTCAACGCCACCGCATCGTCGATGCCCGGGTCTGTGTCGATGATTAGCTTCCTGGCCATGCGTGGTTCCTGCTCACAATCGCGTGTGCTATTCCAGAGACCTCGCTAGCCCGACGCGCAAGCGAGGGGAATTTCCGTCTGGCGCAACCCTCGCTTCCGCGTCGGGCTAAGGTCGGCAAGAAAGCACGCGCTCGCCGACAGATCCCGTCAGCGGCGATTGTATGTTTCTTGCACGCCGGAAACAAGACGAAAGGCGAGGCAAGTGAACGCCCCGCCCCTCCTTGGTCGCTCGCCGGCTATCGTTGACTACCTTGGCCAATTACAATTCACCTTTCGTGCTTCGACATTCGGTCATTCTTTCGACATTCTGATTTCGTCATTCGTCATTTCAAAACCAACGGAGCGATCAGTGATTGAGGCCACCCTAGGGCGAGTCGTCGCGGGCGAAGACCTGTCGATGGATGAAATGTCGGCCGCCATCGAGGCCATCATGCAGGGCCGCTGCGGCGAGGGTGAAATTGCCACGTTGCTGACCTCGCTGCGGGCCAAGGGCGAAACGGTCGAGGAAGTGGCCGGCGCGGCGGCGGCCATGCGGAAGTTCATGACGCCGATTCGCTCCGACCGCGACGACCTGATCGACACCTGCGGAACGGGCGGAGACGGCAGCGGCACATTTAACATCAGCACGGCGGCGGCCATCGTCACCGCCGCGGCCGGCCAGCCGGTGGCCAAGCACGGCAATCGGGCGATCACCAGCAAGACCGGCTCGGCCGACGTGCTGGCGGCCCTGGGCGTCAACGTCGAGGCCGACGTTCAGGCGGTCGAACATTGCCTGGAGGAGTTGGGTATCTGCTTCTGTTTCGCGCCGCTGATGCACCAGTCGATGAAGCATGTCGGCCCGGTCCGCAAGAAGCTCGGCGTGCCGACCATCTTCAACATGCTCGGTCCGCTGACCAATCCGGCCGGGGCGCCGTTTCAACTGCTCGGCGTGGGCCGGCCGGAATTGCGCGAGATGCTGGCCGAGGCGCTGGTGCTGCTCGGCACCCGACGGGCGCTGGTCGTCTGCGGCGAAGACGGCATCGACGAAGTTTCGCTGGCCGGAGTGACGAACGTCAGCGAGGCAACCGGCGCGGTGCATAACTTCACCTGGACGCCGGAGGATTTCGGACTCGAACCGGCCGGCAGCGAGTCGATGCTGGTGGACGATCCGGATTCCAGCGCCGCGATGATCCGCGACCTTCTCGCCGGGCAGAGCGGCCCGCCGCGCGATATTGTCGTGATCAACGCCGCCGCCGCCCTGTGGACCGCCGGCCGCGACGAATCGCCCTCTCGCTGTGCCCAAATCGCCGTCGAGGCAATCGACAGCGGCGCCGCGCTCGATCTTCTCGCCAAGCTTGCCGAGTTGAGCAACGCATGAGCCGCACCACGTTTCACCTCGTGCTGTTGGTCTCTTGTGCCCACGCGATGGTCCATGTCTACGAGCAGTCGCTGCCCAGCGTCGAGCAGATGATCGGCGAGGATTTCGGCGTCGGCGAAGACGTCACCGGCTCGCTGGGGATGATCTGGCGAATTCCCTTCGGTGTGCTGGCTTTTCTGGCCGGCTGGCTGACCGACCGCTTTGGTTCCAAGCCGCTGCTGCTGATCTATCTGCTGGGCTGCGTGGCCACTTCGGCGCTGGCCTGGTGGGCACCGACGCTCGGCGTGTTGTTCGGGGTGATGTTCATCATGGGCTGCTTCGCCAGCATCTATCACCCGGCCGGCCTGGCGTTGATCTCACACGAAACCACGCCCGAGAATCGCAGCGCCGCGCTGGGCTGGCACGGCATCTTCGGCTCGCTAGGCATCGCCGGGGCGCCGTTTCTGGCGGCGATGTTCTTTTCGCTTTCCGACGGAACGGGTGTTTCCTGGCGAGACTATTACCTGCTGTTGATGATCCCCGGCGCGGTGCTCGCCCTGGTGATTTGGAAGATGCTGAAAGAACATCATCGCAGCGAAGCCGCACAAGACGCATCTTCATCGATCCCCGACGTGGTCTTCAACCGCCGCGCCTATGCGGTGCTGGTCGGCGTCGGCACGATGAACGGATTCATCTACGCTTCGTTCACGCACTTCCTGGCCCGTTATCTGGGTGTCGACGGCGAGCACAGCGAGAGCTACCGCACGGGATTCGCCGCCATGGCGCTGGCCTGCGGAGCCGTCGGACAGGGGCTGGCGGGAAAGTTCGGGCGGCCCGACCGGCTGGCGTGGATGTTGGCGGTCGTCGTGCTGGCCAACGCGCCGTGTTTGATTTGGATCGCCCTGGCCAGCGGCCCGCTGCGGATCGTGGCGACCTGTGTGTTCGCGTTCGTGCATTTTATGAATCAGCCGCTCTACAACAGCATGTTGGCCGACTACATACCCCGCCGCCGTCGCAGCCTGGGATTCGGCTTCTCGAACATGATGGTCTTCGGCACCGGCGGCCTGGGAGCCTGGATAACCGGCATGCTGCTGGAAAGCGTCGGCCCCCAATCGACCTACCTCACGCTTGCCGGCTTAGCCCTAACCGCCGGGTTGCTGTCCCTAGTGATCGTCCGGCAGCGCCGCATGTAGGAGGCGTCTCCGACGGCGATTGTGCGCGGGTTGGACCGTGGCACAGGCGTCCCGCCTGGGTATCACCGGCGGGACGCCGGTGCCACGAATCGATGTTGATCGCCGTCGGAGACGCCTCCTACACTCGCGATGCGTTGCCCCGGTCCGCCGGCTCGACCATACTATCCTCATCGCACAATCGCCCCGCGAACACACGGAGAACACGACGATGCACCGATGCTTAATGGCTCTCTTCGCCGGTCTTTTGATAATTGCACCCGCTGCCGCGCAAGCGCCCGATTCAACCTCGCGGGATTACAAGAACGAACTGCCGCGGGTCGCTCCGACGAAAGCTGCCGATGCGACGAAGACGATCAAGGTGGCCCCGGGCTTCCGCGTCCAACAAGTCGCCGCTGAGCCGCTGGTGGCCGATCCGATTGCCATGGCCTTCGACGAAAGCGGCCGGCTGTTCGTCGTCGAGATGCGCGGATACCCGGAAAGCCGCAACGAAAACCTGGGGCAAATTCGCCGGCTGGTCGACGTCGACGGCGACGGGCGGTTCGACAAAAGCACGGTTTACGTCGACGGGCTGTCCTGGCCGACCGCCGTGGCTTGTTACGACGGCGGCGTGCTGGTGGCCGCCGCGCCCGACATCTTCTATTGCAAAGACACCGACGGTGACGGCAAGGCCGATATAAAACGGCGCGTCTTCACCGGCTTCGGCATCGGAAACGTGCAAGGCCTGTTGAACACGTTCAAGTGGGGCCTCGACAATCGCATCCACGGCGCGACCAGCTCCAACGGCGGGTCGATCGCTCATGTCAACAATAAGAATGTCAAACCCATCTCGCTCCGCGGCCGAGACTTCGCCATCGAACCCCGCACCATGCGGCTCGCTCCGACCAGCGGCGGCGGCCAGCACGGGCTGAGCTTCGATCGTTGGGGCCGCAAGTTCGTTTGCTCCAACAGCAACCACATCCAACTGGTGATGTTCGAGGATCGCTACCTGGCCCGCAATAAATACCTGGCCGCCGGCAGCTCGCGGACCAGCATCGCCGCCGACGGTCCGCAGGCCGATGTGTTTCGGCTCAGCCCCGTCGAGCCGTGGCGGATCGTGCGGACCCGGCTGCGCAAGAAAGGCATCGTCCCCGGCCCGGTCGAACGCGGCGGCAAGGCGGCCGGCTATTTCACCGGCTCGACCGGCATCACGATCTACCGCGGCGATGCCTGGCCGACGAAGTATCTTGGCTGGGCGCTGGTCGGCGACGTCGGCAGCAATCTGCTGCACCGCAAGCGGCTCGAAGCGGCCGGCGTGGGACTGATCGCCCGGCGGGTCGACGAAAAAAGTGAGTTCGTGGCCTCGACCGACATCTGGTTTCGGCCGGCCCAATTCTGCAACGCGCCCGACGGCACGCTGTACATCGCCGACATGTATCGCGAGGTGATCGAACATCCGGCCAGCTTGCACCCGGTCATCAAGAAACATCTTGATCTGACGAGCGGTCGCGGACGCGGGCGGATTTACCGCGTGTTGCCGGAGGGATTCCAACAGCGCAAGCCGCCGAAACTCGGATCGGCAAGCATCGAGGAGCTCGTCGCCACGCTCAACCACGCCAACGGTTGGCACCGGCAAACGGCCGCCCGGTTGATCTACGAACGGCAAGATCGTCGGGCGATCGGGTCGTTGGAGAAGCTGGCCGCCGGCGCATCGCGGCCCGAAGGTCGTGTGAGGGCGCTGTACGCCCTCGACGGACTCGACGCGCTGGCCGGCGATGTGATTCTGCCGAGACTGTCCGATCCGCATCCGCGCGTTCGACAACATGCCGTGCGATTGTCCGAGCAGGTGCTAGACGATCCGGCAGTGCGATCAAAGCTCGTCTCGATGACCGGCGACGCCGACTTGCGGGTGCGATATCAACTGGCCTTCACACTCGGCGAGCTCAACACGGCGGCGTCTCACGCAGCGTTGGCAACGATTCTCCAGCGCGACGGCGGCGACCGCTGGATGCGGCTGGCCGCGTTTAGTTCGCTGGCCGACGGTGCTGGCGAAGTCTTCTCCCGGCTGGCATCGCTGCCGGATTATCGCAACACGCCGCAAGGCCGCGGCCAATTGCAATCGCTGGCCAAGCAAATCGGCAGAAAGTTCCGTCGCAGCGAAGTGGCCGCCGTGCTCAAGGCGCTCCAGTCATTGCCCGAGAAAGAAAAATCGCTAGCCCAGGCCATCGTCGTCGGTTTGACCGAAGGGGCCGGCAAGAACGGCGCCGCCCTGCAAAAACAGCTCACCGGGTCCGCCGGCAACAAGGCCGCCGCCGTGCTTCGCGGGCTGCTGATCTCCGCAAGGAAAACGGCCCTCGACGAAAAGCAATCGACCGCCGCTCGGGCCGAAGCGATCCGCAGCCTCGGCCTCGGCAGCTTTGCCGACGGGCGCGACGCATTGGCCAAATCGCTCGACCTTCGCCAGCCGCAGCCGGTGCGGCAAGCCGCGATCGACACGCTGGGCCGCTTCGATAACGCCTCTGCCGCGGCGCTGGTCATCGACGCCTGGCCGGCGCTCGGCCCGCAGAGCCGGCGTCGGGCCGAAGAGATGCTCTTTTCGCGAAGCGTCTATGTGGCGGTACTGCTCGCGGCCATCGAAGCCAAGAAAATTCGCATCGGCGAGGTGGCCGCCGCCCGCTTTACGCTGCTAAAAAGCCACCCCGATCGCCAGATTCGCGAGGCCGCCGCCCGCCTAGCCAAACAATCTCAACAAACCGGCCGCGGCAAGATCGTCGAGTCGTATCACAGCGCACTAACGCTCAAGGGCGATCCGACCCGCGGAGCGGCCGTGTTCAAAAAAACCTGCGCCGCCTGCCATAAGATCGGCGAGGTCGGCCACGCCATCGGGCCGAATCTGCTCACGCTCCGCAATCGCGGTGCCGAATCGATCCTGCTCAACGTCCTCGACCCCAATCGCGAGGTCAACCCGCAGTATCTCAACTACGCCGCCATCACCACCGACGGTCGCACCCTAACCGGCATGATCGTCGCCGAAACCGCCACCAGCCTCACCCTCGTCCGCCCCGACAACGCCCGCGACACCCTGCTCCGCGTCGACATCGAAGCCCTCAAAAGCAGCGGCCAATCGCTCATGCCCGAGGGCCTGGAAAAAGACATCAACCCGCAGGCGATGGCCGATTTGATCGCGTATTTGTTGTCGCTGGAATAGCTGGGAATCGGAGGCTGGGGTGCCATGGGCAGCTTGCCTGCCCTTGCAGAGTTGTTGCCGAATGACCGGGAGATACGTCCGTCGTAGCGTCCGGCAGTTTTCAACTGGAAACGATAGATTATGGATGACCTGTTAGTGATCGTGCCTTGTGGCCGAAGCAAAGTGTGGGACAAGTCACCCGAACACGGCCCTACCCCTGTCCGTGACGCCTACACTGGCTCTCCGTTCAAGGTAAACCGTGAATACGCCGAGTATCTGTGCCCGACTTGCGACAACAGGTAAAGCAGCTTCGACTCGATCGCTTTGCCACGGTCATCGGACTTGGTGGGAAGGAATACCGACACGCAGTCGAATCAGCCTTCACAGGAACCAACGTCGAATTGCGATTTCCTTTTGCTGGACTTCCGATCGGTAAGGCGATGCAAGCGACAAAACGGGCTATCCAATTGCGTGATCCGTGCGGCACGATCCACGAATGGTTCAATCAGCTTCGGAAGCATCATTTTCCATTCCAGTCGAAAACGATTCCTCAAAACGGTATCTACATCCTGTTTCAAGATGGGGAAGCTGCCCATGGGACGAATCGAATTGTCCGGGTTGGCACACACACGGGCGACAGGCAACTCCGTTCGCGCCTCCGGCAGCATTTCGTGAAGGAGAATAAAGATCGCAGCATCTTCCGAAAAAACATCGGCCGATGCTTGCTCAACGCAAAACGCGACGCCTTTCTCGAATGTTGGAATTTCGATCTGACCAGCCGCGCGTCGCGAGAAAAACACCAGCACAAAGTTGACTTCGCCAGGCAGAAGGAAATTGAGCAGCAGGTTACCAAGTACCTGCAATCTCATTTCTCGTTCGTGGTGTTTGAAGTGCCGGATAAGATAGCCCGGCTCAAGCTGGAATCGAGAATCATCTCCACCGTGTCTCTTTGTGACCATTGCCGTCCATCACCCCTCTGGCTGGGCCTGAGTTCTCCGAAACAGAGAATCCGCGAAAGCGGGCTGTGGTTGGTCAACGAACTCTACAAGACGCCGCTATCGAACAATGACCTTGCATCGTTGCAGGTTCTGTTGAAACGATGACCGAACGAGAAGCACCCTCGATCGCATCGCCGATTCACCATGACGCCCCGCCCCGCGGGTAACACCTGCGATGGCCCAACGCGCCAAACCCGAATGACGCATTACCGGCGGCCTCACGGCCGCCGCTCGCCGGATGGCCTGCTCCGCGTCGACGTTGCAGCCCTCAAGAGCAGCGGCCAATCGCTGATGCCCGAGGGGCTGGAAAAAGACATCGACCCGCAGGCAATGGCGGATTTGATTGCGTATTTGTTGTCGCTGGAAAAGTAGAAGCGGCGCGTGCGCCGCTTTACGGTGATTTCGCAAGGCGATATCACGGGCGAACGCGGCAAGATGCCGCGTTTACTTTGCCCGAAGGCGACGTTTTCTGACAAAGCTTGGCTGGGGCTCGGGTGCCATCGGCCGCTTGCCTGTCCTTGCCCGTTCACGGCCTACTGTGCCGATTCAAGGGCGGAAGAGCCGCCCAGGCGTCCGATACTTGTGGTTTCCCGAAGAGCATTTCGGCCCGAATCTCAGGCGAATTCGGCGACGCTCGACTTCCCACTCTCCAGTCCCCGACCGACTCGCCGAATCACCATTCCAGCGTGCCAATGTGCCTGTATATAGGCGGCCTTTCGGACCGTCCGAACAACTTACGCCGCCGGCGAGTTTTCGGAACTTTAATTCTTCAGACGAATATCCGGAACAATAGCCGTAAGCCCTGCATGTGATTTAAGTGACTGCGGATGTGGCCCAGGTAACGTGCGTCGAACGGAAGGGTGGATCAAGCGGTTTCAGCCTGTTGGTCGGCGGTGATGGCTTGGTGAATGCCGTCCCACAGGATGAGGCGCGCCTCGAGCGATTGGACGGCTGCCTGCTCGGCGATCGACCAGTTGGCCTCGTCGTCGCCGCAGAGCGATTCGATCAAACTCATCGCCATCGGACCGTGCTCGTCGCCGTCGAGTTCAATGTGGCGCTGGAGATAGTATCGCAGTTCGGCCGCTTGGCCGTCAAAGTGAGCGTCGATGTCGGTGACGATTCTGAGAAATATCTCGGGAAGTAAGTCTTCGCGTCCGAACGTGAACGCCGAAGCCATCGCGCAAGGGTCGCACGTTCCGACGATCTCGAACGTGCAGCCGACAAAATGACGAATCGCGGGAGCAACCGTCGCGGCCTCCAAGGCCTCGCCCAGAGGCACTCCGTCCCGCAGCCGCTCTAGAAACCGATCGACCGGTCTCGTATCGGCGCCGCAACAACGCATGGCATGATGGTACATCTCGTAGTGGCTGGCAAAGCCTCCACGGCCATCCTCGTCGCTCTCCTCGGCCATGACGATTTCGTTCACCAGCCGCCGGCCCCGCCGGTCGCCCGTGGGCACCCAGGGAACTTCGATACAGGTCAGCTTGCGCTGCAAACCTTTCAACAGCGACATAAAGTCCCACACAGCGAAAACGTGGTACTCCATAAACAAGCGTAGCGATGGTAGATCGACGATATCGCCGTAAACAGGATGCTCCAGCAGTCGGCGGCGAACTTTTTCGAGGCGCTTCTGGATGCGCGCCAGGCGGTCGGTTGTCACGTCGAGAGTCCTCCGTAGGTCAATACGTGTCTGTTTACCTGCTCGTCAGGGAACCGGTCGTGTCTAGCGGACGAATCGCCCGCTCGGCGGCCGTACAAAGAACCTGATACTTTTCCAATATCGACCAGCCCAACGAGAATAATGTCATCGCAAAACCGCATTTTGAATAATCCGAACAACTGGAATGATACGAAAAAACGAACATCTTTCCCACATTTTTTTGCTCCGGAAATCTGCGGCAAAGCGCAACACGCCCAGCAGGCCTCCCCAGCGGCGGAAATCTCCTACCTGATACCAGACCAGGCTTCCAGCGTCGAAAAGTGCTATGTCCGACGTTACCCACATCCTTTCGCAAATCGAACGGGGCGATCCAGCGGCTGCCGAGCAGTTGCTGCCGTTGGTGTATGACGAGCTGCGCAAGCTCGCCAGGCAGAAAATGGCCCAGGAAAACCCCGGTCAGACGCTGCAGGCGACCGGCTTGGTCCACGAGGCCTATCTGCGGCTGGTCGACGTCGAGACGGCCCAGCATTGGAACAGCCGAGGGCACTTCTTTGGGGCGTGTGCCGAGGCGATGCGGCGCATCCTCGTGGAGGGCGCTCGTCGCAAGCAGCAACTGAAGCACGGGGGTGGAACGCAAATCTAATGAAAGTCAAAGCGGTCTTCCTGGAGGCCCTCGATAAGCACGGCCCGGACGAGTGGGGCTCGTACTTAGACGAAGCCTGTGGTGAAGACCGGGAATTCCGCCGCGACGTCCAGGTGCTTCTCGATGCCCACGCCAGCGACGAGAGCCTGCTCGACAAGGGTGCCATCGCCACTGAAGCCCCGGCCGTCGCTGAAGCGCCCGGCGATGTCATCGGCCCCTATAAGCTGCTGGAGCAGATCGGCGAGGGCGGGATGGGCGTCGTTTTCATGGCTCAGCAAACCGAGCCGATCCGGCGCAAGGTCGCCCTGAAGATCATCAAGCCCGGCATGGACACCCGGCAAGTCATCGCCCGCTTCGAGGTCGAGCGGCAGGTGCTGGCGCTGATGGATCATCCGAATATCGCCA
>JADFKK010000264.1 GCA_022564995.1 Planctomycetota bacterium | reverse complement strand
TCGTGTCGAGCAGTTTCTTGGCCGCCGAGACATAGTCGCCCTCGGCACCGAACACGTCGGCTGCCTGGGACTTCTGCTCCCGGCTGAGCGACTTGCGCACGCCCAGCCAGGAGATCGAGACCCGCACGCCGGCCATCGTCGTGCGCAACCGCTGCGCGGGCGAGGTGGTCGGTTGGGTCGTTGGTTCATCAAGAACAGTGCTCATCGAGAATTCTCCCTCTAAGGAAACAAATGGGGCAGTGGCATTACAAAGACATCCATGCGTCGAACGTCAGTTGTTCGATGGATCGATGCTGATGGCCCGGCGTTTACGGGAACGTGAGCCGGTACGGGCGAAGATGCCCGGCTTATCAGCACTGAGGCAGCGACTGCTGGCCCAGGTTCGTAGCCGCTCGACCGACTCGGCGGCCGTGATGGCCACGGCCACGACGTTCTGGGCGGCCGTTTTCAGCGGCACGTCCAACAATGCCGCGAGTCGGCAACAAGCCTTGATCTCGGCACCCGTCCAGTTGTCGTCTTTGGGCTTGGCCTGCTGAGCGTCGAGATCGAACAACCGTAGATAGATGTCCCAGACCGTGTGTCGTTGCTCTCGTGTCGGCAGATCCACGAAGAACACCCCGTCGAACCTCTCGGCCCGCGAAAACTCTGGCGGTAGCTTGCTGATATCATTGCACGTCGCCACGAAGAACACGTCGCTCGTGTGATCGTTTAGCCAGGTCAGCAAACTTCCAAACAGTCTGGACGATACACCCGAGTCGGTTTGCCCGGAACTTGCCGCGCCGCTCAACGCCTTTTCGATCTCGTCTACCATGAGCACACAGGGCGCCATGGCGTCTGCGATCTTGAGAGCCTGACGCGTGCGCTGTTCGGTCTGACCGACCAAGCTGCCCATCAGCGCGCCCACGTCGAGCACCAGCGTGGGACGCCCCGTTTCGTTACCGAGTGCCTTACAAAATTGGCTCTTACCACAACCCGGTGGCGACAACAGCAACACGCCCCGTGGCCTCTTGAGCGGATCGTTGCTGCCTTGGCGGCGCATCACGCGAAGGCAGAACGACTTGAGCGAGTCGAGACCGCCCAGGCCGGCAAAACACTCGGCGCCCCGGTGCAGTGAGACGAGACCGCTTTTCTTTAGCATTTGAGACTTCAGTTCCCACACCGACTCTGGCTGGATCACCTGATGCCGCACGAGACTGAGACTAAACGCCCCCTCGGCTTCGTATCGCGTTAAGCCGGCCGCCGCGTCCAACACGGTCGCTAGCCCTTCGCCCTCGGGCAACTCGCCGTCCTCGGTCGCGATCCCACGGGCAATCTCTTCGAGCTGATCGCGATCAGGGAGATCGTGTTCCAGGACCACGAACAGTTTTTCCAACTCGATCGGGATCTCGACAACCGGCGACAGAACGACAATGAACGTGCGGTTCTGTTTGCCGGCGTTGATTTGCCGGGCGAGAGCCTGCACGATCTCTGCCGACTGCATGAAGCGATGGAAATTCTGAAGCACTAAGATGGCCGTACCGTCCGCCGTGGCCAAGGCACCGATCGCACGGATCGCGGCCAGTGGATCGGAACCGCTCGGTTCAGCGTCACCGGCTTGTCCGGAGACGCTAAGGCCGGCATCAATGTCCCAGGTCGCTAGCTGCCAGTCCTCGTCCCGACAAAGCTGGGCGATCTCAGCCAGGGCATCTTCGTGTTCGTGCGATTCGATCCACAGGCCCGTGAAACAGGCCTGGATGTACTCGCGGAGTGTTTCGGCTAGGTTCATGATGGTTTCCTTGCGATTCGATGCGCCGCAGACATGGCGCTAAGGATGCTCAGTTGAAATGTGGAGTGGGCGCCGGGTCAGCCCATGCGCTCGGTTGCGGCTGGGATCTGTCTACGTCTCTTCTCTCTGCTGTTGCGCGACTTGCTGCCGCTGATGGAATTCGGCGGTGAGCCTCTCGCCAGTCCGCTGGCCCAGAGCCAGCTCGATGAATCGGCTCGCGTCTCGACATTCCGTACCGACGAAGCCCTTGGTTTCGATCCTCATCGCGCCGTTCGGCGCCACGATCACTTCGATGGTTTTATTCATCCGGCACCCCCGTTGACTTGGATGGTCAGCTTGACCGAACCGTCTGCCAGCGGTTGCTCGGTGACCGTGTGACCGCGCTTGCGGGCTTCGAGGCGGGCCTTCTCGACGGCGTATGCTTGAAGGAACGTGTCGAGTTCCTTTTGATCACCCCAGTCGCCGTTGTAGTTGTCGAAGCTCAACTCGCCGGTGGCGAGATCAGAAACGATTGGGTAGGTCCAATCGGGCAGCCGGACTGCAACGCCGGTTGCTTCGCCGCTGAACAGCTTGAACGTGCCCTCCTCGGGCTGATCGATGTTCAGCCGCCGACACGCCGCACGGATCGCGGCGACGTCTCGGATTTCGGTTTTTATAGACACGATATGGCTCAATGTATCCCCCTTTCCTTCGTGACAATGTACAAGTGACTTAGCCAACCGGCGGTAGCCTCGGCGGGCCTTGACTTTCTTCTGGCAACGCCGTGTGCTCGATCGCCTTCGCGCTCCGTGGTGGCAACAAGACCGGCTTCTCAGACAACAATTCGTCCACGAGCAACTCACTCAAAACCTGGCCGGCGTCGTCCTGGCGTCTAAGGCTGAAGAGCAGCGACCAGCAATAGCCGATCGTCACGGCAATAACTGCCGCCGCCGCGCAGCCCTTGAGAATCGGCCCCAGCATCGACTCCGTGCGCCGCTGGCCGGCGATCTGCTTGCGTTCGGCCTCCAACTGGTCCCGCTGTTCGCCGACCTCGGCCTGCTCCGCTTGCAAGTCGTGCTGCATCTCGGTCAACTCCTTGCGGGCTTGGGCGTCGGCCTCGACGAGACGCTTGGCCCCCTCGGCCGTCTCGCGGTTGAGACGGGCCATTTCTTCGTTTTGTTTGGCCTGTCGTTCGGCAGCTTCGACAGCCACTTTCGCCACGCGACTGTTTTCATTGCCGTTTTCTTCACAGCCGGTCATCAGGATCGTGGCCACCGCGAGAAGCATCAGAATTCGGCGTATCATGGTTTCGTGCATGGGATCTCCAGTGCGTTAGGATGACTCGCAAAAATTTCTCGAGCGCCCGCCGCAATCGCGCCTGGCGCACCATGGCAACGACGGTCAGCACCAGTGCCAGCGCAAGACTGGCCAACAAAAACATGGTCATATATATTTCTCCGCGTCAGAGCGTCCTATTTCGGAAAATACACCCGGCGCTCGACCGAGCGGAAGCACCGTCGGGTCGTTCGATAACTAACCGAACATGTTGAGTCGGACCGAGAGCGCGGTTTCAGCGGTTGGTCTGAATGACATTCGGTCCTTCGTTCACAACTGCGGCGAGACAATACCAAACACGACGTCACGATGGAAACCGCGGATAAATTAGATATGCGCCCGCACTGCCGTTTGTGTCGATGTTCGCAGTTCGTTTGCGTCGACGCGGCAGTAGGTTTCATCGCGTGCATTTAATTATGACGCGTTGTCGGGCACGTTTTTAGATGTTGAAATCGTCACTCCTCGTAAAGTAGATTATCGGTGTTCAAGAGACGGTAACGAGCGGCTACGTTGATCCGCCAGGGCATCCGACACATCGCTCGCGCGCTGTCGCGTGACCTTGTCGTCCGCTTTCATGTTGCCATAAGTGACAGCAATGTTCATGTGCGGGCGCAACGTCGATGTGGCGGTTCCCACACTCGTTGGTACACGAGCGAACGTGTACCACGATCCGAGCGTCGAGCGTCGAGCGTCGAGCGTCGTGCTCGAGTTTTTCGAGAGGGCAGCGTAGAATAGACTCCCAACAGGAACTCAGGCCCTGCGTGGTCAGCTGCCTTTGTGGCCAGACAACCGAAAAGGGCATACCCAAAGACGAAGCGACCGCTTCCGCACCACGGAACAGTGGCCTACGGGCTCTATCGTTTCGTTTGTCAATGAATGTCGCGATGACCAGATCAATGGGAAGCACCGTTCTTGTCGATACTCGTAGAGCGACTGGACGATTCGGTAGGGCACTGCTCTTTGAGCCAGCGTCGAGCCAGTAGCCGCCCGACGTGACGGGCCAGTTCGTGACGCCCCGTAGCAACATCGTCTGCGGTCTGGTGCCGTTGTATTGCGCATTCGGGCTCCTGTTCACGCTCTTCAATTCTTTTGTTCATGACGATACCTCCTCGATTGGGAGAGAATTATAAGAGTGGCCATCGAGACGCACGCGCATCAAAAAGCCCGCGGCGGAATGAACCGCCACGGGCCTCGTGGAGAGAAGTTATCGAGCAAACTGGTGAAATCAACGACTACTGGTCCGCGTCGTCGGACCCTTCTTCCTCCTCCGACTGCGGATCATCCGTGTCAGAACTCGCATCCTCGATTTTGGGCGACGACTTCACATCCAACTCCTTACGGCGTGTTCGCCCATCAGTAACGGGTAGGCCTTGTTCTTCGTGCCACCAGCGGATGGCCGATGTGACCGTGTTGCGATCGCAGCCGAGTTGCTCGGCGATGTCGCCCAGCAACATACCCTGATTATAAAGCACCATCACGTCGTCCGCGATCTGCTGATACATTGGCGGCTTCAAGTGCTTCTTCTGGAGCGCCGAACGACGTGAACGACCATCGGGCATCACCAGAGAGCGTGACTCGAACCAGAACTTCAGTACTTTGGTCAAGCGACTCCGAGAACATTGCATCTGCGTCGCAATGTCGGAATTCATCAGACCCTGATCGTAAAGTTCCTTGGCCCTTTCCGACTCCGCGACAATCGGCGGGGGATCGAAATAGTCGATCGAAAAGTCGGTACCTCCATCGTTTACGCTCGGACGCGCACTCGTGATCCGTTCCACGAGGAAGGAAAGCAGCCGTACCGTAAAAGTTCCCTTGAGCCAGCCACGCCGTGCCTTTCGCTCCCCCATTTGGAACAATTCGATGCGGCCACCGGTCAACTCATCAATGATGCGCCGTACGGTTCGCATGTCCTTGTCCGTTTCGGAATTGGCGGCGGTGGCGAGAATGTCACCAAGTTCTGCCAGCATCTGCAGGACTTGCTCGGGCGTCGGCACGTTAATGGTGCGGCTCTGGGCAGACTTGTGGGCTGCCAGATCCGCGAGGAACTCAGCGCGCTCGGCCCCAAGCTCCTTGAGCAGCTTTTCTGTGGCCGCTTGCTCGCCTTCGGTGTAACCGGGATTACGACGATTGAAGGCGATCTTGCTGTCCACCTTGTCGAGACGCGCCTGCAGGCGATTGAGAACCGCCGGATCAGGTGTCTGGAGCGTTTCAACTTCTCGCTGGCATGCCAAAATGATCTCGGCAACGAGTTGGTCATCGGCGCGAACCAGTTCCGCCAACTTCTGGCATGTGTGTCGCAGGGCCAATCCGCGATTCAAATGCGTGTACAGCGGACGATCCTCTGCCTTGACCGCGCGGCAAAGCGGGCAGAACAGCACACGACCGTACGGTCCGCCAACGACCAACTGACGGCCGTGTCCCGGACAAACGAACAGCCCACGCAAGCAACGCGGTCGCGGGATTCCGTCGTCCTTCTTGGTCTTGCGGCCCGACTTTGCGCGCTCCTTGGCCAGGAGATCCTGAGCTTTGTACCAGAGATCGTCGTCAACGATCTGCAGGTTCTCAAAGTATCCCGCCTTGAGCGGTATTTCTCGTGGCACCTGAACGGCATAGTCTTTCTTGCTCAGCCACTTGGTTTCGGTTGCTCCGTAGACCCAGTGGCCACGATAACACGGATTCAGCAAGTGCTTGCGGACCAGTGTCTGCGTCCACAAACCAGTCAAGGATTTCGCCGGCGCGGGCGCCTCGTCATCATCGTTCAACTCGCGGGCGATCTCAGACATGCTCATGCCGTCCTCGACGTACCACTTATAGACTTTCTCGATCCACTCGGCGGCCTCCGCGTCTTTAACGATCCGCTGACGCGGACGCTTTCGCTTCGTGTACTCGCCGGGGACGTCCTCGCCGGTGAAGCCCACCGGCAACGACGTGCATACCATACCACGAATGAACAATCCTTCATGCGACGCACGGACATGCGAACCGATCGTCCGCACCATGGCTTCGTCCATAGCGCAGAGCATCTGGAACAAGAGACGCCAGCTGTCGCCGTTGGTATCGATGCGGGGCTGCAAGAATATCCCGCGTATTCCGTTCTCGACAAGCTGCTCTTCCACAAACTCTTGCGCCTTGTACGCGCGGCGGAAGACGCGACTCGTCGCAAAGGCCATGAACACGTCCACGTCTTTGCGAGCGATCGCCTCTCTCACGGCAGTGAGGCCGGGTCGGCGGTCCTTGAATCCTCGCGTGGCCGCGTCAAAGAAGACGTGCTCGCGGGGAATATAGATGCCGAGTTCGCAGGCCGTCTCGAATATCTTGCGCACCTGATCGCCGATCGATTGCTGAAATCGCGACGAATAGCGACAATACGCGCAGCCAATCGACTGTGCCTTATTGCGCGGCAGCTTCTTATGAAACTCTGCGACAATCACATCGATTTCACGATGCGTTTTCTCCAGCAGTTCTCTCTGCTCGCGCAGAATTTCGGCACGCGTACGTTTGACCTTTTTCCGACCGGCGACACGCGAACGGCTGCGAATTGCCCGACCATCCCACCACAGCGGCGTCCTGGCGGGGAAGTTGGCCGGTACGCTGCTGTCCACCGGTGTGGCCACGGTCGCGTTGGGGTAGCGATGGCTCGCCACGCCGAGATGGTCCTCGGCGCCACATTGGCTCACATGGCCGGTGCCCATGAGAATCCCCGTCACCAACGCGATCATGGCGAACGACGACACCTTCTGCCAGTGGCGAGCAAGTGGACTCGGCAGGGGGCTGAAAGCGAAACAGAAAAATGCAGCCGACTTCAGCCGTAACGAACTTTGACGACTGGTCATGGTAAAGACCTCCAGATGAAAGGCGATCTGCGGCCGCGTGATTCCCGGAGCCTCCGGGCGCTGCCGCAAGGCAACACCAATCAGTATTCGGACCGGAGATCGCACGACGATCGCACGCAGCGATATCCGATTAAGAAGTTTCTGCGCCTGATTGCGAGTCCGTTACGCAGTGCCGATGGGTCGATGTGCATGGATGCTTATCGGCGACGAACGCATCGGTTTTGAGTTGGCGGAATGCACGATCACCGCTGCACGGGGCGTAGCCCGATTTTTCCATGGCCGCGCGCAGCGCTTGCGCAAGGGGAGTACAATGCGAGGCTTGCCTCGCCCGCGACACCGAATGATAATCCATGCCCTACTTACTTATGACACCTTGGGCCGGATTCTTTAGGTTGAGGCGTCGACACAACTGAGCGATGTCGTTCCCCTGAAAGATTGAGCGTCTCGCGGTCATTAGAATCGTGGGCCTGATGTTCGAGTTGATCGCGGAGACGTTGCAACTGGCCAACCGCGGCGTCGGCCACACCCCTTAACGATGTGGCTTGCTCGGGCGTCGAGTGCGCCGCTTCGTCGAAGTAGACATTCGCCTGCTGGCAGACGTCGAACAGCCAGTCACCGAGGCCCATCACATGTTCACGACGCTTCGGCGATGTTGTGGCAGATGGGCGTGGTCGTTTACGCCGCGGCTGTCTCTTGCGGCGCCCGTATGCCTCCTGGACAGACATGTTCTCGACCTTTTGCGGCGTCTTGAAGGTGCGCTGAATCGCTCTGGCTTTGGAGGCACGCGTCTTATCGATCGCCCATTGCTCAAGAAAACGCGACCATTGCCCGCGCCCAAAATTCTCGCGGGCGAGATTCAGTGCCTTGCCGAGTTGCCAGTAGACGGGTGCCAATGCCTTCTCACAGTTCTCAATCTCCAACTGCTGCGCTTCGGCATACTGGCCCAACTCGTCGACGGTCCACGTTTTCAATGGCTCACCCTGCAAAAGTTGCGGGTCGCAGCTTTTAGTGGCATCATCGGAATCGTTCATTGCTTGCCCTTTTTGGGATTCGGTCGGAGTCCGAGGTTCACCAAGGGCAAGCTAACAATCGGCTATCGCATCAGCATCGGAGGATCGGATTTCCGTTGAATCACGGATGAGAGACGACGAAGGGGCCACCAGAGACGCGCCCGGCTGGCATAGATTAAGCCAGTGCTCCGTGGCAGCGGTTGGGAACGTGTCTCGTCCTTCTGCAACAAGTCACGCGGCACACCTACGCCCGGACCGAGCGAGTTGGTCCGGGCGTAAAGCGTTCGTGTGTCTCACTTATCAGCCAACATACTCCCGCGCGACCTCGATCGATTCTCTCTCGATGACGTGGATCGTCTCTCGCTCAAGATCGAGTGTCTGCGTTCCGCAGCCTGCGGGTACAATCGTGTCGCCCAAATCATATGGAAAGCCTTCCAGATTCGTGAGACGAGACTTCTGCTTCGTAAGGTACTCGGGGTGAAGATCGCCGCCGAAGGAAAAACGATCGATCGGGCAGCCGGCCTTGGCACTATGCGCAAGACTCCAGAGATAGCCCCACAGCACGTCGAATCTGAACCAGTCAATGTCGATGAGCTCACCCCTCCAGTGCGCAGTACGATCTTTTTCGACAAGGACGAGGTATCCCGACGCGATTGCTCGTTGAATCGCTTCCTCGGGATCATCTGAAACCTCTCCGGACATGCGCAAGAGCCGTTTGTACTGCTTAGCCGACATGCACTCGATCAGCTCAGCGACGTCCATGACGGCGCGCTGATCGGAAACACCGCGGAGGACTTTCCACATGCCAACGGCACCGCCGTACTTGTAGTACGCCCCTTCCATGTCGCCACCAAGACGCTGCCGGTCCTGCTCGGGCAACTCTTCCCACAGACGTTCGGCAGCTCGTGGACCACGAACTCGGCCCCAGATGGTGCGAAATAACTCCAACGCCCTTGCGTACTCGGGCGTGCCGCGATTGCTGCTAACCATGATATTCCTCCTTGTTGGTGGTAACGGAGTCTGCTTCCGATGAAGCTCCGTACATTCAACATGGGCGCGGTGCTCGCAAATGTCAAGTTGTCGGTTCTCTATTGATTGAAATTCGCTCACTGCTGGTGCCTCGATGCCAGCAAGACCAACGCGAAATCTCACGGTGCGAGGGTGATGGGATATCCAACCTGCACAATCTCTAGGCAAGTGCTCCGGACGGACGACGCCGTTGTCGAGATCCGCTCGCCGCAGCGGTGGCAGTGCCAATCCGCATGGATATCGACTCTCGAAATACGAATACCGAGATGTGCCAAGAATTTCTGTCAGCTAAAGAAGCAGCGAGCCGACTGGGAATCAGTACGACCACGCTTTACGGCTGGCTCGGCGATTCCGACCGCGGACTGTTGGTGATACGCGGGCAGTCGGTGACCGTCGATTATTTTCAAGCGGGGCGCAAAGGCGAGGGACGCATTCAGATTGAGCCTGGTGAGGTCGAACGAATTCGAGAATTAATGCGTGTTACTCCGCAGCGCTCGATACCGCGCCGCGCACCAATTCGTCGCAATCGTTATCCCGGAATCACGGTTCCGCTGGGCCGGCCGGAAACATAGTCGTACGAGCTGGTCAAGGATTGATGCGTTGGCCCCTCTCTGTTTTCCGCCCATTACAATTCGATGCGCGCTTCCGCGAATGATGCCGATAATGATGGCCAACTCTACTTCATGACTTCTGAGAACATTGAGCTTTAATAGCTAGGATACCCCTCATATAGATATGACGCATTTCGACTAAAAATTAAGCAAAACGAGTGTTTTTTGGTACCTTGCGAGGCTGTTGTGGGGCGATGTGTCCAAGAACGATCGTCTGTCGGCTCGAATTGCCATTCAGCGCCGATCTGATTGTCTTGATCACGAAACGCCAATCGCCGCCCAGAGCGGTTCTTGGTAGTGTTGGCCCCACTGCTTTCCATAATGGTCGAACGTGGTCTTTGGCGTGTCGCCCATCAACTCGGCGAGCACCTCAATGGAACAGCCAACGCCATCGTTCCAGTAGCCGCCAAGCATGCGATGTGCGAACGTATGCCTACAACTGTAGGTTGAATAATTCTGTTTCACCGGGTCTTGATCCCAGCCGAGCTTTCGCTTGATCGCCAAGAAGCGGCCGACGCCCGTCACCTTCTTCCAGGGATTGCCCTGAGTGTTCCGAAAGATCGCAGAGCCTGCCGGCGCGTTGCGCAATGAGGCTCGCGTCATCTCGGCGACTTCGCCCCGGACGGGAATCTTGCGGGTCTTCTTTGTCTTTGAGGAATAGACTCGCCACATCATGCCTCGACGCGTCTCTTCAATGTCGTCGGCGGTAATCTTGGCCAGTTCGCAGAAGGGCCGCAGGCCGGTAAGGACCGCCGCGAACAAAAAATTGGCAAACGGCTCGTCTGTGGCGTCGTAGATCGCGGCCTCGTCGGCCGGGCTCAACGAATGAAGGCGCGGTCGCTGCGGCGGCTTCTTCAGGCCCTTGAGCCGATTGACGACATCATACATTTCGCGAGCATGATTGAATGCCGCCAACACGATGGTGATCGCGTTGCGTCTTGTCGCCGGAGAGCGCCAAGTCTCATGGCTCTCGACCCAGTGTTGAATGTGGCCCTTCTTGAGTTGCGTGACGGGCAGCGCGCCGCAATAGTCGCAGAGTGAGTTGAGGTAGCGGACGACCTCGTCATGGTATTCGCTGCTGAGACTCGCGTTTGCCGCGCGGCGCTGGCAATCCTGGATGTACTCAGAGCAAACCTTCGCCACCAGCCATTCGCTCTCGACCGCCGCTTCAGGTGCCGGGCGCCATTGCCGTGCCACCTTGACCCGTGCCAGCGCCAATTCGGCGTCTTTCTTGTTCTCCGGGCCGCGGACGCGCTTACCCGCCTCGTCTACCAGGGGGACGCGAGATTTCGTGCCGGGCGGCGTGAAATACCAGCTATTGGTCTGTTGCCAGTACCAGGCCGAGCCTCGCGGCCGGCGTCGTTTGGTGTTCGTTTTCATTTTCCTGATCCCTACCGCTTCGCTCGCCGTCAGCGCGGCCGATTGACGGTGCGTTTGCTACCCTTGGATTTGCTGTCTTTGGTGCTGGAACGGGACGAACGACCGCCGCCGCGCGAAGTAGTTGTCTTCGCTTTCGCGGGTCGCGGTTGCGGACGTTTCACGACATCATTGGAGTTTTCGCCGATCGCCGCCCACAACGGCGCCTGATAATGCTGTCCCCATTCTCTGCCATAATGATCGAAGGCCACTTTCGGCGTATCGCCAATAAGTTCGGCAAGTGTTTCGATCGAGCAGCCATTGCCGTCGGTCCAATAGCCTGACAGCATTCGATGTGCGAACGTATGGCGACACGTATAGCAGGAATACTTGGTCTTGACCGCATCTTGGTCCCACCCTAACTTCTTCTTGATCGCGATAAAGCGAACCACGCCCGTCATCCGCTTCCAAGGGTTGCCCTTGGTGTTGCGAAAAAGCGGTAGCCCCGAACCCTTCGGCGCGGTTTTCATCAGCTTGCGGGCTAAATCCGCCACCTTAGGCACGATGGGAATTTTCCGCGTTTTCTTCGTCTTCGACGAATAGACTCTCCACATCATGCCGCGATCGGCTTCCTCCACATGGTCGGCGGTGATGGTGGCCAATTCGCAGAAGGGACGCAGGCCCGTATGAACCGCGGCGAAAAGAAAGTTACGGAAGCAGGGCTCCGTAGCGTCGTACAGCGTCTGTTCATCTTCCGGGCTGATCGACTGCAACCTCGGCTTCGACGTCGGCTTCTTCAGCCCCTTGAGAGGATTGGCAATATCGTACATTTCTTCGGCGCGATTGAACGCGGCCAGCACGACCGCAATCACGCCGCGATGCGTTTCGGTGCTGTGCCAAGTGGTATGGGACTCGATCCACGTCTTGACGTGCCCTTTCTTGAGCTGCACGACCGGCAACGCCCCGCTGTACTCGCACAAGTCGTTAAGCCACCTCACCGAATTGTCGCGGTGTCCTTGGCTGATCGTGCCATTGACCAGCCCACGCTCACAATACTGGATGTACTCCGAACAGACGCGGGCCACCAGCCACTGCCCGTTGCCGGCGGAAGGCCCGTCCACTTCGGTCTCCCAGCACAACTTCTCCCGAGCCAGCGCCAGATCAGCGGCTTCCTTGTTTTCCTTACCCCGGATCCGTTGACCATCTTCGTCGAACAGCGCGACCCGTTTCTTCGTGCCGGGCTGCGTAAAATACCAGCAACCGGTTTGCGCCCAGAGCCAAGCCGAGCCATGCGGCTGTCGACGTTGTTTCCGCTTGCTTCGCATGCGTTCGCTCCCTCCTCACCTATCGCAGGACGCAACATCAGAACCGGCAAGTTGACCCTCTGTTCCAGCCAACCCATAATAGGGCCGACATCAACATGCCTGCGCCCGAACATCAATCCACCCCCAAACCGTACCGAGGCTCCCCATGACGCCGCTCACTGTCCGAAAAACTCGTTGCCCCGGTCGCTTAACCGGCAGTTTACTACACAGAATTTTTACACTTCTACTTTTCGCAGGCGTGTCATGCCTGTCAATACATCCGATAAACAAAGCGATAAGTGCCGAAAAACCTCGTCTACCGAATATCGTGTTCATCATGGCCGACGACTTGGGCTACGGCGACTTGGGCTGCTATGGACAGAAACAGATCAAGACGCCGAACATTGACCGGCTGGCGGCGGAGGGGATGAAGTTTACGAACTGTTACGCGGGCAGCACGGTCTGCGCGCCGTCGCGATGCGTGTTAATGACCGGCCTGCACACGGGTCATTGCTTCATCCGCGGCAACGGCAAGGACAACCTGCGGCCGAGCGACGTGACGGTGGCCGAGGTGCTTAAGGATGCCGGCTACACGACGGCGCTGTGCGGCAAGTGGGGGCTGGGACACGAGGGCTCGACCGGCTTGCCGACGCGGCAGGGGTTCGATTATTTCTACGGCTATCTCGACCAGCATCACGCCCACAATTACTATCCCAGCTTTCTGGTGCGAAACGAAAAGCGAGTGAAGCTGCGAAACGTCGTGCCGGGCGAGGGCAAATGGGGCCAGGGCGTGGCGACGAAGAAAATCGACTATAGCCACGATCTGATTGTCGAAGAAGCCCTGGCGTTCATCGACCGCCGCAAGGACAAGCCGTTCTTCTTGTATCTGGCGCTGACCATTCCGCACGCCAACAACGAAGCCGGCAGGCGGGGCATGGAGGTGCCGAGCTACGGTCAATACGCCGATAAGGATTGGCCCGAGCCGCAGAAGGGCATCGCGGCGATGATCTCGCTGATGGACCGCGACATCGGCCGCTTGATGGCGCGGTTGAAGCAGCACGGCATCGACGACGACACCATCGTGATGTTCACTTCCGATAACGGCCCGCACCGCCAGGGCGGCAACAACCCCGATTTTTT
>JADFKK010000263.1 GCA_022564995.1 Planctomycetota bacterium | reverse complement strand
GAACTCCGGGGTGAACGAGCGACGGGACGACTTCGCTAACTTCTGCTTCTTCCGTGGCATAGCGTGACTCCTGAGGTTGAGCCCATTTTAAGGACTTCACCTGTCCGTGGAATCGACACCACCTCAGAGACCGTGCGAACAGATTGGTCGTGGTTGACGCTGGCCGAAAAAAAGGCCGTGATCGGATCAATCACAACGAGCTGTGCATCAACTTCGGTGATTGCGTCAGCTAAGACTTTGATATCACCGGGCAAAGTGAAGGGATTTTCTGAGTCCGCCAACCTGTTGTAGGCGATGACCTTGTCGGGATCCGCACCGGCGGCACGCAGGTTGGGTTTAACATCATTGGCAAGGCCGTCTTCACCCTGGAGCAGGACAACTCCAGCAGGCTCACGCCGCCGCGTGCATAATGGCATGGGCCGGCCGGTGGTGACCCTCGCGGCCAGGTCATTGGTGACGCAGGACTTGCCACTGCCCGGGGGGCCCTCCAGGATTGTGAGGCTGCCGAGACCGATCCGGTCTTCCCAGAGGTCTTCGTGTGGTCGCTCTACGACGGTGTTCAGCCGAACGAGTCTTTCGTCTGTCATATCGTTCTCTCTCCCAGCGTAAAGGTTGCCAAGGTTGCCAATGGTGCGATTGGCATCCTTGCCCGATTTTTCGAGTGCCTCGCTCCGCTCCGTGCCCCGCCGCCGGTGGATACTGGTTTCTTGCCGTTCGCCATTGCTTAGCCAATTGAGCCAGTGGTCGTTGGGTTGCTCTCGCTTCCCGGCACGCAGCTCCTGCCGGGATTTATGGATCAACGTCTTTTGGTAGGAGACGAGTGTTACGCAGCTTGGCAGTTTGTGCTTCCGTCCTCGCATCATCGTTAGCAGAGTCGGACGTGTCCGAGGCACCGAGAGTTGCGTCGGTCTGCCTACGGAGGAACTCCGCGAACGACTGCCGCGACGTGTACCAGACGCCACCCGCTCGGACGCAGGTAAGACGGATGCGCTGTCCGTTTGCAACCACGCCCTTGGTGCGCCACCGCCAGAGAGTTGACGGAGATGGAATACGGGGAAGCAGCTGGCACGCTTCCGAGAGAGTTAGCAACTCTTCGTGCTGAAGGTCGATCGACATTGCGAAGCCTCAAATCATTGTGACAGAAAGAAACAAGTCACGTCGATTTTGAGGCTACATGAAACAGATCAAGACATCCACGGTCGCCGTCCTATGGGGACGAACGGGACCAAGCCGTTTTGTTCACTTCGTTGGGCTCCGCCTTTTCGGGACCAAGTATTCGTCAGTTTCACGGAGACGATCCAAAATACGGCTCAATTCGTCGTTGCTGATACCGCTTCCACCACGGTAACGCAACATCGTCTGAATTCTAACGCGTGTTGCCTTTTGATTGTCCCGGATGACGTTACGAACGGCTTCGAGCTTGTGTTCATCAAGGGGCTTCTCTTTTCGCGCACGCTTTTCTTTCTCTTTGCGACGATGCTCCTGTTCCTTCGCTTGGGCAAGATTCTCCAACCTGTCAATCACCACCTTAGCCTTGCGAAGTGTGCTTTCCATTTCTTCGGGCGACTCGAACGTACTCGACGAAACCAGGTCGTGCAGTTCACCCTCTCTCGCATACAATGCGTCGTGAAAATCCTTCAGCGGCACGGCATCAATCGAGGCGACTTCTTGATCGCAAAAAAGTGCCAGCAAGTTGGTAAGTCCCAGGAAACCGCGAGGTATGGCTAGAACTTCACATTGGCTGGCTTCTTCCATGAGGATGATAGCGATGCTCCACCAATCATCGGCCGCACGGATCAGCGCCAACGGTTCACTCTTGAATTTCTGCAACCAATCAGGATTGGCGTCGTGCTCTGGCAAACCTGAAATAACCATGCGACCCTCTTCCAGCCGCTCGGAGTTTGAGTCGTAGAAGGATGAATCGGGCATCATATAGGCCTTGTTTACGAATCGAGTTGACCGCCCCACCGCCTGGGTTCGATGCCAACGCGGCTAGCGTGCCAAGCAACACGGTGGTCAGCCTCGGGGATAGGCACTCTCGACTTATCCAATTACCGACATGATGCCAGCCGCCTTTGCAAAATCTCGCTCGGCATACACGCGGGTTATTTCGCAATCGGAATGCCCAAGCACGACTTGGGCAGCTTCAATGCCGTATTCCTCACGAATGAGTGTTGCCCGACTGTGTCGAAGCTGGTTGGGCGTCCACAGGTTTAGCTTTCGCCATTTGCCCGCTTCATCATTCAGCCGTTTTCGTTCGGTATGCTGCCTGGGCTGCGGCATGTTTTTCAGGGCCTTGCGAATGTTCCGCAACTCATCCGGCATTCCGAACGCTAGTTCTCCGGCCCGCTTGACGGCCCTTCGATACGAAGTGCATGTGTAACGATCCTTCGCTGGCCTTTCCCGATCGGCCTTCGGCTTCCGCAACCTTTGGGATGGTGTCATTGGGCTTTCGCGTTGCGCCCGGCGTAACGCGTTGCGTGCCAATTCGGATTCAGCAGGGGAGAAAAGTACTCGTCGCTTGCACGTTCCAGGAACGGCTGGAGAATCTCCTGCCCTTGTGGTCCGATGTATATTCGCCGCTCCTTGCGATGGTGCTGTGCTTTGTGACTCTCGGGTCGATAAATCCACACGCCTTTGTTCCCGGTCGTGATGTCGCAGGGACGCAGGTCACATATCTCGCCAGGCCTCGCCCCTGTCAGCCATTGCAGCCGCACCATGGCCTGTACGGGTGTCGGCAAGCATGGAATTGTCTTCATGACGGTGTCGTGATCGACAGGACAAACCGGCTGACTTTCCTTGGCTTCACTGCGACCTTCCCGGAGGCCCATGACCGCGCAAAGTGCCGGATAAACTTCTACCGGGCAGTACTCATTCTCCACCGCCCAGCGAAACATGCGCTTGATCCGACCGACGTGCAGATTGACCGAACTGCGGACGTAGCCCGCGTCGATCATCACCTGCCGGACCTGCTTGAGCTTTCGCGGAGAGAACTGCCGCAGGCGGGTTCGACCGTGGGTCGTGACGGCATGACGCAGTGCCAACCGCGTGCAATGCACCTCGGACGTCGGCCGTCCGCCTTTGCGGTAGTAGCGTGCGGCATGCTCCATGTACAGCAGCGCGAGGTCATCGACGGTGAGGGAGCAGCCGCTGAGATCGTCTCGCTTCAAGAGCCAGTCGGAAATTAAATCCTGGTATCGCTCGCGGCTTTCGGGAGAACCGAATCTGCCCAGATAATGGTCCTTGCCATCGATACGGACTCGGGCCTGGCCTGTCCCTCGGTGCAGCAGATACGACGGTGCGCTTCTGGTTTTGCTCGGCATGGCGGCCACCTTTCGGAAAAAAGTGGTAGTAAAAGTGGTAGTAGCCACTTTCACGCCGCACTGCCGACCGCCGGCAGGTAACTTAAAGACTAGTTTCGGCGATACTTAAAACAAATCGGGGTGACAGGATTTGAACCTGCGACCTTTTGACCCCCAGAAATATCTGTCGCACCGCTAAAACACCCATTTTCTTCGAGGTTTAACGCATTCTAGCGACTCACTGGTGCTTTGCAAGCGTGATTATTCGATTGCGTTCTTGCTCGGCCTTTAGCAGTATTTCTATGAGACGAGCGCGCGCAAAACGGTAATTACCGTTTTGGTTTTTAGGCAACAAAGGGCGCTTCGAAGATGTCGTGATATGGCCGCACAGGGGCTGGTTCGATGTCACGACGTCGCCGCAACGGACGCAGGCGCCCCACCAGTGTTCTTGACCATGAGCCGACTGGTTGCAACGGCGTGACTAGCCCAGACGCGGCGTCGGCTTTCTGTTCGGTGGTGTGGCTCTCGAAATGATGTAGCTGCTAGCTGATGTATTTCGACTCGTTCTGGCGAGTATCGCCAACATGGTCGCCCTCGCCGCCGTTGCATGGAAGTTCTGGGCATGGTTCAGCAGTCCTCCTTCCGATTCGCTACCGACAAAGAACAGCCCTGGCGAAACGCGATACTGTACGTGTTGTTCTTCGCCGTGTGCGTGAGTTGATGGGTCTTCCGCCGGCACGTTGCCCCATGCTGCTCGACACACCTATACTGTCGTTTCAGCCGTCCGCCACGCTGCGACGATGACCAGCCCTTCCCGCGAGGACACTGCCATGCTCTCCCGACGATCGTTTCTGACCTCGGCAACCGCCCTGGCCACCGCGCCGCTGGGTGCGCTGGGCGCGTTGGCCGCCGAGCCGCAAGGCCGCCGTAAGCGGCTGGCCGTCATCACCACCGAGTGGCGTTATCACTCGCACGCTTGGCACATGGCCGAGCGGTTCCTGGTCGGCTATCCGAACCGGGGAAAATGGCACCGGCCGCCCTTTGACGTGGTCGCGGCCTACGTCGATCAGCAGCCGGCCAACGATCTGAGTCGCCGCCGCTCTAAAGAGTTCGGCTTTCCGATCTACAAAACCATCGCCGAGGCCCTGCGCCGCGGCGGAAAGACCATGGCGGTCGACGCGGTGCTGATCATCGGCGAGCACGGTAACTATCCGAACAATAAAATTGGGCAGAAGCTCTACCCGCGCTACGAGTTTTTCAAGCAAGTGGCCGACGTGTTCAAACGCGACGGCCGCACCGCGCCGGTGTTCAACGACAAACACCTTTCCTGGAAATGGACGTGGTCCAAGGAGATGGTCGAGACGGCCCGGTCGATGAAGTTTCCGCTGATGGCCGGCTCGTCGCTGCCGGTCACCTGGCGGATGCCGGCGGTCGATCTGCCACATGCGGCCGAGGCCGAGGAGATGATGTGCGTCGCCATGGGCGGGGTCGACAGCTACGACTTTCACGCCCTGGAGGTGATCCAGTGCATGGCCGAGCGTCGCCGCGGCGGCGAAACCGGAGTGGCCTGGCTGCAAGCGCTCCGCGGCGAGGCGGTCTGGAAAGCCATGGCGGCCGGGTCGTTCGACAAAGGCGGTTGGGACGGGGCACTGCTTGAGGCCTGTCTGTCCCGCAGCCACACGCTGCACCAGCCGAAGACGTTCAGCCACCGCTATCCGACCGACCGGCAGATTCGCAGTTGGGTCAAGGAGCCGATCGCCTATCGTATCGCTTACACCGACGGGCTGAAGGCGACGATGCTGCTGCTGAACGGTCTGGTCGACGACTTCACCTTCGCCGCCCGCTTGAAGAACCGCGCCGAGCTGCTTTCGACTCTGTTTTATCTGCCACCCAACCCCAACGTCGTCTACTCCGCCGCGTTGATGTCCAAGGTCGAACAGATGTTTCAAACCGGCAAAGCGACCTATCCCGTCGAACGCACCTTGCTAACCTCCGGGCTGGTCGAAGCCGGCATGCAGTCCCTCGCCGCCGGGCAAAAGCGCGTGCCGACGCCACATTTGAACGTGCGCTACCAAGTCCCCGAGGCGTCTAACTTCTGGCGCACGTAGGCCAATCCTGCGTCAAACTTGACAATGCGTTCGGTTTCGGGATTCGCGCCCACGAATCAGTTCGGCCGACCGTCCAAATTGCACAAAACCACAAAGTCCCCGGTTGCCGGCGTTACCCAACCGGTAAGGTCGCGGGTTTGCGCATCCGCATGAACTGCGGCACCTCAGAAACTGCTTTACAATCACCATCGCTTTGTTAGGGTGATGGAGAATTGCCAGCGGGGTGTGCCGTCGACGAACACCCGCGTGGTCAACCCCACAGACCAATTCACCGTAATGCAAGCGGTCGAGACACTCGTCGTCCGCCCCAACTCGATCGAGTAATACGGCCAATCTCCGGCTGATTGGATCTGCAACATGCCGAAAGAGTCACCACCGATTCCCGAAGCTGGACAAATCGCCCATGTGCGTCAGCGTCTGTATTTGGTCGAGCAGACGATTGCGCCCGCGAAAGCCGGCGACAGCCCGTTGGTGAAGCTATCTTGCGTCGAAGACGACGCGCAGGGTCAGCCTCTGGAAGTCCTCTGGGATCGAGAGTTGGATGCGGAGATTCGCACGGGCGAGGCGTGGGACGCGATCGCCAAACGAGGATTCGATGAGGCAAAGCTCTTTTCTGCCTATTTGAACACGCTGAAGTGGAACTGTGTCACGGCCACCGATCCGCGATTGTTTCAGTCTCCCTTCCGGGCCGGCATTCGCCTCGACGCCTACCAATTGGAGCCGCTTCGCAAGGCGCTGCTGCTTCCGCGGGTGAATCTGTTCATTGCCGACGACGTCGGCCTCGGAAAAACGATCGAGGCGGGGCTGATCGCACGCGAGTTGCTGCTGCGCAAGAAAGTCCGCAACATCGTTGTTTCCTGCCCGCCGTCCATGCTGTTGCAATGGAAAGACGAACTTGAAACCCGCTTCGGATTGACCTTCGAGATTCTCGACAAGGACTATGTGAAGCGGGTTCGTCGCGAGCGCGGCTTCGGCGTGAACCCGTGGACAACACATTCCCGATTCCTCATTTCACATCGACTGCTCATCGACGAAGCCTACACGGCCCCGCTACGCGATTGGCTGGGGACGTTTCAGACCGGATCGCTGCTGATCCTCGACGAGGCCCACCATGCGGCGCCGTCGAGCGGTCAGAAATATGCGATCGACTCGCAGATCACGCGCGCGGTACGAGACCTGGCTCCACGGTTTGAACATCGGCTCTTTCTATCCGCCACACCCCACAACGGCCACTCCAACAGTTTCTCGGCGCTGCTGGAAATCCTCGACCCGCAACGCTTCTGCCGCGGCGTGCCGGTGAGCGCCAAGCTCCGGGACGAAGTCGTCGTGCGCCGGCTCAAAGACGACATCCGCGAAATCCAGGGCGGATTCCCCCAAACGACACGTCGTGCAGGTCGATATTGAGGGTCTGCCCGACGACGCTCCAGAACTGCGACTCTCAGCGCTCCTCGATCAATACCGCGAGCTGCGAGAGAAACGGCTCGAAAATGAAACCAAATCCAAGCAGGCTTCTGCGGGGCTGCTGATCATCGGGCTCCAGCAGAGGCTGCTTTCTTCGATCGAGGCGTTCGCCCGCACACTGCGAGTCCATCGCGCGACCGTCCAGCGGCAATGGGACAAAGCACAGCGTGAATCATCCGATGATCCATCGGTCCACCCGGCGCAGCTCACCTTGCTTTCGTCCTCCGTTGATCGCGACGACGACCGAGCGACCCTATCGGAGGATGAACTGCAAGCCGAAGAAGACGCTCAATTCGAGGCGGCGTCGGCGGCCTCGGCCATCACTTCCGGCCAGGAGAGGGCCGCGGAACTCTTCGCGCAGGAGCAAGAGCTACTCGAACAGATGACCGATGTCGCTGAGACCCACCGAGGGCGCCCAGACGCGCGGATCCGAAAACTCTTTGACTGGATTCGAGAAAACATGTGCCCCGACCTGCCCAAAGCGGGTGAGCAACCCTCCGAGCCGGCCGCCTGGAACGACACTCGCGTCATCATCTTCACCGAGTGGGAGGCCACCAAGCGATACCTCGAACAACAGATCGGCGCCGCCATCGAACACACGGATCGCGCCTCGCAGCGGATCGCCATATTCCACGGCCCCACGCCGCTGGACAAGCGCGAGGAGATCAAACGGGCCTTCAACGCCCCTCCCAGCAAACACCCCGTTCGCTTTTTGATCGCAACCGACGCCGCCCGCGAAGGACTGAATTTGCAGGCCCACTGCTGGAACCTGTTCCACTTCGATGTTCCCTGGAATCCAAGCCGCATGGAGCAGCGCAACGGCCGCATCGACCGCAAGCTCCAGCCAAAGGACGATGTCTATTGCCATTATTTTGTGTACAAGCAGCGACCCGAGGATCGGATTCTGCGTGTGCTGGTCCGCAAGACGGAGACCATCAAGCAAGAGCTGGGCAGCCTCAGCCAGGTGATCGACGCGCGGCTCACCAAGTCGATGAAGCAGGGGATTCGGCGACGAGACATCGAACGCCTGGAAAGCGAAATCGAGTCCGCGGACCTCGACGCCGAGCATAAACAGACCGTCGAAGACGAGCTTGAGGCCGCGCGCGATCGACAAGATGCGTTGCGCCGCCAGATTGATCGTCTCCGAACGCTGCTCGACAACTCCCAGAAGAGCATCGGTTTGAGCCAAGATCAGTTCCGCTCGACGATCTCCTGTGCCCTGGAATTGGTCGGCGCCGAGGGCCTTGCGCCGCTTCCGGCCGCTGAACAAACGGACGGTCCCGAGCGGTGCCACTTTCCTGCGCTCGACCAACGCGACGGGGCTGACCCGACTTGGGCCGACACGATGGACACGCTACGTGCCCCGCGCCGGCGAAAACAAAAGCCGTGGGAGTGGCGACGCACCTCGCCCATTCGGCCGGTAGTGTTCGAGGACGCGGCGATGGACGAGGACGTCGTTCATCTACACCTTGAGCATCGCATCGTCCAGCGGCTGCTGGGGCGCTTCCGGGCTCAGGGTTTCGTCCACCACGATCTGTCACGAGCCTGTCTTGCCCAGTCGCACGACGCCATTCCTCGCGTCATCTTGCTTGGCCGCCTGGCGCTGTACGGTCCCGGAGCGGCCCGCTTGCACGAGCAGCTCATTGCGGTGACCGCGCGGTGGACCGACCCCAAAATCCGCACCGAACCGCTTACGCCTTATGCCCGCGACACCGAAGCGAAAACCATGTCGCTGTTGGATGGAGCCTTTGCGTCGGCAGCGGGCCTTGTGATTTCCGACGTCGTCCTCAAGCAGCTTCAAGAGTCGGCCGCCGGCGACGTCAAGGAACTGCTCGATCATTTGCAAACCCGAGGTGAGCAGTACGCCGAGGACGCCAAAGGAAAACTCGTCGCTCGCGGCCAGGCCGAGGCCAAGGCGATGCGCGAGATTCTCCAGAACCAGACCAAACATATCAAAGCGACCGCCGCCAAATATGAGCAGGGCGATCCGACACAACGCAAGTTCGGTTTCGCTAAAGACGAACTTCGTCAACTCGAAGCCAACCAGCGCTGGTGGGCCAAGCGGCTGGCCATGATCGACGAGGAGCTTGAAACGGAACCGGCCCGAATTCGTGAAATCTACGACGTCAAGGCCACGCGCATCGAGCCGGTCGGCCTCGTCTATCTCTGGCCGGTGACGGGGTAGCGCCATGGCAAAGTCGCCGGAAGAATTTGCCCATCAAGAATGGCTCGGCTACGTGCAGCCGACCGGGCTGGTGGTGTCGATCCCGGCGCTGCTGTCGGCGCAGGCTTACATCAACAAGAACATCGCTCGCGACCATCAGAACTTCCTGTCGTGCCTCACCCGCGACGCAAACGACAACCTCGTCCCGGAAATCCGCGACTTCCGCGACTTCACCCAAACCGTTCTCGACTGGTCGCCGGACGATCTGGCTGGTGGGCCTGGCCAAGAACCGCTGCCGAATTCGCTAGAGGTGGCGCTGCCCGAATACAACGAGACGCTGCGGCCAACCTACGCCGTCAAAGAATTCAAGCCGGCCGATCCCCAGCGGCCCTGGCTGATGCTGGTGAGCGAGCTGCCGGCCGACGTTGACTTCGATTCGGTTGCCGAACAGGACGACCGCCGCTGGCAGGCCACGCCGCAGGCCAAGTTCGAGCGGCTGCTTCGCGAGACCGAAGTGCCGATCGGTCTGCTCACGAGCGGCACGCATCTGCGGCTCGTCTACTCGCCCCGCGGCGAGACGAGCGGCTACATGACGTTCTCCGTCGCCGAAATGACCACGGTGGCCGGCCGGCCGATCTTCGCGGCGCTGCACATGTTGCTGTGCGTCGATCGCCTGTTCAGCATGGAGAAAAAGAATCGCCTGCCCGCCATCATGGCCGACAGCCGCAAGTACCAGAACGTCGTCTCGACGAAGCTGGCCAAGCAAGTGTTGGCGGCCTTGAACGAACTCTTGCGGGGCTTCCAAGCGGCGAACGATCAGCGAAAGGGCGACCTGCTTCGCGAGCTGCTGGCCGAAGATCCTGGCCACGGTTACGCCGGCTTGCTGACCGTGCTGTTGCGGCTGGTCTTCATTCTCTATGCCGAAGACCGCTCGCTGCTTTCCGGGGATTCGGTCTATACGAGATTCTACTCGGTCACCGGCCTGTTCGATCGGCTGCGGGCCGACGCCGGGCGGTTTCCCGACACGATGGACCAGCGCTACGGCGCCTGGGCTCAGTTGCTAGCCCTGTTTCGGATGATCTACGAAGGGGGCGACCACGACGGTTTTCATATCCCGGCCCGCAAGGGATACCTGTTCGATGCCGACCGCTACCCGTTTCTCGAAGGCCGCCCGCGACAGTCCGACCCGGCGGCCAGCGACAAGCCGGCCATTCCGCGCGTCTCCGACGGTGTTGTTTTTCGCGTGTTGCGAAACCTGCTCGTTCTCGACGGCGAGCGGCTCAGCTACCGCACGCTCGACGTCGAGCAGATCGGCAGCGTGTACGAGACGATCATGGGCTTCAATCTCGAAGTCGCCACCGGCCCCAGCATCGCGATCAAGCCGGCCAAGCCGCACGGGGCGCCGACCACGATCAATTTGCAGGCGCTGCTCGAAACCAGCCCGGGCCAACGGGCGAAGTGGATCAAGGACCACGCCGAGCAGAAGATCACCGGGCAAGCCGCCGCGGCGCTGAAGGCGGCCAAGACGCTCGACGATCTGCTCGCCGCGCTGGAAAAGAAAATCGCCAAGCACGCAACGCCCAACGTCGTTCCCAAGGGAGCCATGGTCTTCCAGCCGAGCGACGAACGCCGCCGCAGCGGTTCACACTACACGCCCCGTTCACTGACCGTGCCGATCGTCCGCACGACGCTGGAGCCGATCCTCAAACAGTTGGTCGGCGATACAAGCACGCAGCGCAAGCAAGTGAATGAAAATCCTAACCCGAAGCGTGAGCGAGGAGCCGAGCCGGGCGATGCCTCACTGACGCTTCGGGTTGAGATCGAGGCCAACCCGAACTTGCCGACCGTTTACGAACCCAGCCGCGAAGACAAGCGGCGTTACACCAAGGCCGAGTTGGCCGCCCGCGTCCGCCTCTCAGAGAAAGCGGTCGAGGCGGCGAAGCAGGCTCGCCAGGTCGGCACGCCGCATCCGTCGCAAATCCTCGACCTGAAAATCTGCGATCCGGCGATGGGCAGCGGCGCGTTTCTGGTGGAAACCTGCCGTCAGCTTGGCGATGAACTGATCAAGGCCTGGTACGCCCACGATCTGGTGCCGAAGGACATTCCGCCGGATGAAGACGAGGTGCTTTATGCCCGCCGGCTGATCGCCCAGCGCTGTCTGTACGGCGTCGACAAAAACGACCTGGCGGTCGATCTGGCCAAGCTGTCGCTGTGGCTGGTGACGCTGGCCAAGGAGCATCCCTTCACGTTCCTCGACCACTGCCTGCGTCACGGCGATTCGCTGGTCGGCCTCACCCGCACCCAGATCATCGGCTTCCACTGGGAACCGAAAAAGCAGAAGAAGTTTGGCGAAGACCTGATCCAGCGTCGGCTCGACCGAGCCACCGAAGCCCGGGCGAAGATTCTCAACGCCCGCGAGGATGTGCCGTATCGCGATCAGGAATCACGTTTGGCCGTGGCGAATGAGGCCCTGGACGTCGTCCGCATGACCGGCGATGCCTGCGTGAGTGCGTTCTTCCATCCCTTCATGAGCCGCAAGGCGCTAGCCTCCGGTTCTTCGGGGCGTGAGAAAAAAGCCACGAAGCGTGACCGCGAAGACCGCTGCGAGGAACTTTTTGCGAGCGTCAGTGACTGGTACGCCAGCGGCCACAACATCAACCTCCGCGGCCCGATCGCCGAGGCCGCCGCGAGCCTGAGAAGCGGCGAGCATCCGATTCCACCGTTTCATTGGGAGATTGAGTTTCCCGAAGTGTTTTCGCGAGAGAACGACGGCTTCGATGTGTTCGTTGGAAATCCGCCTTTTGTAGGTGGAGCACGCATCTGGCCTGTACTTGGAGAAGGCTATCCTGATTGGCTTCGCGTTATTCACGAACAGAGTAGTGGCAAAGCCGTCGATTTGGTTGCCCATTTCTTCCGTCGCACATACTCACTTCTGCGCGATAGTGGATGTCTTGGCCTCGTTGCCACCAACACAATCGCACAAGGCGACACTCGCGAGGCCGGACTCGGTTATCTCTGTCGCCACTCCGCTTGCATTTATAGCGCGACGAGACGCATGAAATGGCCAGGCCAGGCCGCAGTGATCGTCAGCGTTGTCCACGTCAGAAAACGCGCATCCGTCGATCGCATCTACTTGAACGCGAAACCGGTCCCAACCCTCAATTCATACTTGTTTCCCAGCCACGTCGAGTTTAATCCGGCGCGACTCAGCGCAAACAAGTCGCAGTGTTTTCAAGGCGCGTGCGTTCTCGGCATGGGATTCACTTTTGATGATGCAGACACTACGGGTGTTGCTTCACCGCTCAGTCAAATGCAGACGCTCATTGACTGCGATCCGAAGAACGCCGAGAAGATCTTTCCGTACATCGGCGGGAAAGAAATCAATACTGATCCGACGCACACGCACCAACGATTCGTGATTGATTTCAGTGACATGTCTCTTGACGAAGCAAGCGAGTACCCAGACCTTCTTGAGATTGTCCGCGAAAAGGTCAAGCCCGCGCGAGATCAGTTGGGCGGTTACGATGTCGCCGAACGGCGAAAGGAATGCTGGTGGCAGTTCGGCACGGCAACGCCCGCTTTGAATCGGGCGAAGGCTCCATTGGACCGAGTGCTTGTTATTGCGCGAATTAGCAATGCCTTCGCACCAGTGTTCTTGCCTTCCCACATCGTTTTCAACGAGAAGACTCTGGTTTTTCCATTCTCAACGTATGCCGCCTTCGCCAACATCCAAAGTCGCGTCCATGACACATGGGCTCGGTTTTTCGGTTCTACGCTCAAGGACGATTTTCAATATACGCCGGGAGACTGTCTCGAAACATTTCCGTTTCCTATTGAGTTTCAGACCAACCAATTGTGCGAATCGGCTGGCCGTGAGTTCTACGAATTGCGGGCGAAACTAATGGTCGAGAATGACGCCGGTCTCACAAAAACCTACAACCGCTTCCACGACCCGCACGAGAAGTCGTCGGAGATCGAGCAACTCCGCGAGCTTCACGCTGCGATGGATCGAGCGGTGCTGGAGGCTTACGGCTGGGACGACCTCGCCAAAGATGCCCGCTGCGAGTTCCTGCTCGACTACGAGGAGGAAGACGACGACGACTCGACCGCGAAGAAATCGAAAAAGAAAAAGCCCTGGCGTCTCCGCTGGCCCGACGAGTTCCGCGACGAAGTCCTCGCCCGCCTCCTCGAACTCAACGAACAACGAGCCGAAGAAGAACGCCTTGCCGGCCTGCACGCGGAAGACGGCAAGCGGCAGCCCGCCCCGAAGCGCCGCGGCCGGAAGAAACCGGCGGCCGGGCAAACGGAGCTTTTCGGATAACCAAAAATGATTAGCAGGCGACGCCCGCACAACCAGGAGCGCCGATGAC
>JADFKK010000262.1 GCA_022564995.1 Planctomycetota bacterium | reverse complement strand
AGGGATTCAACGCAAAGACGCAAAGGCGAGAGGACGGAAGGAAAGAAACTAAGGAGGGAAAAAAAGGAGGGAAACAAAGGAGGGAAACAAAGGAGGGAAACAAAGGAGGGAAACAAAGGAGGGAAGTTGGGTGAAGATACTTAGGGATGAGGGGTGGTTGTCAATCTTGCGTACGTCTAAATGCTGTCGCACGTTCTTTGCGCCTTCGCGCCTCTGCGTCTTTGCGTTGAAACCCCTAGCCTCTTCAATTACTTCAACTCAAATATCGCCTCGATCTCCACGGTAATATTCCCCGGCAGCGAGCCCACGCCGACGGCGCTGCGGGCGCCGAGGCCGTGGTCGGGGCCGAAGACTTCGGCGAATAGCTCGCTGCAGCCGTTGATGACGGCCGGGTGCTGATCGAAATCGGCCGTGCAGTTGACCATGCCCAGCAGCTTGATCAGCCGGGCGATGCGGTCGAGGCTGCCGAGTTCTTCCCGCAGCGTGGCGAGCAATGCCAGCCCGGTCTGTCGGGCGGCGGCGTAACCTTCCTGCTGGCCGACCTCCTCGCCGATGCGGCCGGTCAGCAGCGAGCCGTCGTTTTGCAACGGGCCATGGCCGGAGGTGTAGACGAGCCGGTCGATGATTACGGCCGGACGGTAAACGCCCATCGGCTTGGCGGCCGGCGGCAGTTCGAGGTTCAGTTCTTGGAGGCGTTTTTCGGCGCTCATGGTAGGTGTGTCCTTGGTTTTGTAGGAGGCGACTCCTGTCGCCGATCCGCGATTTTTCAATGGCATGGGTCGCCGTCGGAGACGCCTCCTACAAGCCGCCCCAGGCCTGACGGAACAACCGCAGGGCGTTTCCGTGGAGCACGCCGAGCGCTTCGTCGTGACTATATCCGGCCGCTTCCAGCACCGGCGCGAGACCCTGCAAGTCGGCGATCGTGTCGACGTCGGTCGGGGTCACTTCGGCTCCGAAGCCGCCGTCCATGTCGGTGCCGATGGCGATGTTTTCCAGCGTGCCGCCGGCCAGATCGGCCATCTTCTCGATGTGCGGCAGCAGCCCGCGCATGTCGTATTTCGAGACCCATTCGTGCCGGTTCGGCCGGGCTTCCCAATCGACGTCGGGGTCGATAAAAAACTGGCAGAACACCAACCCGATGATGCCGCCCCGGCGAGTCAACTCGCGGATCATGTCGTCGGTGAGATGACGTTGCCCCGGCACGATCGAGCGGCACATGCAGTGCGAGGCCATCATCGGACCGTCCCATATGTCCAGCGCCTCCCAGACCGATTGATCGGCCATGTGCGTGATGTCCAGGATCATTCCCGCCTCGCGCATCGCTTTGAACAGATCCTTGGCCGGCGGTTTCAATCCGCCCTCGGTGCCTGTGCCGTGGATGTACGTGTTGTGGCCGAAGTGGGCCGGGCCAACAACCCGCAGGCCGGCGTCCCACCAAAACTCGACGTCGTCGGCATCGCGAATCGGGTCGGCGCTCTCCATCGAGAGGATGTGATAGATCGGCGTTTGCTCCGTCGGGTTTTCCCAGGCCGCGACCGCCTCGTCCAAGTCGGCCAAGTTGCGAACCGGCTTGATCTCGCCCCGCCGGGTCATCTCTTGGTAATAGGCCAGATGCCCGCGACCGATCGCCATCGCCTGCTCTTGGGTCCGCATCCCGTCGCGCATGATGCGGCCCCGCGGCTGAATCCGCGACATGATCGTGCTGAGCATGATGCCGACGCTGCCACGGCGCATCTCGGGAAAGGTCACCGTGCAGATGCCCGTGTCGATGTCGTCGGCCACCTGCGGCACCTCGGCCGTCTCTTCCTGCCGGCGAACTTCGTGGGCCGGGATGGTCAAATCGCGGTTCCAGAACAGGGCGTCCCAGGCCAGATCGAGATGCAGGTCGATAATAAGCGGCTGGGACATGATGGCGGTCCTGTATGGTTTTGCGTCTTCGGCGGCGATTTTCTCACACTAGCCCGACGCGCGAGCGAGGGAAGCTGCGTTTTGGTCGTCCCTCGCTTGCGCGTCGGGCTAGTGTGGCGCGTGCGAAGCGTGAGCCCAGTGGAACAAACTCGCGGGCCGTTGTAAAGCCGCCGGGTAGGTCATGCTCCGCATGACTTTTCGGCATGCGGAGCATACCCTACGATGCAGGTGCTGTAGGTCATGCTTTGCATGACTTTTCGATATGCGGAGCACACCCTACTGCTTGAGAAAGAAAACATGAGCGTCCCGAATGTTGCGATCAAACTGATCTCGCAGGCCCAGACTTGCGAGGAGCGATTCTTGCGCCAGATCTTCGTCCGCGATCAGATGGCCACCTGGTCGAAGCAGCCGCTGATTATGGCCCGGGCCGACGGGGTCCATTATTGGGACGTGGCGGGCAAGCAATATCTCGACGCGCTGTCGGGCATTTACGTCGTCTCGCTGGGTCACAATAACCGCCGCGTGATCGAGGCGATTCACCGGCAACTCGACCTGACGCATTTTTCGCCGGTCATGCACGGCACCAATCCGCCGGCCGTGCAGTTGGCCAATCTGCTGGCCGAGTTGGCCCCCGGAGATCTGTCGGCGGTAAAGTTTCAGTGCGGCGGCTCCGAGGTGACCGAGGCGGCGATCAAAATCGCCCGACAATATCACAAGCTCACCGGACACCCCGGCAAGTACAAGATCATCTCGCGCTATCAATCGTGGCACGGCTCGACGCTGGGATCGCTGTCCGCCTCGGGCCTCAAGTCTCGCAAGACGGTGAACGAGCCGCTCGCGCCCGGCTTTCTGCACGTCTTTCCGCCGACCTGTTATCGCTGCCCGTTCGATAAGACGCATCCGGAGTGTGACATTACCTGCGCGACGATTGTCGGCGACGTGATCGACGCCGAAGACGCCGAGACGGTGGCCGCCGTGATGGTCGAACCGATCGGGCACACCGGCGGCATCATCGACCCGCCGGACGAATATCTACCGATCTTGCGGGAAGTTTGCGACCGGCACAACGTGCTGCTCATCTTCGACGAGATCATCACCGGCGCCGGGCGAACGGGGCGGATGTTCGCGGCCGAGACGTTCGGCGTTTTGCCCGATGTGATTTGCACGGCCAAGGGATTGGGCGGCGGCTACGCGCCGATCTCGGCGATGATCTGCCGGCGGCACATCGCCGACGTGTTTTGGAGCGAGGAGCCCGACAACCCCGGCTTCGTCGAAGGCCACACGTTCGAGGGCAATCCGATCTCTTGCGCGGCGGCGTTGGCGGTGTTGCAAGAGATCATCGAGCGCGACGTGTTGGCGAATGTCCGTCGGCAGGGGGCGCGGCTGCGCGAACACTTCGAGCGGCTGGCCGAGAAGTACGACGTGATCGGCGACATCCGCGGCAAAGGATTGTTACAGGGCGTCGAATTGGTCCGCGACCGCGAGACCAAAGAACAATTCCCCGCCGACAACCCGCTCGGCCTGCGTGTCGGTCGTCGAGCGCTAGAAAACGGCCTGCTCTGCCGCTTCGACCCGCACTGGATCGCCTTCGGCCCGCCGCTGATTTCGACAGACGACGAGATCGATCAGATGGTCGAAGTGCTGGACCGAAGTTTCGAAGAAGTGTTAAGCGAGTCCGGCGAGCGGACCGCCACACGGTGACGCTTGCCTTGGCTAGCTTGAAGTGCAGCCACACCCAGATGTTTCTCAGCACCAGCGCGATGCCAATAAACAACAGCCGTAATTTACGCCGAGCTTGGCCCGACGGGTTACCTGCGATTATTAGAAAGCACGATACCGACCACCGACGCGACAATTTTCTCATCCTTGTAGAGCTGCGCGTGATTCAGCTTGTGGGTCTCGACATTCTTAACACCCTCCAAAGCCGCGCTGTCGAGCGTGACCGCCAGATCGCCGCGGGTGATTTCGGCCGGCAGACGCAGCCGCTCGATGAGCACTTTGGCGGCGGCATGGCGTTGGGGTTTGTCTTCGATTTTTTTCAGGGATTTGTTGAGGCCGCGGCGCACCAAAGCCAGTGAACTGCGCAACAGAATCACCTTGCCGGTCGAGATGGCCCGGCCGCGGAAGATGTGGTAATCGTCGGGGCGCTTGACCTTGCCGGCGGCGTTTAAGTGCCGCAAAAAGAGACTCTCGGGCTGCAAGTCGAAGGCCATCTGCCCGCGACCGTCGACGATCGTCCGCTCCAGGGCTTGGGGATATCCCAGCGGCAAATCGCCGAAAAACTGCTTCGGTTCCAGCAGGTCGCGCAGCTTCGCCAAATCACTGCCGGCGTGTGGAGTGCCGAGAAACACCGCGCGGCTGAAGCGCCCTGCTTCGATCTCCGCGTAGTGACGAAACACCAGCCCGCCGGCGCTGTGGCCGACGAAGTCGATTCGCTGGGCGCCCGGACACACCCGATCGATCTCTCGGCTGAGAAACTTCCCGCTACGGGCCAGGCTGCCGTCGTTGGGATAGGACAGCGCCAGGATGCGGAGCTTGCGATCGCCCTTGTTCTTCGCCAGTTGTTGCATCAGCGGCAGGAAAACGCCGGCCGCCGACTCCATCCCGTGCAGGAAGACGACGACATGCTCGCCCCTGCCGATTGACTTGTCGGGCGATTTGCGTAGCGCCCCTTTGGCAGCGTCGAACTCTAAGAGGCCGTATTGTGCGTTGCCGACATCGCCGTCAAGCTCCATTCGCAAGCGTCGCAAACGGCGCAGCGCGGCAGGATCATCGCCGGTTGCCTCAGATCGCAGCACGTCGAGGCCGTTCTCAACGTCGAAGCCCGCATTGCGACAAAGATGCAGCGCGAACAGATCGGCCTGGCGCAGCTGCTCTCGGTCATACGAGAAACGCAGCAGACGGCCGCTGACCGAAATCGAGCGGCGGATCGCCGCGCGCAGCACTCGCTGATCGACCTGGCGATCGGCCCGCGCGTCGAGCTGCTCTTGTAGCCACAACAGCTTGTAGGCAAATCGGCAATGCCCACGAACGTCGTGGCCGATTTGTTGGGCGAGCACGAAGGCCAGCCGGTCCTTGCCGCGACGCTCGCTGGCCGTCAAAGCGCGTAGGTATCCCCGAGAAATGAACACCCGTCCGCCGCCGATCGTCTGCGATTCAAACGCATCTTCGGCAAAGACAACCAGCGACGCTTTCTCCGCTCGCATGTGTGCCGGCAGCGCCGCGGTCAAACGCCGCAACACCGCCTCGGCCGCCGCCGGTGTTTTCACCACGCGGTGTCTGCCCCGCAGCGCCGCATCTGCCGCCGCGATGCGCCGAGATTCTTCCGCCTTCGGCAGCGGCGATCTCGCAATCAACCAACCGGCGGCGTTTGTGTAGAGCTGAACCTTCGCTCGCTTTACGTCCAGCAGCGGCGTTTTCATCGCCCGCGCGTCGATGGCTTGCCGCTGGGCGTCGGAGAAACTTGCTAGACGTTTTTCCGCCGCTGCGGCGGAGCAGACAGCGAATGCGAACGCAACAAAGAATACGAATCGTTTGACGTTCATGGTGACTCCGGCGCGACCACCGGTCGCGGCTTTATGGTTCCCTGATCGTGCTCCACCCGCCAACTCCGCTGCCCCGTTTTGTCCCAGTGCATCCACACGCCCACTTTGCGTCCTTGGCAATACTCTCCCTCTGCTCGCTTCTGGCCGTTATCGAACCAATCGGTCCAGCGGCCGTCTTCCTGGCCGTCGTGGTATTCGCCGCGGGCTTCCAGGCGGCCGTTATCGTGCCAGAAAGTCCACAGATATTGCCGCTGGCCACGGTGGTATTCGCCCTCGCAATCGGCGATCCCCCCGGGATGGTGAAACGTCCATAGCCCCTGGCCCGCGCCGCCGTCGAAATACCCGGTCGCCCGCACTTCGCCGTCGGCATGCCACCACGTCCAGCGGCCCTCGCGCCGCTCGTCGACCGATCGCCCCTGACACTTAGGCTGCCCGTGGGCGAACCGCTCGACCACCGGCACCTCGTCGTTCGTGCTAAAAAGAAACGGCGGCATCATTCGCTCGACGAAAAAACATGTAAAGCCGCGACCAGTGGTCGCGCCCGTGGGCAGCACGCGCAGCTACCCCTACACCTTCTCTTATCGTTCCAGCTTCGCAATTTCCTTAAAATCGTCCTTCAATGACGCATAAAGCCCCTGGTACACCGGAAACGCCCGATCGTAATAACTTTTCGCCTTTCGCGACGGCGGGGTTTGTCGAACCACACGAATCGTCGCCCGGCAGGCTTCCTCGATGTTCTTGTAGGCCCCCGCGCCGACCGCCGCTAGCAGGGCCACACCATATGCCGCGCCTTCATCCGTGTTGATGGTGACGACCTTCTTGCCGAACACGTCGGCCTGCACCTGCCGCCAGAATTTGCTCCGCGAGCCGCCGCCCGAGGCGCGAATCTGTTGCACCGGCACCTTCAGGTCTTCGATAATCTCCAGGCTGTCGCGCATCGAATAGGTCACCCCCTCGATAATCGCCCGGATCATTTCGCCCCGCCCGTGGGCCAGCGACAGCCCGATGAAGCAGCCGCGGGCGTCGGGGTCGGCGTGTGGCGTCCGCTCGCCGGACAGATACGGCAGAAAGAACAACCCCTGGCTGCCGACCGGGGCGGCGGCGGCCTCCTCGGTCATGATTTCGTAAGGGTCGATCTTCGCCCGCTTGGCCTTGGCGACGATCTCCTGACAGACGGCGTTGCGAAACCACTGCAAGCTGCCGCCGGCCGACAGGTTGACGCCCATCATGTGCCACTTGCCGCGGACCGCATGACAAAACGTATGAATGCGGCCCAGCGGGTCGATCTTCACCTTGTCGCTATGCACGAACATCACGCCCGAGGTGCCGATCGAAGTCGACAGAATTCCCTTGCTGACGATGCCGTTTCCCACCGCGCCGGCCGCGCAATCGCCCGCCCCGCCGACGACGACGCAATCGGTCGAAAGGCCGAGCAGCTTAGCGGCCCGCGATGTGAGACTGCCGGTCACGTCTTCCGATTCGTAACATTCGGCCAACAGTTCGCGGTCGATCTGTAGCTTCGAGAGCAGCTTTGTCGACCAACGCCGCTTGACCACGTCCAACAGCAACATCCCGCTGGCGTCGCTCACCTCGGTGGCATATTCGCCGGTCAAGCGGCGGCGGATGTCGTCCTTCGGCAACAGCACCCGTCGGGTCTTGTCGAAATTCCGCGGTTCGTGATTGCGCAGCCAGAGAATTTTCGGCGCGGTGAACCCGGTCAATGCCGGATTGGCCACCATCTTGATCAGCTTGGCCCGCCCGCCAGCTTTACGTTCGATCTCTTCGCACTCGGCCACGGTCCGCTGATCGTTCCACAGAATGGCCGGCCGCACCACCTCGTCGTTTTTGTCCAAAAACACCGACCCGTGCATCTGGCCGGACAGCCCGATCGCCTTTACATCGGCCGCCTTCAGCCGGGCTTTTTTCACCACCGCCCGGACTGTCTTGACCGTGGCCTTCCACCAATCCTCCGGGTCTTGCTCGCTCCAAGCCGGCTTGGGCGCCGAGCAGGGATAGGTCACCGTCGCACGGGCGAGAATCTTCCCCCGCCGGTTAATCGCCAGCGTTTTCGTGCCGGAAGTGCCGATGTCGATGCCGAGATAAACGCTCATGGTGCGCGGTCGCCTTGCTGAAAGATGGACGAAACATTCGAGGTCGAGAAGATTCTAACGCGCTGCGACGAATTGACCAACCGCCACACCGTCGCATACGATGAGAGCCATGCCGCCGCCACTTCATTCACGCAGTTTTCTCCACCGCCAGCCCATGCGATCCAGATCTACACCTCGGCTGAAATCTCTCGCCCTGCTGATCGCCGCTTGTCTCACCGTCGGCTGCTCCTCGGATAACCCCGACGAGTCAAATCCCGTCGAATCGCTCAGCGGCGTCACGCTGCATCTGCTCGTCGTCGACGACTCGGCGCTGGCCGCGGCGATTGGCCAGATTCGCTCCGAATGGGAAGATCAAACCGACTCGACGCTTCAAGTTATAGAAACATCCTCTGCCGAACTGTTGGCCGGCAAGACGATCGACGCCGACGCGGTGATCTACCCGTCGGCCTTGCTGGGGCCCTTGGCCGAAGCTAAAAAGATCGCCCGGATCGAACGCGACTGGCTCGACGATGAGCGGCTCGATTGGTCGGACGTGTTTGCGCTGGTTCGACAACGGGAATGTCGTTGGGGCGATGATTCGGCGGGTCACATCTACGCGGTGCCGCTCGGCTCGCCGGTGCTGGTGTGTGCCTATCGATCCGATCTGCTCAAAGCGCTCGACATGAAGCGGCCACAAACCTGGAGTGAATATGCGGCCTTGGCCGAAGCCTTCAGTGACCGCTCTCGACTCGGCAAGCTGGCCCCGCCGGACGATGCCCCCTGGTCGGGCGCGCTGGAACCGCTTGCCCCCGGCTGGGCATCGTTGGTGTTGTTGGCCCGGGCCGCGCCGTATGTCCGGCATCGCGATCAGTATTCGACGTTGTTCGATCTGAAAAACATGGAGCCGCTCATCGGCCGAGCGTGTTATGTTCGGGCGCTCGACGAACTGGTCGCGGTGGCTTTGGGCAGCGACAGCCGCTCGCTCCAGACCACGCCGCAGGATGCCCGCCGCGCGCTGCTGCGTGGCGAATGCGGTATGACGCTCACATGGCTATCGGCCGCGGACGACCAGGCAGAAAAGCAGAGCGGCGGGGCGATCTCCTTTCCGATCGACTTCTGCGAACTGCCCGGCTCGGCCGAGGCCTTTCGATTCGGCCGGAACAAGTGGGCAGCCCGTCGCAACGGCGAAGACCCCCGCGCGCCGCTGTTAGGCATCTCGGGGCGATTGGGATCCATCGTCGCCACCTCCGAACATCCGCACGGCGCGCTGCGAATGCTAGCCTGGCTATCGGGTCGCAACGCCGGTGGGCGGCCGAGTTCGGCCAGCGGGGCGACAACTCTCTTCCGCCGCAGCCAGATTCGCACTGCCGACAACTGGGTTCCGCGCGACGTCCCATCCAGCACGGCCCGTCGCTATGGGGCCGTGGTGCAGCAAACGCTTTCGCACAGCCGCTGTCTGTTCGCCCCGCGCATGGCCGGTCGAGCCGAATACCTCGCCGCGCTCGACGCGGCGGTCCGCGACGCCGTCCAAGGCAGGCAAGCTCCGGCCGATGCGCTAAAACAAGCCGCCACCGAGTGGCAAGCCATCACCGACAAGCTCGGCCCCCAGCCCCAGCAAGCCGCCTATCACCGCAGCCTGGGTCTGGAACCATAGGTCATGCCCCGCATGAGATTCCAAACGACCCGCCCTGGACAATTTCGACCTATCTTTCATACAATAACCGTTCGCATACAATAACCGTTCGGCGAAACCTTGGGGCGGTAGCTCAGTTGGGAGAGCGCTGCGTTCGCAATGCAGAGGTCGAGAGTTCAAGTCTCTTCCGCTCCACTTAACGAAACCACTGAAAAACCAGAATCAAACGTACTTTCAGTGGTGACCTCTTTTTGCGTTAGGTGCCGCGAACGGCACCAAAACGGCACCTATGCCGGAATGACCTATCCTTTCGTGAAAGGTCATTCAATGGGTATCTCGCAGATTTTCAAACGCAAAGACCGGAAGTCGTACTACTGCAAGGCAGGCGGCAAATTCGTCCGGTTGTATTCCGACCGCGCCAAGTCGATGGAAAAGTGGCACCGGCTCTGTGCCGACTACGACCAGTCGCCGGCGACGGTGCACCTCACCAATGTCTCATTGCCGGTGAAACATTTCAGCACCTGCCAGTTGATGATCCAGCAACCATCGACAAGGCAGCGGTGCAGCACTTCAAGCGGCAGCTTCATACGCACCGCACGAAGCAGGGCCGTAAGTTATCAGTACGCACAAAGAATCATCGTCTCACAGTCTTTCGCTCCCTGCTCTGCTATCTCATCCAGAAAGAAGAGCAGCATGTGTTTCCACCTGATGATGTGCGACTCCTCAAGGAAGACCCACGAAAGATCGAAGTGCTCTAGAGCGAGCAGCTTGAGCAATTGTTGGCTGCTCCCGTCTTGAGCACTCGTGCGGGCCTACGTGACAAGGCCATCCTAGAGATTTTCTTTTCATCAGGGCTTCGCCTGCATGAGCTTCGACAACTCAATCGGAAGGACATTAACCTCAAGACGAGAGAGATTTCTGTGTAGGGCAAACGCGGCAAGGTTCGGGTGGTCTTCATTTCGGACGGTGCTGCCGACGCTCTGAAATCATATCTCGATAGGCGTTTGGATCATCTGAATCCGCTGTTCATTCGCAAACCCGATCAGGCGTTCAACATCATGCCGCCCGGTGAAGAATACCGACTGTCCGACCAGTCCTTTCGTGACATCGTTCAGAAGTACGCAGCACTGGCGGGCATCGTCACTAAGCCCTCACCGCACACGCTACGCCACTCGTTTGCAACAGAGCTGCTCAGGAACGGTGCCGATCTGCGAGCAATTCAGGAAATGCTTGGGCACAAAGATTTGTCGACGACGCACATCTACACGCACATGACGAACCCACAGCTAAAGGAAATTCACCGCAAGTGCCATCCGAGACAGCGGTGACATTGATGATTAGCTCGTGGTGTCTTGCTTCTTAATGTCGCTCAGTCTAGTGCATTGAGTGTCTCTAACAATCGCAGTTGTTTTATTCGCTCATCCCGGTGAGGGTGCCAATAGCTGGTCCTGTCACGGCCCGTGTAACTACTGAGGAAGCAACGCCATCGCTCCGATAGAGTGAACTTCTGGGCAGCATCGCTCAGCGATTTACTGATGAGCGTCAGCGGCAAGCTGGGGAATAATTCAGTCCCAGCCAAAGCTGCGTTGGAAGTCATCACTTCAGCAGCCTTGCAGTTGCTCACCAACTGCAACGCCTTAATTAGGTCTGCCGGGTTGACATGGAATTCTTGCACAGCTACCTGATCCGCTTTCAATTCATCTTGATACGAGTTGATGAACGCCTGGATGAATCCGTCACCGACGAACATCATACGTGCCACGAATCGCAAGATGATTCCGCGAAGGCAGTGCCCCAACCGATGGTGGGCCATTTCATGTGCCAAAGCCGCAGAACACGCGGCTGCTTTATGGCCTCCGGCGAATAGCTCCACAAATCCCTGTGACAATTCAATCCAATGCTCATGTCGAATGACCCCGAATGAGTGGCACATAATTTCGCAGGATTCCATCGGTGTCACTGATATTCGTGGGCAGCGGACGCTCGCGCGTTCTGCTAATGCCTCAACAGCTTGCAAAACTCTGTCGTGGTCAGATCCTTTGATTAACTCGTTGGCCAATAGTTGCCGTCGCATTCGGCGACGAGACCGAATGAGACTCCCCACGGATAAGGCCAAAAGACTTGGCAAGGTAAAGCCATAAATACCCCACCCAATACGGCTGACCACTGCAAAGTTTTCACTAGCCTCAGGCCGCAACAGGATGGCACACATGATTGCAGTAGAACTATCAACAACTCGTGAAACACTTTCTGGATAGCTTGTAATAACAACATTGCACAAAGCAAAAATGCCAATGGCAAACGAATTCCAAGTGGCAAGCAGAACGACTACACAAAACAACGCTGCGAATCCTCCAATGCAGTATCGCAACCACGGAAGCAGAGGACCGCCTGTTGCTGTCCTGAACGTCACCAAAGAACCCGGGTGAACTTTCACGCGAATCAAGGATCGCTGAATCGTTGGCGCAAATGAGACCCCTTTATAGAAAATAACTGCCGCACTTCCCGCAGAGCACACTCCCAATGCAATCCAGAGAAACCACTGCCACCGTAAGGCGGCATACATCTCCTCCAGTTGAGATGAGTCAAAAGTGCCTGCGTTCTCTTCGGCAACATATGCAAAATACTCGTCCGGCCCGTATCTATGAATCAAATACGTCACATTCTGGATGTCATCTGATATGTCAGCACAAAAATACATTGGCACAATGGCCGCCGCCCAGAACACGATTGCTATCTGAGTTACCATTCCGAGGAGCATGGGATGTCCCCTAAGAGTTGCCTGGTTCTTAATCAGAACCGGCACCAAGATGACGATCGGGACAATACCCAATACGACTAACAGCACGAGAGCATCGAGCCATGGAACGCCAAGCTCTATTCCACCGTTCAATACGATGGACAAGGGGAGAAAGGCAATTGCATAGCCCATATACACGACTTGCCAGAAGGCTCTCCTATTGAAGGAGCCTGCGGGATGTTCTTCAAGAAACCCGCCGCTTGTCTCAATTCTCTCGAAGATCGCCTCCTCGTAGATGGAGAAGAGATTGTCACCTCCAAAGAACAAACGAAAGCTGAAAATCAATGATCCAACACATGCCGCCATGAAAAGCGGGCTAACGGAAGCCGTCCACGGATCTGTTAGCAGACCATTGAAATAGTACGACATCCACAGAAACAGCGGAGCCGCAAGGCACAAGCATAGAGCTAGGTTCCGCACCCAAGGCAAGCAGCGTCTATCACAAAAAAGAGAGGTCCGCGCATCTGAAGTGCGAACAATCCACCTAATCTCTTGGTGAAGTCCAAACAGAATGATCGCCAACCAGTGTCTTTTCTGAATACCACGTATTGCATACTCGTTAGAAGATCGGCGATCACAACGGCTTTCCATGCCCAATCCTGTGCCGCATTCCTTGATTGCGGCAACGAGTTCTTCAGGATCACACTCGCCTTCGTAGCGTGCCCATCCTTTCATGTTGAATACCACAGGGCTTTAGAGTTCAGCGAGTATCCCTGATAGAATGTCCCTTAGCTTATGAACGACTTTTTCTTTCGCACCGCGATTGACTAGACTGTCGGCCGCCTCGTCAATCGATCTCTTGGCGAAGTGCTTGCCAGTGTACTTGAGGGTGCCTATCAACAGACACGTCCCGATCCAACATGCGACCGTAATGGTCGTGCCCTGCAATGCACCTACTTCAAAAGGAATTCCCTCCCCATCATCTGACTGACCTACTGAATGTGATTCTGCTTCGGTATCGATGCGAGAACGGATGACGCGAAATACGTCATCAAAGACGAAATCAAATTCTTCGAGCTGATCCGGTTGTTCATCTTTCAGGTACTGCCTGACTGCCTCCTTGATGATTGTCCGTTCTTCGACTTGCATCGTAGCAGCCTCCAGAGAAACAAGGCTTACTGACGTTCGTCAGTAAGCGGGATTGGCGTCGAGGTCAAGGAACTGTAGGCTGGTGAATACTGTTCTTCTGGGGGCTTTGCGATGGGCACAGTATATTCTGCTTGTGACGGAGGTGCAAGGGGATGTAATCTCGTAGGGGCGGTGTTTATGCGGCGATTTTCGCGTGATGTTGGCGCGGCGCTGGGTAAGGTCGTAGGTTGGTTGGATTGCGGGTTTTCAGATATGTGGCAAAGGTTGCTGGCCAAGTCTTGCTCAGCGAGATCACACGCAATCCCAAAACCACCTTCGCTCCTTCGTGAGTCCAACGCATTCCCGAAAGTTTCAGC
>JADFKK010000261.1 GCA_022564995.1 Planctomycetota bacterium | reverse complement strand
CGATCATGCCGAGGACCGGCTCGTCGAACGGGACGGGTTCGGAGTGGACCGATTCGACGTCGCTGGCCCACTGGCCTTCGGCTCCGACTCGCGTGATCCACTCTCGGGTTCTAGGCACGAACACGCTCCCGCTACCTCGGGCTTCGACCCAGCCATCTCGAAACGGTCCCTGCACGTCCGGCATGACGTCGAGGCGATTGCCGACCATGTCGTACTTGAGCAGTAACTCCGGACGCTGTTGCACGCCGATCATGAACTCCATGATGATCTGCTGCCAGTCTTCGCGTCCGAAGTGGGCCCCGGGGTTGATCTCGATGGCCGTCTTGATGTGCTCCAGCGCTTCGCGCATCGCGGCGCCGCGGTTGGCGGGGTCGGCGTCGCGCGAGAAGAGTTGTTTGTGAACGATGAACGTGCCGAGATTGGCGTAAGTCTTGTAGAGCGAGTATTCCTCGGGCGGCAGATCTTCCGCCGGGGTGGTCGAGTTTCTCACCCGCTGCTGTCGGCGTTCTTCAACATCGGCCTGCAGCTTGAGCTTTCGACGCATCGTTGCGATGGCCTCGTCATATTTTCCGAGCTTCTCGAAGCCGACGCCGAGATTGTCCAGGTGGTCGAAGTAATCGTCGCTCGGCTGAACATCGATTGTGCCCTCGGGAATTTCCTTTTCCATGGCGGCGAGACTCACCTTGTTGCGCTCCTCAAAATACGCCTTGCCATGTTTGAAAAAACGCTGGTGCAGCGTGTCGTGGACCATGGCGAAGCGCAGGGCCGTGCCAGCGTACTGTTTCGACCGATGATGCGGCGGCGGAACTTGGACGTAGACGGGGCGATAGGAAAGGTGCCCCAGGTAGCCGAGGATCAGGCCGACGACGGCGCCGACGGTTGCGGCGAGCAGGACTTTGCGCAGGCGCGACATGAGAGTTGGGATCAGTTGTTGTTCGCTCCGCGAACGAAACATTTGGTTCGCGGAGCGAACCACGACTATGCGCTATTGCATCGGTCGATCTTCGCGGCGGAACAGGGCGAGGAGAACGCAGGCGACCAGCATGACGCCGCCGACACCGATGCCGGCGATGACGCCGATACCGACTTGGGGCGAGACGAGCGCGAACTGTTTGTTCTCGTACTCGTCGGCAAAGGGACTCTGCTGCGGCTCGTACTGCTGTTGGTAGTCGCGCTCACGCGGCCCCGTCTCTTCATCGTTAATGCAGGCCAGCGCCGCCCCGTGAATGAGCACTGAACCAAGTACGAACGCTGCTAGAATGCGACGCAACATAGCTTCCCTCCGCGAAAAAGTCGCCGGAAATGGCCCACGGGCATTATAGGCAATCGGGCGAGATCGGGCAACTGATGCGGAGTAGAGAGATCGGCGAAGCCTGGCCTTCCGGCCAAGGCTGGGGTTCAATGTGTGGAGCGGCGGGAAATCAGCCGAATGCGCCGCTTGTACGTTAGAGCAGCACTTCGACCTCTTCGGGCACATCTTCCGGACGATCCTCGACCTCGCGATCGTCGTCGTCCTCTAGCCAGGGCGAGACGAACGCCTGCTCGGTGGTCGGACGGTCGCCGAAGCTGACGCCGAGCGAGCGGGCGGCCAGCACGGGCGAACCTTCCGGATCGACGGTCGACAGATCGTTGACCGCCTCGATAATCGGTACGCTTTCGATGTTCGGCGGACGATAACAGACCATCTCGCCGAAGCGGCGTTCGATGATCAGCCGCACGGCGTGCGCGCCGAACTGTGTGGCCAATACGCGATCGAATGTGGTTGGCCCGCCGCCTCGTTGCAAATGGCCCAGCACGGCCGTGCGGGTTTCTCGGTGCAAACGCTGCTCGATCTCGTGGGCGACGATGTTGCCGATGCCGCCCAGACGAACCTGGCCGAGCGACTGCGGCCCATCGTGGGTGACCATGTCTCCGTCGGGCAGGCGGGCGCCTTCGGCCACGACGATCAGCGTCGAGGGTTTTCCGGACCGTTCGCGCTGCAAAATTTTGTGACATATTTGGTCGAAGGACCAATCAATTTCAGGCAGCAAGATAACATGTGCGCCACCGGCGATTCCCGCGTGCAGCGCGATCCAACCGGCGTGGCGGCCCATCAACTCCAGCACCATCACGCGTCCGTGGCTGGCGGCCGTGGTGTGCAGTCGGTCGAGCGCGTCAGTGGCCGACGCGACCGCACTATCGAACCCGAATGTGAAGGCGGTGGCCGATAGATCGTTGTCGATCGTTTTTGGCACTCCGACAACCGGCAGACCGAATTCGTGGAATTGTTGCGCCACGGCCAGCGAACCGTCGCCGCCAACGCAGATCAATCCGGAAAGATCAAGCTGCTTGAACGTGGTCTGAACGTCTTCTAAAAGTTCAGGGTCTAAGTTGAGGCGATCGGCCACGCCGACCGTGGCGGCAAACCGGCCCTTGTTGGTCGAGCCGAGTATCGTTCCGCCGTGAGTGAGGATTCCCGAGGTGTTCTTGTTGTTAAGCGGCAAGTAGCGGACCGGATCGATGAGTCCTTCATAACCCTTAAGGAAGCCAATCACGTCGATGCCCGACTGGTTAGCGCTCTTGACCACCGCACGGATCACCGCGTTCAGACCCGGGCAGTCGCCGCCGCTGGTGAGAATTCCAATACGCTTTTGATGCTGACTCATAATGGACGAGATCTCCTCGGTTTTTGTAAAGCCGCGACCAGTGGTCGCGCAAAACGCCGCGTGAGACGTTTCCCAACTCTACGTTGCGTTGTGTCGGAGAGGGTCGATACGATCCGCGCGCGCGTCATAGTCGTCACAGGAGGACACGGGATATGCTCGCGGCTAATCCGCAATCGGTGGGCACGGCGTTTACGATCCGCCGGCGGAGCTGTCAGGCTTTTCCGAGGAGGGGGCGATTCTGAGAAGGCTTTGAACGCCGAGTGAGAAGATCATAGCCAGGGCGCTAACCATCTCACGCAGGTCGATTTTCGATTGCCCCTTTTCGCGATCTACGAAGATGATCGGCATCTCGCCAAAACGAGCGCCGAGCCGGCGGAGGTGCCAGAGGATTTCCTCCTGGAAAGAATAACCCCGCGAGCGGACGTGATCGAAATCGAGCCTCCCCAGCAGCGACGTGCGATAACAACGAAACGATCCGCTACAGTCCTTGCTCCGCAGCCCCAGCAGGGTTCGCGCGTAGATGTTCACCCCGCGGCTCATGAAGTGTCGATGCAGGGGCCAGCCTTCGACGCCCCCACCGGGAACGTAACGCGAGCCGATCATCACGTCGAGGGGCTCTGTTTCTTCTTCTTCGCCCGGTTCCATTCCGGCGATCAATCCGGGAATATAACGCGGGTGATGGCTAAAATCCGCATCCATATTGAGCACATAGCGGTAATCGTTCTCGACGGCGTATTTCATGCCGGCGATGATGGCCGTGCCCAGGCCCAGCTTGCCCTCGCGATGCAAACACTTCACCCGCGGGTCGCGCTGTTGTCGCTCGTCGCACCAATCGCCGGTTCCGTCGGGCGAGTTGTCGTCGACCACGAGAATGTCGACGTCGATGTTCGCACCATCGGCATGTTGAAATATCTCGTCGACCAGATCGGGCAGGTTTTCGATCTCATTGTACGTGGCCACGGTAACCAGCGTCTTGTCGCGATGGGATGTCACGGGGCGGCCTCTCTGGGATGGAATCGATCGGTCCATCGAACTTTAGCAGGAACGCCCGATCCCGCGAACCCGAGCCGCCGCGGCGTGTCGTCGATTGTAGGGTGGGCATGGCCCAGCCTACGGGTTTGCCCTAACGCCAGCGTCGAGATCGGCTATAATGGCGTCACCCTTGAAATCTCACACCTCGATGGTGCCCACCCCCTGCTGCTTGAATGATTCGTTTCGCCCGCCTCTCATTTTCCGCCAACCCGCGTCAGTCGCCCGAAAGCGTTTCGTCAACTCACGCGGATCGCCCCGCTAGTGCCTACGGTCCGACGTTTTGGCTTTGCTATCTGGCGAATTCGCTGTTGATGGTCGCGGTCAGCCTGCTGTTTCGTTACTGGGAATTCGTCAGGGAGTTGGGCGGCAGCGAACTGAATCTCGGGCTGATCGTCGGTGTCGGTATGGTCGGCGCCATCGCGATGCGGATTTTTCTGGGGATCGGCATCGATCGTTACGGCCCCCGGCTGATCTGGTTGGGATCGCTGTCGCTGTTGATCGTCAGCCTGCTGGCCCACTTGGCCGTCACGCGGGTCGATGGCCCCGTCGTGTATTTGGTGAGGATTGCCTTTACGATTAGCTTGGCCGGAGCGTTCGGGGCCTCGATCACGTACATTTCGCTACGGGCGCCGGTCGGTCGTGTTGCCGAGATGATTGGCGTGCTGGGCTCCTCGGGCTTCGTCGGCATCGCCTTGGGGCCCGTCTTGGGCGCTTGGGTGTTTCGCCATGACGAGAGCGGGCAGGCGGTCTCGAACATGTTTATCTATGCGGCCGGCCTTGTGCTGCTTTCGTTGATTTGCACGGCGCTGGCAACGCGCGGCCAGGTGCGTCGTCCGCGTCGTCGTCGTCCGCCGACGTGGGGCCTGCTGCGGCGTTATCATCCCGGGCCGCTGCTGCTGGTGGCCGCGGCGATGGGAATCGGAATTTCGCTGCCGTTTACGTTCCTGAACACGTACACCGAATACCTGCAAATCGAACACATGTGGCCGTTTTTTCTCGTCTACGCCGGCGTGGCCTTTGCGGTGCGGATTGCGGCCCGAAAATTGCCCGACCGGCTAGGGATTCGGCCGACGATTCTGACCGGATTCGCCTCGCTGGTGATTTGCATGTTGCTGTTTCTCGTGGTCCGTAGCGAATGGATGCTGGCGATTCCCGCCGTGATGGGCGGAGTGGCCCATGCGTTTCTGTTTCCTTCGGTCGTGTCCGGCGGTGGGGCGTCGTTTCCGACGCGATATCGGGGGCTGGCGACCACACTCATGCTGGCGATGTTCGACATCGGCAATCTGATCGGTCAGCCGATGGCCGGCGGCATCGTGGAGTATTCTGGCCAACTCGGTCTGCCGCCGTATCCGACGTTGTGGATCAGCATGGCCAGCGGCTTGGCGCTGGTCGGCGTGTATTATGCAATCGTCAGCCGGCGAGCACCGAACTCCAGTACGACTCGGATCGTTGGGGCGAGGTCCGGCGGACGCAATGGTCGCAGCATGGCCAAGGTACGACAAGAAGTGGAAATGCTCAAGACGCCGCTTGCCGAAGCCGAGCAACGCAATGTTTTGGCGGACGAATCAAGTTCTTCGTCCGGATAGTCGTTGTTCGCTCCGCGAACGAAATGTTTCGTTCGCAGAGCGAACGATGACAATGACTAAGTCGCGGCCGTAACCATCTGGCGATAGTATTCGACCGACCGCCGCAGACCGTCCTCGAAACTCACTTGCGGTTCGTAGTTCAGAACCTTGCGTGCTTGCGAAATATCGGCCAGGCTTTCTCGCACGTCGCCGGCGCGCGGTGCGGCGAAGCTCGGCTCGACGTCGGTGCCGAGCAATGCGTTGAGCTTCGACAGCAATGCCAGCAACGTGGTCGAACGACCGTCGGCGATATTGAACGTCCCGCCCGATGCGCCCGCGGCTTCGGCTGCCAGCAGATTGCCGTGTACCACGTTTTCGACGAACGTGAAATCGCGAGATTGGGTGCCATCGCCGAACACGGTCGGCGGTTCGCCTGCCAGCAGCTTCGTTAGGAATAGCGGGATCACGGCCGAGTATTCGCTGGCCGGATCCTGCCGCGGTCCGAACACGTTGAAAAAGCGTAGGCAGACGGTTTCGAGCCCCATCGTCGCCGCGTAGGCGTGGCAATAATGTTCGCCCGCCAACTTGGCGGCGGCGTAAGGCGAAAGCGGATCGGGCGGATCGGTTTCGCACTTGGCCGCGGTGGGCCGGTTTCCGTAAGCGGCGCTCGATCCGGCGAAGACCAATCGCCGCACGCCGGCCTTGCGCGCTGCTTCCAACACCGTGAGCGTTCCCGTCACACAAGCCGCGTTGGTGGCCAGCGGATCGTCGACACTGCGAGGCACCGAAACCTGGGCCGCCAGATGAAAGACGAAATCGACGCCGCGGGCCGCTTCTGCCACAACGCGCCCGTTGGCAACGTCGCCCTCAATGAAGTCAATCTGATCGCGACCCACGGCTTCGAGATTGCTCGTGTGGCCCGTGCTGAGATCATCAAGCACTCGCACGCGGTCGCCGCGCTGCAAGAGAGCCGCGACGATGTGAGAGCCAATGAATCCGGCTCCACCGGTGACCAAACAAGTTCGCATAACGGTTCCGATCTCGTGAGCAAGAAGTTATCGGCCTACTCAAGATGCCCCGGCCATTATAGCTCATTTTCCGCGAGAAAGCGGGCTGTGGATTAAGCGGCGTAAGTCACGATGCAGCCCTGTAGGCCGATGCCGGCGCCACGCAGCACGGCGACGGCTTCGATGGCCTCGACGCGGTCCGTTTGGTCGAGGCCCGAAACCAGATATGCAAGATCGTAACACCCACTCGCGGCGGCGGGCGATCCTGAAACAGCCAGGCCGGCGTCGACCAGAATGTAGCGGAAATGCGCTCCAATCTCGTCAATCAGCCGCGGAAACCGATGGCCGCCGACCCGCGAACCGGCCTGCTGTCCGGGGCCGATCAGCGACACTTGCGCCTGGGGCTCGTCCATCTCGACGATGGCCTCCGACCATTTCACTTGCTCCATCAGCACTTCGCCCAATCCTGCCGGGAGATCTCCGGCCGCCCGGGGCGAACGAGCGGCCCGCTGCCAGTCGGCGTCGATCACCAACACCCGCTCGCCGGTTCGCATGGCGATGCCGGTGGCCAATTGCAGGGCAACTTGGCGGTCGGTCTGTATCGGGCTGGCGCGAAACAGCCCGACGGTTGCGCTTCGATCGAGCGGCATCTGCGACAAAACACGATCGGAGAGCTGCAACGTCTCGGCATCGACTGTGATCGTCGGCGGCACGCGCGGCACGACAATTCGCGTTGGGGTTGATTCAAGACGCGGGCTTGGCTCTGGCGAAAACTGAACGCCTGGCGACGAAGGAGTCGGTTCAGGCGAGTCGATTGTCGGCGGCTCATCATGCGACGCCGCAACGTCGGCGTCCTGGCTTGTCGGCTGATCGTCCACTTCTTGCGCTGCTTCTACTTTCACTTCGTCATGCACGGCGTCTTCTTGCGCGGTGTCAATCTGCTCGACGATCCGTTCAACGCTCAGCGTTAGGTCGGGCGTCGGAATCGCCTCCGACGTGACGCTTTGCTGCGGCTCGGTAGCGACTGGCTCAACCGCGACTTTTTTGTCGAGCCTCTTTAAGGCGTTGAGAAGTTGGCTCATGGGATCAACCGCGACGCAGCTTGGCGAACAACTGTTGGTATTCCCGGCGTGTGACGGGCTCGACCCGATAAGCCTCGGCGGAGACCACCTCGACCGGCTCCTCTTCAATCAGCAGCACGTCGTCTTCGTCGACAGCACCCGCTCCGCTGCCCGACATTTCCGGCTCATTCGGTTCTTCGCCCTCCGGCATCACGGGATCGCTGGCCGGTTTGAACTGCTTCTTGCTGCTGGCTTCGGCGGTCGACTTCACTTCACCCGACGTTGCGGCCGACATCGGTAACACCGCCAGTTGGCCATCGGAAAGCTGCTCGACGAGGTGTGACAACACCGCGGAAAGATCGTGACTTTGCTGACTGAATACCTTCTGCTGGTCGGTCAGCGGCAAGTGACGATCGAGCACAACCTGCTCATCCTCAAACTGCTCCTCGAATGGATCGCCATGTTCCGGAAACGCCAGTTCGATCTCCGGGCCAATCGTTCCGGCCGGACGGAATTCGTTTTCCGCTGCCACCGAATCGAGTTGCTGCCGGATGTCATCGATTTGACCGATCGGATCAGTCGATGCTGTGCCGCCGGGCGAAGCGTCAGGCCCGACTGGCTCGTCGTCCAACCCGCCAAATTCGATGATGCTGCTGGCGGTCGACTGCTCTTCGGCCGACACGCTCACCGGCATCGGCAGTTGTTGCAAATCGGCCCAGGCCCGATCGATGCCCTCGGCGTCGATTTGCCGCGCTCCGTCGGCATGGGCCAGAATCAGGGCGTGATCGCACAATTGGTTGATTAGCCGGGCAATGCCGTCGGTTGCCCGATGGATATTTTTCAGGGCATCGGCCGTGAAGATCGGCTCCGCACCGTCGTCTTTCTGCTGCTGAGCCAGCGATATCTCTTGGCGAACGTAACGCCGGGTTTCTTCCGACACCAGCGCCGTCAGGTAACAGCGCCCGGCGACGCGCTGAGCGAGGGCTTCGAGTTTTGGGCTGGTGAACCGATCCTCCAGGGCCGATCCGCCGACCAACACCAACTTCACCCGAGAATCGTCTCGGTAGACGAGATTGGCCAGCATTCGCAACTCTTCGAGCAGCCGCAGCGGCAGCGTGTGGGCTTCGTCGACGATCAGCAACATGCCGTTGGAGGGCGCCTTGGTGGGGTCGAGGAAGTCGATGATCGATAGCCGAAGCTCGCCCTCCTCCATGCCACGAAACGGCAAGCCGAGCTCGAACAAGATCGCTTGCAGCAGGGCTCGCCGCGTGCAGAGCCGACCGCTGGCCAGCAGCACGACGTTATGGCTGGTTTTGAACTGCTCGGCCAACATCTGGCACAGCAGTGACTTGCCGGTGCCGGCCGGTCCGATCAACAGCCCGACGCCTTCGCTTCGCTCGACGCAGCGACTCAGCGTTCGTCGTGCGGCGTCGATCGACTCAGCCGGAAAATAATGATCCACGCGCGGCGCGGCCGCGAAGGGGCGAGTTTCAAAACCGAAGGATTCTTCGTACATCGTGCAGGGTTCCTACTGGTCAAGTCGTTCCGACATTTCGTTTCGTCATTTCGGGGCCGCCGTGTCGCCACGGCGATCAGCGCGATTCGTTTCTAGCTGTTAGCATCGTTCGGGAAATAATTGGCTCACGAAACGACATCCGGCGAGCGGCGGCCGTGAGGCCGCCGGTAATTCCTCGCGGGGCGTCAAGCTTTTCGCGTGTGGCCGTATTACCCCCGAGCTAACGCTCGGGGCTCGCCACGCAAGAATGCGACACTTATTCCTCGAACGGTCCTTAGTGGACACATAATTTCTCCTCACTCATTACTGCGCACGCTCTGCGGTGGCGGGCTCGGCGGGTATTCCACACAGTACCGTTACTGCACGGCGAACAGCATACGACGGGGCGCGCACCGGATCGGACCAGCAGCGGGCCGCGAAGCCTGAGTCGGCAATCGCCAGGCCCATCGACATCAAGGCAAACACGAACAGAAACAGCTCCGCGCCGCGACTCAGTCTGCGGGTCCAGCCGGGCGGCGCCGCGATGGGAGGCTTTGCATCGGCACGATGATCGATGGACAACATGCCGACCACCGGCAGCGACAACGCTCGCTCCACTTCGTCCGCGGTCCGCAATGTCGGGTCAACGCGAACTCCCTGCACAAACACGCCACCGCCAACCACCAGGGCAACACATCCTAAGATCGCCAGTGTGCCGCCGGGGGAGTTGGGCTCGACCGGCGCCGGTGCCGCGGCCGGCTGCGCGATGCGTGCCGGCGATACCTGCCGGGCTCGACTCAGACCCTCGTCGGCAGCCAGCAATTTTTGCTCCGCGGCTTCAAATCTCTGTCGTGCCGTGCCAACACTATGTTGCAAATGGGCCCGAACCTGCGCGATGCGACGAAGTTCTTGCGAATCTTCCAGCGGCGGCGCAAGCGAAGCAACGGGCGGCTTGGGCGTTGGAGGATCGTCGGCCATGACGGGTGGGGCGGGCGCCGGCGCATCGACCATGAGGTACAAGGGCGTAACCTTGAGCCGCTGCTCGACACGGGTGATTTTGTCGTCCAGCTTCAATACCCGGGGATGGGCCTCGGTCAGATCGACCAACAGCGCCACGCGCCGTTGTCGCAGCCCGGCAAGCTCCCGTTGAATTTCGACCCAGGAGGGATTTTTTGCGGCCTGCTGATGTTGCTCGACCGATTCGGTGGTTGGATCGGTTTTCGGTTCAACCTTCGGCTCAGGCGAAACGACCGTCTCGACCCGCTGCGTCGGCAATCGCCGTCGCCCGTCATTGGCGACTTTTCGCTCAAGGCGTTTTAGCGCGTTTTGAGCGTCGTCGAGAACCGATTGTTCGATCTGCCGCAAGGAGTCGGCGGCGCGGTAACGCTCCTCGGCCGTCGCCGTGTGTCGCGCCGATTGATCTTCGACGTATAGCTGCGCGAGCTGATTAACCAGGGCGGCCACATCCGCCGGCGAATCCCAACCGAGCAGGTCGGTGAAGCAACTGATGTTTAGGGTCAACGAGTTGGCCGCATCGCCGGACGCCAGCTTAGGATGGAACGACCAACTCGCGTAGGCGGTCGGCATCGGTCGCGAAGCAATGCTGTCCAGGCCCAACTCGTCGTCCAAGTTCGCCTTGCGGTCGACAATCACCACCTCGGCCGCCCTCCGCACGTTGGCATCGTTGGCAACCCAGCGGTTGAACGCGTCGGTCACTTGCTCGTGCGTGCGGCCCGAAAAACGCTGCTCGATGTCGACGCTTACCCGAGTTTCCGTCACATACGTTTGCGGCAGAAACAGCAGCCCGAACACGCAAACCGCCGACGATGTCACCACAAACAGATACACGCGGCGAACGCGGCCGCGGGCTTCTGGAGACAGTGACGGACGGAAGATCGACATGGGCGGCGGCCTAGGAGGACGGCGGACGGGACGATGCAGGAACACAACAACTCCTCTTCCGCATCGTCGCGGCCGGGCATCGACCTTGAAAGCCGCCGTGGGTGCCTCCCATGACAGCCTGATCGTGCCATAATGGCTATCACCTTGAAGGCCGTATAAACCGCACACTTTAACATCGTAGGAGGCGACTCCCGTCGCCGATTTCATCACGTTCCGTGGCACCGGCGTCCCGCCGGTGAGATCATGGTCGCCGTCGGAGACGCCTCCTACTCGCCGTCGGAGACGCCTCCTACAGTGGGGAAACGCTGTGTTTCGCACGAAGATATGTGGAATCACTCGAATCGAAGACGCACGGCATCTGGCCGACGTCGGCGCGGGCGCCATCGGGCTGAACTTCTACGCGGCATCTCCCCGCTGTATCGATGTCAACGTCGCTCGGCAAATTGCCGGGAGCCTGCCGCCGGAAATGGCCAAGGTCGGAGTTTTTGTGAATGCCGTCCCCGACGAAATCGCCGAAACTGTCAAGAACGTCGGCTTGGATATCGTGCAGCTTCACGGCGATGAAACGCCCGATCAGTTGGCCGAGGTCATTCGCACCGCCGGCTTGCCCGTCATCCGGGCGTTTCGACTCGACGAGCGTGGCCTCGCCCCGGCCGCCGAATACCTTCGCCAGTGTGAAAAGAATTCAGCATCTCCGCGAATGGTTCTCGTTGACGCCTTTCGGCGCGATGCCTACGGGGGAACGGGCGAGACCGTCGACTGGCAGCAACTGCGAGACTGGCGCGGCAAGCTGGGCGAAACACGGCTGATTCTCGCCGGCGGATTGACGCCCAACAACGTCCAACAAGCCATCAAGATCGTTCGCCCCGACGCCGTCGACACGGCCAGCGGCGTCGAATCGCAGCCCGGCATCAAAGACGCCGCCGCCATGCAACGATTCGTCAGCGAAGCCCTAGGGGCATGGTAGGCCGCCGGCTGGCCGCGGCGCACACCGTCCGATTTCGCCGCGTTGTAGGCCGCCGGCTTGCCGCGGCGCACACCGTGAGATTTCGCCGCGGCAAGCCAGCGGCCTACGGGTCATCCCAAGCCGGCATAATCGTTGCAGTCGATACGGTTCACCGTGCTTGCCTTGTCAGAAAACCAAAAAAACCTATCATACACTGGCTGAAAATCGATGCTGCTGAGCAATATAGATATTAGTGGTATAGTCAATAAGTTCGTTAGAAGTAAATCTCGATTCAAAGGAGATCCAGGTGACACAGGTGCAAGAAAAACTGCCGTTCAAAGTCGCTGACATGACGCTGGCCGGATGGGGACGCCGAGAAATCGAACTGGCCGAGAACGAGATGCCCGGCCTGATGGCCCTCAGGCGTAAATACGCCGATCAAAAACCGCTGGCCGGTGCCCGAATCGCTGGCTGCCTGCACATGACGATTCAGACCGCCGTGCTGATCGAAACGCTGATCGAGCTGGGCGCCGACGTCACCTGGAGCAGTTGCAACATCTTCTCGACCCAGGATCACGCCGCCGCCGCGATCGCCGAGGCGGGCGTGCCGGTCTATGCCTGGAAGGGCGAAACCGACGAGGAGTCGGCCTGGTGCATCGAGCAGACCCTGTTCTTTCCCGACGGCCAGCCGCTGAACTTGATTCTCGACGACGGCGGCGATCTGACCGCCATGGTGCATAATGATTTCCCCGAGCTGCTCGCGGAAATTAAGGGCCTTTCGGAAGAGACCACCACCGGCGTCCATCGCCTCGTCCAGATGCACAAGAACGGCGAGTTGAAGGTGCCGGCGATTAACGTCAACGATTCGGTCACCAAGAGCAAATTCGACAACCTCTACGGCTGCCGCGAATCGCTCGCCGACGGCATCAAGCGGGCCACCGACGTGATGATCGCCGGCAAGGTCGCGGTCATCTGTGGCTACGGCGACGTCGGCAAGGGCTGCGCCCGATCGATGCAGACCTACGGCGCCCGGGTGATCGTTACCGAGGTCGATCCGATCAATGCGCTGCAAGCGTCGATGGAAGGTTTTCAAGTCACGACGATGGAAGAGGCCGCGGCGATCGGTAACATCTTCGTCACCACGACCGGCAATCGCGACATCATCCGCGGCGAACACATGCAGGTGATGCGGAACGACGCAATCGTCTGCAACATCGGCCACTTCGATCTGGAAATCGACATGGCCTGGCTCAACAGCCAGAGCGACGTGAGCAAAGTCGAAATCAAGCCGCAGGTCGATCGCTACACGTTCCCCGACGGCCACTCGATTCTTATTCTGGCCGAAGGCCGGTTGGTGAATCTCGGCTGCGCGACGGGTCATCCGTCGTTCGTGATGTCCAACTCGTTTACGAATCAGGTGCTGGCGCAGCTAGCCCTCTGGAACGAAATCGACAAATACCCGCTGGGCGTTCACGTGCTGCCCAAGAAACTGGACGAAGAAGTCGCCCGCTTGCACCTCGATCAACTCGGCGTCAAGCTAACCAAGCTGACGCAAGCCCAGGCCGATTACATCGGCGTCAGCGTTGATGGGCCGTTCAAGCCGGATCACTATCGGTATTAGGCAATCCCGAGATGCTGTTATCCCGCAGGTCTCCCATTCTCACGTTTCCGGTTTGATCACGACATCCCATTTTGGGAGCAGCGGATTGCGGTCGAGCCGGTCCTGGAATTCTCGGAATGCTTTCTTGGCGACCTTGGCACCCGTCTC
>JADFKK010000260.1 GCA_022564995.1 Planctomycetota bacterium | reverse complement strand
GCGTCTGTTTGCTGGAAGGCTGCATTCCCTCGAAGGCCCCGGCGCCGGCGACTTGATCGGCGAAGCCGCGTTGGCCCTCGATCGCGGCTGCACCGCCAGCGACCTGGCCGCCGTCATTCATGCCCACCCCACCCTCAGCGAAACCCTCGGCCATGCCGCCGAAGTCTATCTCGGCCTGGCCACCGAAGTCTATCGCCCGAAGCGAGAGCGGCGCAAGTGAGCGGCACGGCGCTAGCCGCCGGTGATTCTTGCGACGAGTCTGGGGCTTCGCAAGCTCAGCCGCCAGCCACCCAACCCCGAGTCATTAGCGTTTATTAGCGTCGATTAGCGGTTCTTTTTCAACCGCTGATTCACGCTAATGGACGCTAATGACCCCGATCTATTGGAGCTTGTGCAGCCCGCGTGTTTTGCGAGCTGCGTTGATTTGTGCCAGCGCTCGTGGTTCCGTCTTGAGCAGCTTGGTCAACTGCGAAGTGGAGCAGCCGAGTAGTTTTGCCGCGGCCGGCACATCTATGTCTTCGGAGCCGATCACGTCGAGTGCTTCCGCCAACACGGCGGGAAAATCGCGATGGGTCAGGGCGACGCTGATCTTGCCGTTATGACAACGCGATTGCCACAAGTCGCTGGGTGTGTATTCATCACCAATGGACATTCGCACTTGCAGCGCCAAGTTCACCCTCAATCGAAACACGGCCGAGCGGCGATTTTCTTCCTGGCTGCGGCGCTCCGATGCTTCGGCCCGGATGCCGGTCGGGCCGTGTTCGATAACGATAGCCGTTTCCACTTTATTGCGATGTTGACCGCCCGGACCGCCGCGACGACCGCGGCGCACGGTGCAATCGGCCAGCAGCGCGGCCTCGCCCTGCGCGGCGGGATGAACGGCGGGCGGGTCCATCAGCTTGGCACCGTCAGCGGCCGGCCGTTGTCCGAGGCGCCCAAGTCGAGCAGAAACGGAACGGCTCGCTCGGCCCACTCGTCGGGATCGCAGTACGACGCGGCGGCCGGGCCGAAGCAGCTTTGCAACATTTCGGTGTTGATAACGCCCGGGTTGAGCGGCACGGCGGCCAGGCCGGCGGGCAAGTCTTCGGCCAGCGCTTGGGTGAGCCCCTCGATGGCCCATTTGGTTGCGCAGTACGTCGCCACGTCGGCCGAAACGGAACGGCCCCAGCCGGAGCTGAGGTTGACCATCACGCCGGTTCCGCGGGCGATCATGGCCGGAGCGAAGTGCCGGATGACGTTCGTAACGCCCTTGATGTTGACGTCGATCACGCGGGAGAAATCGTCGGCCGACACTTCCCACAGCGGGCCGTTGGCGTTGACCACGGCCGCGTTGTTGATCAGCAAGTCGGGCGCCGGGCCGGCGGCGAGGATTTGCTCGGCCCAAACCGCAACGGCCGCATCGTCGCTCACATCCAGCACGTCGAAGCGGTGCGGCGCGGAGAACTGCCCGCGAAGCTCTTCGATGGCCGCCTCGCTGCGGGCACAGCCGACGACCGTGTGGCCGGCGGCGATAAAGCCCGCCGTCATCGCTCGACCCAGACCGCGGCTAACGCCGGTGATTACGATTCGTTTGTTCGACTGCATGGGCTCTTGTTCCTTTTTGTAGGAAGCGTCTCCGACGGCGACCATCCCCATTTTGTAGGAGGCGTCTCCGACGGCGACCATCGTGAATGGAGTCGCCTCCTACAGATTCCATCGCCGACTTACCTAATACCAGCACGACGCGCAAGCGAGTGGGTCAAGAAGGCTCACTTGCTTGCGCTGCGTGCTCGTATTTGCTAATCTACCGCTCGCCTTAATGACGGTTCCCCGCGCGGCGTAGCGAGCGGCCGGGCGAATCTTCTTCCAGGGCGATCTCCAGCGCGGCGCGATCCAAACTTCGATGGCTCGCGTGGCGGCCTGCAAACAAGCCGTCATCCGACAGAGACGCATCTTGCCGAACGGCGCGGCGCGTCCTCGCGACCGAAGACTGAGCGGCCGCGTTGCTATCGATGACCGCTTGGCCAACGGTCGCTTGGGCTGGTGATGCGGCTGCCCCCAGTCGGCCGAAAAATACGTCAACGGCCACCTGTGCCGATTTGCTTTGATCGACCCGAGGCTCGGCCACCGGCAACTCAGACGGCAAGTGAGCCAGCATCGATCGTAAATCGTCGACGTCAATTTGTCCGTCGGCATTGGTGTCGTAGCGTGGCGCGTAGCGTGCGTCGCCCGCGCCCGCCCCGAGCCGGAAGATCGCCTCAACCAGATCGCGACGATTGACGCGATCATCGCCATTGCCGTCGCCGGCCACCACATTGAGCCGGAAGCGAAAGTCGTCTTGCAACTCCACGATGTTGTCGCCCGAGGGAAACGCATCGGCGCCGTTGAACCAGTCGCCGTCGAGCGGGATGCCCGAGGCGCGGCCTTCAACCGAGCTGTCCAGATCCAGCAGCAGCTTGTCGACGCGAACCGGCGCGTCAAGCGTCCAGGTGGCGGTGTGCGATGCGCTATCGTAAGCGAAATCGACGATGTCGTAGCGCTGGCGGTTGACGCCGGTCACCACCAAATCGCCCGACGAAACCTCGACGTCGACGCTGAAGGTGATGCCGATCTGGTCGACGCCGGCCCAGGGAAGCGATTGAAGTTGATGGGTCGAGGACGCCAGCGAATAGCCGGCGGAGCCTAAGCCGGCATCGCGCAGATAATTCAGCATCGCCGGTGACCAATCGCTACCGCTGACCAATACGTCGGTCACCTGCGGCGGCGAAACGCCGGGCGTGCCACCGGCCAAATTGATCGACCAGTTGATGACGTCGTTGCCAAAGGCCGTCTCGTCGATCCGCTGCAGCGATGCCCCTTCGCCGTCGGCCTCCGTCGGCCAGGGAGCCTGATCCTTGTAACGCACGCGGTCGACGACGATCATCGGCACGCTGCCGTCCATCTCCCGCGAGCCTGGCTTGCTCAATTCGAGCATCTCGCCGGCGTTGCTGAGCGATCCGAGATACGGCCCAAAGATCGGCACTTCGGACGGCACGCCGTGGTCGGCCCGATAGACGGCCGGATCGACAGGAACCACCAACGCGAGACTACCGGGCAGCAGCGTTACGCCGAAGGGAAATTCAAACTGAATGCCGTTGGTGAATCGCCACGTTGCCGTCGGGTTGGCCGGATCGAACAGTGGCACGCTGCGGTCCGTGATGTTGCGCAGCTCGACGAATTCTACGTTGTCACCGGTCGGGTTGTAATTGAATTCGTGAATCACCACCGGACCGACCAGCGGCGGCGCGTTGGGCGCGTTTTTGGTCGGAGCTTGCGACGCCACGAAGTCGGTGCTGAGGGTGCTCTTGACGATGCGGATCTGCGTCACGTTGCGATCCGTCGCGGCGAAGTCAACCCGGTCGCGATAACCGAGCAGTGTGCCCGAGGCGTCGGCCGCCGTGAGAATCACCTCGTCGCCCAGTTCACTGAGCGCAAACACCACGGCCGTGCCGGGATCGTCCGAGTTGCCGAAGTGCAACGCCGCGTCAAAGACGATCGTTCCGAATCCCGGGATCGTCGTGCCGGCGGCGATGCGATACTTCAAAAGATTGCTCCGATCGTCGCTCAAATACCAGTTACCGACGTCGATGGCGACCGCGGTCGTGTTGCGCAGCTCGATCCAATCACCCAGCAGATTGTCGCTATGGGCCAGCACCTCGTTGATCAGCACGGCGTCGGGGCTGGGCACCTCGAAGGTCTCCGGACCGCCCGGCGTTCCGCCCGTGCGGCTGCTGGGTCGCCAATTGTCCTTGGTCTGCCAAGCCACTGCGTCGGCCTGTTGGTCGATGATGCTCAGCGAAAAGCCGTCGCCGTCGGTCAGGGCGTACCAGCCGTCCTTGTACTGGAAATCGAGAATCGGCAAGTCAAACGACTCGACCAGCACGATGCGTTCGCCCTCGTCGGCCAGCTTGCCGGAGGCGAACTCGCCGGCGATCAACCGCGCGGGCACCTCGCCGTAGCGCATGCGAAAGGCCAACTCGTTTCGCACCGCCAGCGCGTACTCGCCCGCCGCCAACGAAAGCGTGGGCGTTCCCGCAAAAGCAAACTCGACGCCGGAGGTAATCTGCACGCCGGTCAAATCGAGCGGCTCATCTCCGCCGTTGAAAAACTCGATGAACTCGAAATCGCTCCGCTTGGTGAAGCCCGCAGCCCGTTCCGCCTCGCTGGCCGCCGCCGGATTGAACATCAACTCGGTAATCCGCAGATGATCCTGCAAGGGCCGCTCGGTGAGCGTGCTGGTCACGGTGATTGTATCGCTGCCAATCAGATCGCCTTGATAGTCGTAAGCCTCTAAGACCAGGCGGTTTTCACCGACGGCGAGCGGCAATACGAGCGACCAACTATTGTTGTCCGTCCAGGTGACGTCGAGGTTCGATTTACTCCCGGCCAGACGAATCTCACGCACGTCGACCCAGCCATCGCCGGCGATCGTGGCCTTGTTGTCATCCACCGTGATCGGATTGCCCGAGTTGGTCGTGATGTGGAAGTCAACCGGCCTGATTCTGCTGTTGATCGAACTGGTCACAAACGAACCGCGATTGCTGATGTTACCGGAATACGAGAAGCCTCTGCCGAGCATGGTTCCATAATGGCTCAACCAGGTGTTCATGTAGGCCGTGTTGAAGACCGTGTCGATCATTTCCAACATGTGACCGTATAGCAGCCGCTGGTAAACCGGTCGGTTCAAAACGTCACCGATGTTCTTGCCGCCGTGCAGCGGCGCGCTGGTCGATTGGCTGAAGGCGAAATCCCAGTCCCAGGGAAACGCCAGCACTTTGTTGTCCTCCGGGCGGACGTAGAAATTGAGATTGTGCGGATTCCCCTGGCTATAGGCGTCGCCGATGCCCGTCAGCGACATCATGGCGAACGTCTGCGCCCACTGGTCGACGTCCAGAACCTCGGCGACCGCGTTCTCAAGCGCCGTGCCAGAGAGCGACATGGCCTTCGCCATCGCGATGATCTGCGTGTAGTCGTCGCGGGCTCGATTGTTCAGGATCAGGTAGGGCCAGCGATAGACTTCCTTGTCGTCGCCAAGATTCGCGACGTCGAAACCTCCGACCCAACCGATGGGTTGATAAATCTTGAGCGCTTCGGGCGTTCCGTTCGCCGTCGACGTCATCACGCGGATGCCCTCGAACTTGAAGACCGTGCCGTCGCTGCCGCGCTCGAACTGCGATTCGAGAAACACGTCGCCGTGTCGTGCCATCGACATGGGCGTCGGACCGCCTCCGCTGCCCGAGGGCGTCTTTAGAAAAACGACGTCGTCGTACATGGCGCCCATCAGACCGGCCTGAACGCTCAAGTGCTTGACGACGATTTCTTGCTCGTTTTTCTGATCGAACGTGAGGTTCTCGTGGACGCCGCGGAATTTCTCATCGGGATCGAAGCGGACGTTGTAGCCTGTGCCGCTTTGGCTGTTTCGCGTGAACATGCTACCCTTGAGCCGCGTGCCGACGTCGTAAAATACTTGCTGGCCGTCGTAGACGAACGTCGAACCGTAGCGGTTGTTGTGCATCATGTTGGTGCGAAGATGCAGCGCGCTGGTGTCGGCCGGCGTCATGATAATTTGCACGTCGTGTCGCAACGAATCGCGGTTGAAGTTGTTGTCGACTTTAAGCAGCGCCCGCGAATCCGCGCCGGCGGCGGGAAACGTCGAGACGGCGCCCAGCGTGTCCCGTCCTTCGACGTAGAACTGCACCACGGTTCCGTTGGATTGGGCCGGCATCGTGGCGCGGTAAAGACCGTCGGAGCCGAGCGCCATCGCGACGCCGCGGGTCGTGCCGGCGCCGTTGATCCTGTATCGCAAGGTCATCGAAGCGATGCCGTCACCGTCCGCCGCGGCCACCGAGACGGTGACGCCCTGGTTTGAAGTCGGAATAACCGGACTGTGAATGAAGTCTTCATACGTTGGTCCGATGTTGGCCTCGAAAGTCGAATTGCGTGCGCCGGGCGTTCCGCTCAGAGTCGGTTGGCGGAGGATCGTCGTCTTGGCGGCGTCCTTGTGAAACAGCTCGGTACGAAGCTGTGGCGTCCCGGTGATCCACTTGGCGTCGTAGGAAATCCGATACGTTCTGCCGTTGACCACTCGCGCTCCGCCCGCCAGCGTCGTTTCGGCATGATTGCTCAGATAATGGGCTTTTCCCGTCGCCACCAGCCGCAACACTTGATTGCCCGGCTGGTTTGGGTCGTCGATTACGCGGCTCTCGTTATGGGTGCCCTGAATGCGCCATTTGTTGGCCGTTCCACCCACGGCATCCGCTTCGAACGAGCCGTTCTGAATGAGCTGTCGGTTCGCGCCGCCGGGGCTTTCGATCACGCTGACGTTGTCGAGCAACACTTCGCCCACGTCGAGCAGCCCGAAGATGAATTCCTGAAAATTGATCGGCGGATCAAAGGGAAAGGCGGTCACCGTGCGGGTGTAGGAATAATGCTGCCAGGAAGAACGGCCCGCCTCGTCGCTGGCCGCCCAGGCCGCGGCGTTGTTGTTGTCGGCGTCCGGATCGCGCAGCTCCAGGGTCGAACCTCCCCCGTCGGCCGACTCCGCCCATTTGCCCCGCTCGTAATAGTGAACCTCGTCGGCCGGGTTCTTGTTTGCGTCGACCAGCAAGATGCGGTCGTCGGAGTTGCTCAGCGAACGGGAAAAATCGCCGACGATGGCGATCCCCGGATACTTAGCCGACAGCGCCGCGGCGTCCTTGGCCACGACCAGGTATTCGCCCGGCTTAAGAACTGTGCCGATAGGAAAATCGAACTCCATCGCATCGTCCAACTTCCAGCCGGCGAGGTCGACCTGGGCACTGCCGCGGTTGTACAATTCAACCCACTCCTCGTCGTTCTCAGCAAACGGCTGCGTGTCGGTCTCGAACTGGGGGGCAGCGTGATACATGATCTCGTTGATCACGATCTGATCTTCAAAATCGAACCGGTTCGCCGCGCCCCGGGTGGCCACATTCGGCCACAGCCAGCGGTCGGGATATTCGTCGGCCCGGCCGCGCAGGCGATTGGTCACCACGCGGGCATCGAGAATCGCCTGCTTGTTCGGAGGGTAAACGAACAGTTTGTCTCCGTCGGCCGGGTGGAATCCTAGATCCTGCTCGGTCAACAGCAGCAGCCCACCGACAGAAAGCGTTTGGCTGGGCAGAACATACTCTCTGCCGACGCCCGACGTGACGATGACCACCCCGCCCAATTCGAGCGGCTGATCGGAATCGTTCGACAGCTCCAACCAGAACTCCTCAGCGCTGGCCGGCGCGACCTCATTGAGCTTCAGCGCGCCGCCGTCGAAGCTAACGGGCACCCCGGGCAGCCGCCCGACGACCAGCTCGGGTTGAAACAGCAAGTCGGTGCTGCCGGTGCCATTGTTCAGGCCGTGGATGGCCAATATGTTTTCGGCGCCTTGAATGAAGGCGCTGCGAAATTGCGTGATTTCGAAGTCTTCAAAGACGACGGCCTGCCCGTCGATGTGGTTGGCGGTTGCCCGCGAATTCCAGACGAGCGGGTCGTTGTTTCCGTCGCGACCCGGGGCAAGGCGATGCGCCACTTCGACGCCGTTGATGTACGCCACGAAACCGTCGTCGTAACGCATTCGCAGAACGATCGAATCGAACTGCTGCGGATTGCTGTTGAACTCGAACGGAACTCGCATGTAGACCGTGGCGTTGTTCGACACGCGGATCGGCGGTTGGCCGTTCGGCGGGGCGTCCAGATCGAGGCCCAAAAATGGATCGTATGTGGTGGCGCTGTCGAAGCCGACGCCCGTCGTTCCGCTGGTCCACGTGCCATCGTTGAACCCGCGCGCGGTCCACGTCGTGCCGAGACCTCCGTCGCTGGGAACCAGTGCCTTGACCGGCGCCCCAGTGGGAACCACGGTTTCAAAGATCAGATCCGCCGGACCGGGCGGGCCGGGAAAGTTGGTGGTTCCCGGCGTGCCGCCCACTTGCTGGCTGATCGTCCAGTTGGAAATCTGCTCGGTGCCCGAATCGGGCTTGAGCTTGGCCAGCGAGACTCCCCCGCCATCGGCCCCGGGGGGCCACGGATCGTTGTCGCCGTATTTGATCTCATCCATGATGCGGTTGTTGCGGTTGCGCAGCCGCAGCGTCTCGCCGGCGTTGTCGAGCCGACCATCCAACGGCCCGAACACCGCGCTGGCCGGCAATCCTGTCTCGGCTATAAGATCCTCCGGCGAAGCGGCAATCACCAGATAGTCGCCGCCGCCAAGCACCGTGCCGTCGGCGAAATCGAATTTCACCCCGCCCGACAGACGCCAGCCGGAAAGATCGATATCGACCGACATCTGATTGTGCAGTTCGATCCACTCCCGCGTCTCCTCGTCGGTGTCGGGATGGAACATGATCTCGTTGAACACGACCGTGCTATCGAGCACAATCCGCGGCTCGAGCGCCTCGGGCATGGCAATGCCGGCGCGGCGGCGGAGCCTGTTCGTGGTGGTGGCGGGGCTGCGGAAACGGTCGATGAGAGTCGAGGTGTATCGATCCAAACCGGCGCGTACTTTTGTCCAACGGGGGCGCTGCACGGGGAATTCTCCTAAAAAACTTGCACCGTCTGTAGGAGGCGTCTCCGACGGCGACAAATGCGTCTCCGACGGCGACAAATCCAGGGAAATCGTGGCACAGGCGTCCCGCCTGTGCCACAACATTCGGCGAGGGCCGAGAAAATCGCCGACGGAGCCGCCTCCTACAATTTCCTCAGTCTAGCAGGATAGTCGGCGGAATGCCAATTTCTGCGCGAAAATATGAGGGGTTGAGGCTTGAGGCTTGAGGGGTTGAGGCTTGAGGAATTGAGGAATTGAAGGACGAGTCAGAACGTCGGCGCCATCGCGAGAAGCAGCGCGTGGCGGTGCGTCCGACTCACACCTCACACCTCACACCTCACCGCCTCAAAGCCTCAAAGCCTCACTCCGAGCCGCCCGCCTCGCGGCGCGCTGTGATGGCCGACGGAGCAGCCGCGACCAGCCGCATGTGTAATTGGGCGTAGCGATAGCGGGCCTGGAGATGATCGAGACGCAAGCGAACCAGCCGGCGGATGGGCGCGTTGAGGTCGCTCGGCACAACCGTCTTGTTGTCGATCGCTTTGTGAACGTCTTGCTCGGTCTGATCCAACAGCGGCTTGACGTTCTTGGTGTAATCTTCCAACTGTGTTCGCAGCGGCGCAAGTTCCGCGTAAGCGACTGCCACGCTGCCCAATGTTTCGAGGTTGACCGCGTCCAACATCGCCTCGGCGCGGAGGCGGGCGGCTTCGCTCTCCAAGATGGGCCCCTGGTTCCGGTCAGAAACTGCCCATGGAATCCTAATACGCATGCCTTCGCTACCTTGTCTGCCGGTGAATCTTCTGGAGAAACGTGGGCCGATCTCCATGTCGGGAATCGCGTTGGCATATTCCAATCCCTCTCGTGCCCGGCACTCTTCAATGGCGGCGTGCTGCGCGGCCAGTTCGGGGCCCGTGAAGCGGACTTCGTTCAGCACCGCTTCGAGCGAAATGTCGGGCAGCCACTCTTCGACGAGCCGGCCTTCGACTTCAACGGGTCGAGGATCGGCGACGCCGATGGCGCGGGCCAAGATCATCTGCGCGGCTTTCAGTCGGCGCAGCGCTTTGAGCCGCTCCTGTTTGATTTCTGCGGCGTCGGCCTGCAAGACAAAACCGTCCAGGGCTCTGTCGTCCTTATTGTCGACCCGTATCTTCTGCCAAGCGGCGGCCTTGGTCGTCAGTTGGCCGAGCCGCTGGTAGAGCTGCGCCAACTGTTTGTAGTACAGCACGTCGACCGCGGCGCCGCCGATTCGAGACAGTAGGAGTTTCGTGTCTCGGTTCAGCGCCAATCTGGCTCGCGTAACACCCGCCGCCGCGACTTGCTCTCGATGCCAGATTTTGCCGGCGGTCAGAATGCGTATATCTAGACGAAGGCCAAAGTCGAAGGTGTCATCGTCGACGTTATGATCGCTGTCGAACACGACATCGGGATTTGGCCGCACTCCGGCGCCCACCCGACGAGCCTTGGCGATTTCGATATCTTGCTGATAAACCCGCAATAGCGGATGGTGATTGAGGGCGTACTGCATCAATTCGTCGATCGTCATCGGATCGGCAAGTACATCGCCCTCGTCAATGCGAATGATCTGCCGGCGGCTATAACGGGCACCTTCAATCGGCTGAAGGAGTTCTTCGCCTGTGACTGGCGGAAAAGCCGAAAGCGGGCCTTGACCGCGGAATTCGACACCTTCGCCGGGCCAGGGGCCGAATCGCCCGTCGTCGCGCTGCCAAGGCGCGGCGCATGCGCCCAACAGAAGACAAAAACCGATGAGAATCAGACGTGCTGGCATGGGACGTCTCGGTGGTTGTGAGGAGTCGACACAGTACGATTCTGCCCAGCGAGACCGCTACCGGGAGATTCGTGATTCGCGCTTTCGCCGGCAGTGGGTGGCCGAGGCCGATGAGCAAGTAGACGAGCTTGAAAGGAGCCCGGCGGAAAAGCGCGGCGGATCGTAGCAAAACAGACCCCCGGCGGCCAGAGAGAAAAATCGCACCCCCACTTCGCCCAATTCGCCCGAAGCCACAGCGACGCTACCCATCCCCTTGCCGGCCTGGCCCGCGCAGCTCCGTCGACGACACATCCCGGCGGAATTCGGCCTCGGGGACCATTTGGCAGATGCTTGCTAGCGGCTCGGAGAGCGACAAATCGTCGAGCGATTGAAATCGCCCGGCGACCTCGCGGCCGAAAACGAGGAACCGGCAATTTTGCTTGGCGAGGTGGGCGATGGCCGCGTCGCGCTGCCGGGGATCGTTGTCGTAGTAGCGATCTTCGGCAATTCGCTCCAACGTGTCGACGCCGACGACGAAGGTGGCCGCGGGGAAGACATCGGCCTTTTCGCGAAAGGTGGGCGTGCGGGTGAGCCACAGATTGCCGACCGGGGCCAGTTGCTCGGCACGACGGGCGACTTCCCTGCAATCCAGCGGCGGCTTGTCGACGTTGAGAATCGACAACTCGAAGTCGACACTCCGGCCGGTCAGCTGCGCCGCGATTCGGGCCATCTCGCGATGTCCCTCGTGCAGCGGATCGAACGCGCCGGGGAAGATAACGCGGTCGGTTGGGTCGACGGATTGCGCAGCGGCATTCGCTGTGCTCGGTAAACAGACCGCCTGATGGAGACCCAAGAGCACGTCTTGCCAACGCTCGTCGGCTTGCGTGCAAATCACCTCGACTTGCTCGTCAGCGGACAGGTCGACTTGGACTCGCTCCGTCAAGCCACATCCCTCGGCCAGAAGATTGAGCAAGAGCGTGCTCAGCAGCGCTTCCTCCTCTGCCCGCGTCCGCCGACCTTTTTCGAGCTGCACCGAGTGGGTCATCGTCCAGCGAATGTCTTGCAGCGCCAGATGAGCCCGATGCGAGCCCCGTTTCGGCCGATCGCCGGCCAACGACGCCGTGCAGCCGAGGCCCAACAGCGGCGATTCGTCGCCCAGATCGATCGTCCGCATGAGTGCCGCCATCGCCATCGCCCGGGCGGTTCGCTCGCTGCAGAACTGCTCCGGCTCGGCACCGAGGAAGTCCGTTAGCGCCGAAGCCGAGTAGGGGACGATCGCCTCGATGAGCGTTCGCGAGGCCCCGGCGACCGCCAGCAAATCGCCGATCGCCCGGCTGCCGCCGGTCACGGCGATCACCGCCTTGGCCGGCGCGTCGTGAATGAGGCGAATTAGATCGGAGGTTTCGGGCGACATACGTGTTGAATCGGATGCAAAGGGTGGCTGGCGGCAGGGCTTGTGAGCGCGAGGTGTCAGGACGTGCCACGATGTTGGACGATTAGGTTGTGCCGTAGAACCTTTTGATTAGCCCAGGCATTTATGCCTGGGAATAGGGAACGAATCGAATTGTTTTTTCCGACCCCTTCAGGGGCCTTGCGTTGCGAGAACGAGCTGATTCGACATCTGCCATCAACGCGGCCCCTAAAGGGGCCGGAAAAAAGGGCGCGGCGAATCGAGTCCCAGGCATAAATGCCTGGGCTAGTTAAAAGCGATCGTGATTCATGATAACGGCAGAACCCGAAGTTCCCAATTCCCGGCAGACCCTGACGTCCCACGCTCACATGCTCAGCCGCCAGCCACTCTTAACCCGGGTTCTCACTTTGCCTTCGGGAAAATATGGTGCCCGCCGCTCTTCAAACGAACGCGATATAAAGCATAACGCCGCTCTTGTCCTTTCTCGGTCGGCTTCGGCCCGGCGGCGGTGATGTATAACGTGCCGGCATCGCGGCCAATCCCAAACACGCAGTTGGTCGGGTCGCCGGGCGTGGGAATCATGGCCAGATGTTTGCCCTCGGGGTTGAACACGTAAATGCCGGCTGCCGCGCCGCTGCCGGCGGTGGCGTAGATGTTGCCATCGCGGTCGAGCGTCATGCCGTCGATGCCGCGGCCCGTGCCGAAGTCGAAGAGGATCTTCTTGCCGGCCAGCTTGCCGCCTTTCGTTATCGCGAAAGAAACCAAGTGCCGGTTCTTGCCTGGATTGTTATCAGCGACGAACAGGTGCTTGCCGTCGATGGAAACGAGAATCCCGTTCGGTTTTTGCAAATCGCGGGTGACCAGCGTCACCGTGCCGTCGGGATCGACCCGAAAGACGCCCTCGAAGGGAATCTCCCGCGGCTCGTCGCCGCCGTAACGCGGATCGGTGAAGTAAACGCGGCCGGCCGAGTCGATGGCCAAATCGTTCGGCGAGTTGAATCGCTTCCCCTGCCAGCTTCGAGCGAGCGTGCGGACCTTTCCGTCTTGACCGGTGATTGAAATCCGCCGATTGCCGCCAGCCGCGCCCTCGCAGGCGATCAGCCGTCCCTGTTGGTCAAACATCAGCCCGTTGGTCTTGCCGCTGTTTTTTCGCCAAACCGATACTTCGCCCGACTTAGGCTCGAACCGCATGATGCGATTGCCGATGTCGGAGAACAGAATGTCTCCGTAAGCGGTCACGGTCGGTCCCTCGGTGAAATCGCCATCGTTCCAAATCACCTCGGCTTTTGCCTCCTTCGGCACGAAGCGATCCTGCGCCGTGGGTTGAAACTCGGCGGCGCTGGCCAGACAATTGACGAAGAGGGTAACTCCAACTAACAGTGCAGCCCACTTGCACCGGAGCGTTCTATCGAATGTCATGTTGCATCCTCGCACGTTGTATTTCTTGGGGAAACGACCGAAGTAACTGTCCTTCATTGTACGCCCCGTCGAAGGCGCCGTTCAAGCAGCCGCAAACCATCCGAAACACACCTCGATTTGTGACTCCGCGTCCCGCGATCTATAATCGAATCAAACCGAAGGCAAGATACGAAAACTGCCCGGTAGAGTAGAGGAGGAATGTTAGATGGGTAGGCTCCAACATAGATCAGTATCCTGGTTTCCCGTTCGTGCCTCAATAGCTGTATGCCGTGCAATTAACATTGCCTCCCCCCTCTTCAAACC
>JADFKK010000259.1 GCA_022564995.1 Planctomycetota bacterium | reverse complement strand
CCCTCGGGCGCCGACTTGGGCGGCTGGGCGGCTCCGGCGGCGCGAATTTCTCGCGGCGCTTTGTCGGACAGAATCGCCACTTTCTTTTGCTCGTCGCTGAGCGAATTGACCAGTTTGAACGCCAGCAGTTCCTCATCGGCCAACACCCGCGTGCCTTTTTTCGGTGGCACCCCGTGATCGGCCTTGACCAGCGCCGGGTTCGTCGCGAAGAAAGCCGGCGTGTGCGAAGTCACCTTGCCGTCCTCGACGACGAAATTGAGCGAGAGATGATGCCCCTCGATGCTCAGCCCCCATTTACCCTTCGCCTTCGGCTCGCCAAAGATCGTGAAATAATACCGCAGGCTGTCGCGCTTCGGCGTCTCCTTGCGTCCCTGCAATTCGTGCAGGATGTCTTCGAGCTGCATGATCGTGGTCGACTTGTTGTAGCCGACTTCGCTAAGCGTGGTCTTCAGCAGCGCGTGGGCGGCCTTTTTCTGTTTGTCGTTCATCTCGCGAAGTTGCAGGCCCTTGCGCGATTTCTTGGGAATGAAGTGCCAATCGACACGCCGCTTGTCGTCGAAGCCCATCGTGGCCTGCGCCCGCTGATCGTCGTCGAGTGTATCGAGAAATTTCACGGCCTGGGTGGTCATGTTCTCACCGGAGCTTTGCAGCTTGGCGGCGATAAAGCCGGTGCCGACGACCAGACACAGCACAGCGACGAGCAGAGAAAGTTTTCGGGTAGCCATGAGTTGGATCTCCATTTTCATTGTTTAGCGGGAAAGGCGGCGGGCGGGAAGGCGTCGGATGGCAGCGCCCCCAAGTATACTTCCGGCCGGGCCGGGATGCCAGCACGTAGAGACGGGCAAATCCGCAAGCGGCTGGTGGCTGACCATTGGGGTTGGACAAATCAGCCGCGACGCGCTAGCGTCCGGTTCTCGCTGGGAAACCGTGGGCTAGCGCCCTGCGGCTAATGTTCCCCGTGGACGTGCGTTTGATCCTGGTGGAAGTGAATCTTGGGGTGGTCTTTGTGAAGCTGCTCGATGCCCTCGTCGGTGATTTTCGTCCGATCGAGGTAGAGCGATTCCAGGTGGGTCATCTTGCCGATGTGGCGCAGACCCTCGTCGGTCAGTTGCACGTCCATCAGGTGCAGATGCCGTAACGACCGCAGCGACCGCAGGTGTTCGATTCCCGCGTCGGTGATCTGTTTGCTGCCCAGTCGGAGATGCTCCAAGCCGGTAATCGACGTGAGTTGTGCCAGCCCCGCGTCGGTAATTCGCGTGTCGTCCAGATTCAGCGAGCGAAGCTGCGTCATCTTGCTGATCGATTTGATCCCCGCGTCGCTGAGCGAAATGTCATTAAGATACAAATGCTTGAGCGATTTCATCGCCGCCAGATGCTGCATTCCGGCGTCTGTGATCTTGTCGCTGCCAAGTCGCAAAAACTCCAATTGGTCGAGCGTCCTCAACTGCGAAAGACCCTCATCGGTGATGTGCGTGCGCTCCAGATTGAGAAATCGCAGATTCGGCAGATGCCCGAGGTGTTCCAGGCCGGTGCCGTTCATCCCGCCGCCACCGACGTCGAGCGATTGCAATTGCTTCAGGCCGCTTAGATGTTTGAGACCGTCATCGGTGATTTGCGATCCCACCAATTTGATCACCTCGATATTTTCCAGATCGCGGAGCGAAGCCAGGCCCGCGTCCGTCACTTTCGTGTTGTGAAGGACCAGGGATTTGAGTTGCGTCAGACCTTTCAATTGGGCCAGATGCACGTCAATGATTTCGGCTTCGTCGATCTTAATGCTGTCGGTCGTGCCGGCCTTCACCTCCGCGACGGCCTCCGACATGGCCCTCTTGGCCAACCGCTCCCTCCGCTCGTCGTCCGATTCGGAATCGCAGCCGACAATAGAAAACAAGATCGTCGCGACGATGAGTGTAAGCGCACGGTGATGCGAACGGCTGGAGCATTGATTTGTCACTATCACGTAGATTCCCTCCGAGTCCATTTAATCCTCATCCACCCGCCAATCCCGGCAGTCTCCCACAGACGCGGCCACCGTGGGAAGGGGAGCTTCCGGCCGTCCTTTTGCCAACCTTGCGATCGGCAGGTAGACTAAAGCAGTACCCGCTGTTGCCAATCCCGAGACATCCGGCCATGAAACCCATCCCGACCTCGTTGATCGCTGCCGCGGCTGGGTTGATCGCGGCTGTGCTGTGGCTCTCGCCCGGCGTGGCACGGGCCGCGGCGGTGGTCATCTCCAATCGAACCAAGGCGCCGATCGATTTTATCGCCGCCCAGCACGATCGGCCGGCCTCGCAACACCGCCTGGAAGCGGGCGATCTGAAGCCGATCCAGGTCCGCGGAAATCTGCGGTTGGCCTTTATGTCGGCCGGCGAGAAGCGGCAATACGAGCTTCCGCCCAACAGCATCTACTTTTTCGCAACCGACAAAACAGGCAAGCTCGACCTGCACGGCATCGGCATTTCATCCGCGGCCAAGCCGCCGCCATACACCAAGCCGAAACCGAAGCCGGACGCCGCGACCGCCAAGAAGCTGGCCGCGGTGGGCAAGATCACCGTCAAGATTTTTGTCGACGAAGACGAAGCCGCCCCGCAGCGAATCTGGGAAGCACGGCTCCGTAAACGCATCGATAAGGTTTCCGATATTCTGGAGAAACACTGCCGCATGAGGCTCGAAGTGGTCGCGGTCGGCAAGTGGAAATCGGACGATCGCATCAACGAATTTCCCCGCTCGCTGCGCGAGTTTGAACAGGAGGTCTCACCCGGCAAGGCCCAGGTGGCGATCGGCTTCACCAGCCAGTATCAACTGACCAAGGGACGCACCAATCTGGGCGGAACCCGCGGGCTGCTACACACACACGTCTTGATCCGCGAATGGTCGCGGCAGATTGTCGAGCCGGAACGGATGGAGGTTTTGTTGCACGAGGTGGGCCATCTGCTCGGCGCGGTCCACAGCCCCGAGGGAAATTCGGTGATGCGGCCCGTGCTGGGAGATCGCCTTTCGCGGGCGGTCGGCTTTCGCGTCATGTTCGATCCGATCAACACGCTGGCGATGCACGCCGTCGGCGAAGAGATTCGGCTCCGCGACGCGCGCGGCTTTTCGCAACTCTCCCTCGATACGCGGCTGCTGCTGCGAGACATATACAAGCTGCTGGGCGCCGCGCTGCCGAAAGACCCGGCGGCGCCGCGCTATTTGCATCTGCTCCAGCAGGCCTCGATGCCGCCGCTGGCCAAAGCCACCCGCTTCGTCCACGCGCAGATCGTACGGGCCGCCGAGACGAATCATCGTGCCGGCGCGGCGCGCCTCAGCGGCGATGCGCTAACCGACTATTACGTGCGGCGGGCGGCGACCGCGGCGATCCGACTGCCGAAGAAATACGCCGCCGACGCCTTCTTGCTCAGTCTGGGAACTGCCCTGGAAGAATCCAACGTGCTGCGCGGCAGCCCGAATCTGGGGCCGTTTTGCAAGCTGATCGAGTCTGATGTGCAGCGTGGCAGGCGCCTGGCCGCGCTCGGCAGTCCGACCATGCGCAGCCGCCGCGATCTGGCCCGGCATTTCGTCGTCTCGGCGGCGCTGACGGTGAGTCTCGGCCACCGCGGAGCGGAAATGGCCGGAGTGGTCAAGGAACTCGTCGACTCCCGCGGCGGCAGCGGATTCAGCTTCGCCGACCTGACCGCCGACTTGGCGGGCATCGAATTGGCCACCCAGCTGCGGGCCGGCAAGATCGATTTGAAGCAACTGGCCGAAAAGTTCACCGTCGGCGATTATCTGCCGGCGATTGAGAATCTTCCGGAGGGCCTCAGCGCTGCGAAATTCGCCGAGCGGTACGGCTCGACCACCGACAAGCGCTTCACCGCCGAGACAGATAAGATCCGCCGCAGCATCGCCAAGCTGCCGGCATATCGGCAGGCAGCGAAGCAACCCGACGGGTCGTGATATCTCGCCCCTACATCACTTCTCAATCTCAAGCCGTCGCCACCGGCATCCCCGCCGCTTGCCGGATTAGCCCGAGGGTGATTACTTCTCAATCCCCACCGTGGCAATCGCGTGCATTTCTTTGCCGGCGGTGAGGGTCACCGCTTTGCGGATCACGCGCTCTTGCTCGGTGCCCCAGGCTTCGTAGATGGTGGCCAACACGCGGGTGCGTCCGCTGGCCCGGCTGGTGTCGCGGGCGAAGTATTTGACTTGAATCTCGTACTTGCCGTGACGAGCGTTGGGCAGGATGTAGAGTTCGGGGCCGAAGCCCTGGGTGCAATCCTGGGTGATCTGCCCGCCGATTCTCGTGCGGCGGTTTTGGTAGAAACAAACCTCGCCGGTCGGCTCTTTGATGTGCAGATCGACGTCGGTGCCGTCGGTGTTCCACATCACGGTCACCAACAGATCGGCTTTGTCGAGCTTGACGATACCTTTGAGACGATCGAGACGTGCCTCGGCGTACTGCTTCAAGGCCAGTTTTCGTTTGCCGCTGTCAACCTGTCGCAGGAAGTGCAGATAATCGACGGCGACGATACGCTCGAAATCGCGGAAGCGGTTGTTCCACTTTCCGCTGCTGGCGACTTCGTAGTACAGCAATGCCAGATCGTTCTTGCCGGCTTGGGCTAACGACTGGGCCATCGCCAGATACATTTGCGGCTCGTAAGGCCGGGCCATCGCCACGCGGTGCAGCAGATGATACGCCTGATCGTTCAGGCCCCATTCGATCGCCGAATAGGCCACGTCGCGGATCAACACGAGATCGCCGGGCGAGTTTTCGATCAGACTGCTCAGCGCGACCATCGCGTCGGCCTCGCCGTATTTGCTCATGCGGCGTTGGGCTTCTTTTTGCAGCATGTCGTAATCGACCTTGCCGAGCGAGAGTTTTTCTTTCAGCTCGTCGCTCATGCCTTCCCACGTGCGATGCTTGGCCCGCAGGCGAGAATGCGGCACCTCGAACGCCTCGGGCGGAAGATTGTCGAGCGCGACGCGCAAGGCCGGCGAAACGCGGAACTCCAGGCCCGGCATCCGCTCCAGCCGCGACAGCCAACGAGTGAAACTTTCTTTGGGGTTGGTCAGCACGGTCATCGCTTCGCTGATCTTTTTGTCGATCGTCGCGCCCGCCGGGCTGCTCTTGACGACGAACAGATCGTCCTCGGGTTTGATGTTGAACCGCTTGTAATCGGCATCGGTTTCGAGCATCAGCAGCGAGCAGGTTTGACCCGTGATGCGGAAGTGTCGGGCGTAAGCGACCGACATGTCTTCGGTCAGGCTGCCGAGCGATTCGAGTTGTCCGGTGGCGACGTGGCCGTAAGTTCGCGGCGCCAGATCGCTTTCGATGCGTCGGGTGAGTTTGATCGACAGTGTTTTGGTTTCGTCGCCGCGCCGCACTTTAAGCTGCACGGTCGCGTCTTTCGCGGGCGTGCCGCGTCCGACGAGCAGCAGGTCTTGACCCGGATAGATCGTCCGCGGGCGTCCGGCGAGCAACAGATCGCTGCCACCGGCCAGCTCGACACCTTCAAGCTGCCAAGGCCGCTTGCGATGGGCCTTGGCGGCATCAGCTATCGCGTCTTCACCCTTGGCGGTGAACACGGCGCCGCCCGTCTCGCGGGCCAAATGCGTCAGCACGCGCGAGGCCGTGCCGGACAATCCGGTGTGATAGGCGAACAACGACCCGGCGTTTGAACCTTTGCCATTGAGCGTCTTGCTGAGCACCAGCAGATTCCGCTCGCCCCAGTTCAGCCCGCCGTCGCTGAGCAGAAACACGTCCCATTTCGGCATCTTTCCGCCGACATCCAGCCACTCGGGCAAAGCCGCAAGCCGGACCGCTTGGGACAAATCGGTCGCGCCTTCGAGCGAAAGCGTGTGACAGTATTTCATCAATCGGTCGACGTTCGCCGGCGTGTTCTTGACAAACTTCTGTTCCCACCAGTGGGCCTCGACGTTGAACGTGAGCACGGCAAACTGCTGCAACGTGTCGCGGTTACCGACCAGAATTTCTCGCAGCAGTTTGAGATAGACGTTGAATTTGTCGGGGTTGCTGCTCAGCGACGTGTCGAGCAAAAACACGCCGTAGGGCGAATTGACCGCCGCTTGGTCGTCCGGTAGATCGGCCTTGATCGAAGCCGCGAAGAAATCGCCGGCTTTTCCGTCCTTGCCGACCAACAGCGTATTGCCCGGCTGCTTGATCCGCACGCTGACGCGCTTGCCTGGGTGATTGATATTGAAGTAGGCTCGGCCGCCGGCGGTGAACGGTTTGACTTTTGGCTCAATTTCGGCCGACTCCCCGGCCACGGCGGCCAGATTCACGTCGACGGCCGTTTCGCTGACCCCCTCGGGCAAGTCGAGCGTGTAGACAAGATCGTCGCCCAGCTTCGTCAGGTCGACGTCGTAACCGATCACGATGCGGTGCAGCTTCTTCGGCATCAGCGGAAACACCTTGGCCGAAAACACGCCGGCCCCCGACCACTCGACCAGCGCCGGATCGACCTTTTGATAACGCGTCTGGCGATAGGCAAACGCCGCCTTCTCCTTCTGCACAATCCGGGCCACCTTGGGAGCTTTCCAAGTGTCGGCCCGCAGCTTGAGAATTTCATCCGGCCGATACCCGGCCCCGCGAATGTCCTTCACATTAAAAAACGCCTTGCGCATATCCGGGTCGCTGTTATCTTCCGCCGACGGCGGGCGATACGTGTAAGCCGTCTCGCCGAACGCAAAGAAGTACAGCGAAGCCTCATTCGGCAGCCGCAGCTTAAACGTCCCCTCAAACTGCCGATCCCGGTCATTATAAAAATAATAGTCCAGCAACACCCGCGCCCGAAACCCGTCAATCTGCACATTCGCCTGCATCCCCGTAAGCGGCAACTCCTCCCGATCCCCAATCATCATCCGCGAAGCATTCGGCGTAGCCTTCACGCGCCGCCAGGAGCGCGGCTTGGCGGGTTTCTTAGCGAAGAGTTTGTCGGCCCGGCGAACGCTCTCGTCTAACTTGGCGAGCTTCTCGACGACGTCGCCCTTGCGGATTTTTCGGGCATCGGCAAGGCGTTCCGATTTATGGAGCGCGTCGCGTAATTCAAAATACTTCCCCCGAATCAGTGCTTCTTTCTCATCCTCTCCGACCCGTGCTCCTTTACGTGACTGAAGTTCTTTCCAATACGCGGTTAATTTCTGAATTCTCGCTTCCGCAACTGTGATGTCCATGTCTGCGGTCGGTCGGTCGTCAGGGCTTTGCTTACCGAATCGCCCTTGGTTACCCTCGTCATCGCCCGTGGCTTTCGGTGATTTCTGGGGAACTCCGTCTATTACAGGTATTACCGACACAACAAGTGGGGTCGTTTCGCCATCCTTACCACCGGCGTCTTGCTCACCGGGTCGCCCTTGGCTGCCATCGCCTTCGCCACGAAACACACCGCCGGTCGCCGGGAGGCCGCCGATAGCCGGGGGGCCGAAAATGTTTGACTCGAGGCCGTCGCGATCCGCATCGCCAACGGAAGCTGACCTCGAATTACGATATTTACTTCGTCGTCCGGTCAGCTCATTCCAAATCTCGGCGTCCGGGTAGACAATAACATCGTCGTTTGCCAAAGTCGCCTGCGATGAATCGGTGCCCCCGTCGTATGCGCGGTCACCGTCGCTGTCACTCCAACGAAAACCTCCCGTTTGGGGAATATCCGAGCCAAATCGCGAGGACTGAGGTGAGCTTCGCGTCGACACCCGTTCGCCGCTGAAAATGGTCGTTCCGCCATCCCGACCGCCCGTGATCCGACCGTATCTTTTCGCGACGTTTGGATTGAATCGAAACCCGCCGTCTTCGTTACGGTCGTTCAAACGACCATCCTCTGACGGCGGCAGATGGCGCGAGCCTTCAGTATTCTCAAGGAATCCCCCATCTTCTCGCGATAGACTCAGGTACGGTGGTACGGTCGGACGTGAGAATGCGGAGTCGGGCGGGGCGATGCTCTCGTCGTCATCGCCGATTGAATCTGCGGCTTCATTAAACGTGAGGCTTAGCCCGCCGTCTCCAAACTTCATCAGCGCCCCAACGGTCACCGCGACCAGCAGCGAGGCGACCAGGACGAAGAGTTTGGAAGTGGAGCGTCGGGCCGGGGTCTTTGGCAGCGACACGGTCGTTGACTCCGGGTCGGTCGACTGCTCTTGGATCGCCGTTCGCTGCGAGTCGGTCAGGGCCAGCGCCGGCTCGCCTTTCAGGCTGCGGCTGAGCATTTCGCACGTCGCGCGAATCTCCTCCACCGCCCGATCCAACTCCGGCGAATCGGCCAGCGCCGCTTCGATCTCGGCGCGGTCATCGGCCGAGAGTTCCCCCAGCACGTAATCGGTGAGGCGAGGATCGTTAGCGTCAAGCGACATGACAGGCTCCTTTGCGTGATAACACTAGCCCGACGCGCTAGCGAGGGGCGGTAGTCGTTGGTTGTTTCCCTCGCTTGCGCGTCGGGCTGGTGTCGGTTCGAACAACATCCGGCGAGCGTCGGCCGTGAGGCCGATGGTAATTCTGCGATTCGAGTTGAGGCTTCCCGGCGAGATGTAATACCCCCGGGCTAACGCCCGGGGCTCGCCATTTGCTGTGCGTCGAATCGCCAGCGGTCGCGGCTTTATGGTCACACTAGCCCGACGCGCAAGCGAGGGGCGGTAGTCGTTGGTTATTTCCCTCGCTTGCGCGTCGGGCTGGTGTCGGTCGGCAACACAACATTTAGGTGGTTTCGGCGCCGAGTTCTTTTCGCAGTTGCCCGATCGCCGTGCGGATCAAATAGCCGACGTGGCTCACCGGCAGATCGAGCACGGCGCCGATTTCCTTGTAGCTCAGGTCGCTTTGGAACTTCAGCCTAACGACTTCCTGCTGATTCTCGGGCAAGTCTTTCAGCACCTCCTCGATGCGGGCGGCCTCTTCGTTTTGCTCGCTCTGGGCGGCTTGGTCTTTCTCGCGGCTCATCTGGCCGTTGGCCTCTTGCGGCGGCATGGTCTGCATGCGTTTCTCCTGGCGGCGAACATCAAGGGCCCGATTGCGGGTGACCGTGTAGAGCCATTGGGCCAAATGCCCGTCTAACTCCTGCGGGTTTTGCCGGCAAAGTTTTAGGAAGGTCTCTTGCACCACGTCGCGTGCCCGATCCAAATCACCCACCAGGCGCACCGCGTACCACAGCAGCGGACTCTCGTATCGGTCCACCACCGAATCGATCCAGCGACCGGCATCCTGATCCGGCCCGTCAGCGGAGTGCGGCATGTCCATCACAGGTGAAAAGTTCCTCTTCCCAGGGATTAACGACCGAGCGGCGGATATGATACCCGCAAACCGAGAAAAAGACGAAATCAGAGCCGCCCCACCGCTCGCGGCGATGCAGACCGGGGGATTCGGGGCTGGGGGACTCCGGAATCGGTTCCCGCATTCCTTGCCCTGCAAGCGTTTCCTGTTAAGGCTCCTCGCCAGAATCTGTGGGTAAACGGACGCTTGGTTGGATGCAAGAAAGTTTGGGTTCCTCTTCTCTGTTGGCTTTTTCGATCTCGCAGACCAGAGCCAGGGCCGGTTACCATTTGCGAACCCAGGGGACATCGAGGTGGAACTTTTCAGACAGGTCAACGGCCACGGTGTGGAGGTCTGTTTTCGTCACGGCGGCCCACAAATCAAGCTGGTATCCGAAAGTTCCGAACAGAGAAGAGGAGCTCGTACTTGGCTTTGTGACGCCGAGAAAATGCAGCCCTTCGTCAAGCCATAACCCTTGAGTGCTTGGAGGCTTACGCAGCTTCTCCACCAAATCGACCCACAGATTCTGGCGAGGAGCCAATTATAGCAGCATCGTCACGATTTTCAAATCTCGCCCTGGCGGTTTCAAATAACAGCGATTCAAGATCGACCATCGAAACACGAATAACCGGACTGACTTGACTGTTCGCACACACAGCAACTACGCTCACCTACAGCACGATCGACCAATAGAGGAACATGTCGATGGATGACGCTTCTAAACTTCGCGCAGACGTATCGGCCCTGGCCACGCCGGAGGGGCGAATGGTGGGAACGGCTGGACACGACGCGGCGAGAGACTTTCTGCTTGATCGGATCAGCGCTCTCGATCTGCGCCCCTATCAGGGCGACTCGGCCGAACTGTCGTACGAAGGCAGCGGGAAAAGGTTCTCAAATCTGATCGCTGTCGTCCCCGGCGAGGACCGTAGCCTTGCTCCCATACTGATCGGAGCGCACTACGACAGCGTCATCCGCTCTTACTGTGCCGACGACAATGCCGCCGCCGTGGCGATCGCTCTACTCGCTGCGGAGAAACTGACCGACTCGGGACTCCAGCGCGACGTCGTGATCGCTCTATTTGACGCGGAGGAGCCGCCGTATTTTCACAGTGACAACATGGGATCGAAGCGCTTTTATCGCGAGCAACGTCGCCCCGTGGGGTTTCACGTCGCACTCATTATGGATCTCGTGGGACACGATGTGGAGTTGCCGATTCCTGGCTTTGAGGCGGCTAGCGGGCAGATGTCAGGCTTGCTGTTCTTGACCGGCGCTGAGAGCCACGCAGCGCTACCTGCGATTGTCGAAGGCAATCTACCTGGTCCTGAACTGCCGCTGGTCGCCGCCCTTAACCGGAACGTCGGTGACATGAGCGATCACCATATCTTCCGCCTGAGCGCCGTTCCCTATCTGTTCCTGTCTTGCGGAAGGTGGCAACATTATCACCAGGTCACGGACACTCCTGACCGGCTGAACTACGACAAGATGGCCCGGATTTGCGAGTATCTTGTGCAGCTGTGCCAAACGCTCGACACGACCGAGCTGACCGTTGACGCACAAGCGACGAGTCGCGAGAGCATTGAGAACGGCGTCGTTGATACGACCTCGCTGGAGATCGAGTTAGTCCGACGCGCGTTCGGCAGTGCATTGGAATCATTCCTGACCGCTATCGGTATGGGGACCCTTGCATCACGGCGAGACCTTGACCAAATGGCCGCACGGCTACAAGGTTTCTTTGAACTTTGAGGCCTAACCCGGATTATTCATCAGCCGCGGGGCGCTAGCCCCCGGTTCTCGCCGCAATCTGTAGGAACCGGGGGCTAGCGCCCCGCGGCTGATTGACAGACTGTTTTTCGTGCCATCGACGCAACGCGAAAACCAGAAACGAGTTAGCAAGAATACCGCGACGTTCATGAATAATCCGCGATATGGCGTTTTCCCGGACGGCAAAAGCCCTTGCATGTTGGAAAATGGCCAACACTTCTTCCGACGGCTGATGAGGTGGTGTCAGATCGCCGCCAGGGTATCGGCCGCTTCGAGCGTCTCTTCCAGTTGTTCAAAGATACTGGAGAGTTGGTTCTCGGAGATGCCCAGCCGCGCGATGGCCGCGTCGGAGGGTGGGGCGACGTTATGCACGCCGAGCGACGTGATGCCGTGTCGCGAGCAGAGGTAGTTGCCCATCTCGACAATGTCGACCAGATCGCGGTGCTGAGGCTCCGCCGCGTCCGGCGCGTGGTGATGGCGAATCGCGCTAACGGCCCCCTCCGGCAAGTTCCAGCGCTCGGCCACGAAGCCGCCGAGTTGGCTATGATCGAACGTCAACACGCGTCGCTCCGCCACGCAGGTCGGCGTCTCTTGGTCGATGGCGTCGAGCACTTCACGAAAGTTTCGACGCATGTGCTGGTCGATGACGATCAGCCCCATGTCGTGCAACAATCCGGCCAGGTAAGCCTCGTCCGGACCGACGTGCCCACACACTTTGGCGATCATCTGCGCCGTCGTGGCCACCGCGATTAAGTGTCCCCACAGGCCTTCGCGATTGTAGTTGCGATAGGTCCCGGCGTCGCTGAACATGCGGCTGACGTAGATCGTCAGCGCCAGGTTGCGCATTTCGCGAAACCCCAGCACGTTGATGGCCGCCTTGAGATCGTTGATGCGGTGCCGCCGCGTGTAATAGGACGAATTGACCTGCCGCATCACGCGCACGGCGAGCGACGGATCGCTCTGCACCGCGGCGCAAAGATCGTCGGCCGTGCTGCTCTCGTCGTCGGCGATTTGAATCACCTGCATCGCCACAGCCGGCAACGAAGACAATTCGCTGACGCGTGTAAAGAGCTTCTCCAACGCCGCCTCGTGCTGCGTTCGTTGTGGCGTTTCCGCCGAAACGTCGGTTTCCGAAACGTCGGTTTCCGGGATGTCGGTTTCCGGGATGTCGGTTTCCGAAACGTCCGTTTCCGGAATGTCGGTTTGCTGTACAGCCACGGAGTCAACTCTCGTAGAGAATGCGAACGGGACGACCGGTAGCGGTCTCGGTGCAGTGCCCCAACCCATGAAAAGGTTACGTTGCCCGGGGCGGCTTTGCGTCGGTGATGTGCGTGCCTGCACTTGAGATATCGCCGGCCGGAACGCTACGGTCGTCGTGACCCGTCCAAACCGAACGGGCCGCGAATGGGGCCGGCGCGGGGAAATTTTGACCACCTTGCGGCTACAACCTACTGTTTCACAGCGATTCTTGCGCGTCTCGGGCGGCCTTACGCCTGCTCTCGGCGCAAAACCTTCACTCCTTTGAAGCGGCTCACTCTCATGGGCGAATCAAACCAGAATGACTTGCTGACCCAACTTGCCGGCGGCGGCGAGCCCGGCCAGGACGATGCCTGGGCATCCCTGACCGCTTCGACTCCGCAGCACGCGAAGGAAGAGTCGGCCAAGCAGGACAAAAAACTCGACAAGCTGCTCAACCGCATCAACAACATCGTCGGAGAAGAATCGGAGGAGGCCTCGGCCGACGCCGCGGACCGCGCGTCGACCGAAGCTGATGCAGGTAACCAGGTCGCAGGTGAAGGGGGCGACGTCGATGATGTTTTCATTCCGATCGAGCCCGTCTCGTTCGACGCAGCGGAGCTCACCGAGTCCGAGGTCAAAGCCCTGATCCTGAAATACCTGCTGGCCATCGGTGACGCCAGCGGCCGGCAAGTCGCCGGCCAGATCGCGCTCCCCTTTACGCTCGTCGACGAACTGCTGAGACAACTAAAGGACGAACGACTGGTCGCGCACCGTGGCGCCGCCACGATGAACGACTACGAGTTTGAACTGACCGACTACGGTCGCGAGCGAGCCCGTCGCCACACGCAGCATTGCACGTACTTCGGCGCGGCCCCCGTGTCGCTGAAAGACTACATCGCCAGCGTCGAGGCCCAAACCATCGCCAACCAGCATCCCCGGCCCGACGACCTCCGGCGGGCCTTCTCCGATCTGCTGATCAACGACAAGATGTTGGCCCGACTCGGTCCGGCCATCAACTCCGGCCGCGGCTTGTTCCTATTCGGACCCCCGGGCAACGGCAAGACCAGTATCGCCGAGCGGATTACCTTTACGTTTGGAAAATACGTGTGGATTCCTCGGGTATTGGGCGTCGACGTCGAAATCATTCGCCTGTACGACCCGATGAGCCACGTCGAGGCGTCGCTGGCGGGAGATGAAGGGCTGCCCGATCACCGCAACATCGACAAGCGCTGGATTCGCATCCA
>JADFKK010000258.1 GCA_022564995.1 Planctomycetota bacterium | reverse complement strand
GTGCCGATCTGCATTAGCTCGCTGATTTTTGCCATGCTGCACATCGGCCAGGGAGCCGCGCCGATTCCGCTGTTCGTACTTGCCCTGGGCCTGGGCTATCTCTACTGGCGCACTGGGCAATTGCTGCCCTGCATTATCGTCCACATGCTGCTCAACGGCACGTCGATGGCGCTTCTTTGGCTCAGCATTTATAGCCCCGCGTAGTGAGAGGGAGGGACGGAGAGAGGGAGAGTGGGAGAGTGGGAGGGAGAGACGGAGGGAGGGAGAGAGGGAGAGAGAGAATGATACATGCGTGAAGGCCGGCGCTGGCAGCTCCCTCCTTCCCTCCTTCCCTCCTTCCCTCCTTCCCTCCTTCCCTCCTTCCCTCCTTCCCTCTCTCCTCTATAATCCGAATCAACCTTTGATATCACACGACAGCGCGCGCAACAGGAACGATCCCATGGCTCTCGGCTTCGGCATCATTGGTTGCGGGATGATCTCGCGGTTTCACGCCAAGGCAATCGCCGACATTCGCGGCGCGAAGCTGATCGCCTGCTTCGATTCGTTTCCCAAGTCGGCCGATCGACTCGGCGAGGAAACCGGCTGCCGGGTCTATCACGACTTGAAGAAGCTGTTGGCCGATTCAGAAGTCGACATCGTCACCATCGGCACGCCCAGCGGAGCCCACGCCGAGCCGGCTATCGCCGCGGCCCGAGCGGGCAAGCATGTGATCGTCGAGAAGCCGCTGGAGATTACGCTGCGCCGCTGTGACCGAATCATCGCCGAGTGTAAGAAAAACAAGGTCAAGCTGTCGGCGATCTTCCCCTCGCGATTTCACGCCTCGAGCGTCGAAATGAAAAAGGCGATCGACGCCAAGCGATTTGGCCGGCTGACCGTCGCCGACGCCTACGTTAAGTGGTTTCGTTCGCAGGAGTATTACGACAGCGGCGCTTGGCGCGGAACCTGGCAGCTCGACGGCGGCGGGGCGCTGATGAATCAGGCGATCCACAGCGTCGACTTGCTGCTACATCTGATGGGGCCGGTCAAAGCGGTCACGGCCCAAGCGGCCACGCTGACCCATAAGCGGATCGCCGTGGAAGATACCGTGGTCGGCACGCTCCGCTTCGCCAACGGGGCGTTGGGCGTGATCGAAGCGACCACGTCGGTCTATCCCGGCTATCTCAAGCGAATCGAAATCCACGGTGACACCGGCACCGCCGTGATGGAGGAGGAAGACATCAAGATCTGGGACTTCGCCAAGAAACACCGCCGCGACGACGCCATTCACCGGCAGATGGCCGAGGGCCGCAGCACGGGCGGCGGCGCGAGCGACCCGACGGCCATCGGCCACCACGGCCACACGCAGCAGTTCAAGGACGTAATCCGCGCCATCAAGACGGGCGGCACACCGGCGGTCGACGGCCGCGAAGGCCGCCGCTCCGTCGAGGTGATCCTGGCCATCTACAAAGCCGCCGAGAGCGGCCGCACCATCGAATTGCCGCTGAAGAGCGACCCTGTGCTCAAGGCCCGCAAGCGGTAGAGCGGGTGCCATGGGCGGCTTGTCCGCCCTTGCCGTAGCTGAATTCGCAAGAATTCAGAAGGCACCCGAATTAGCTCCTCGTCCGGCGCCTTCGCGTCGCGGGAATTACGGCCAACGCTCCGAGCACCAGCAGCACGACCGTCGAGGGCTCGGGAATCGGGTTCATGATCAATTGAATCTCGTCGACCGTCAGCACGCCCTCGTACACCCGCACATCGTCGATCGAGCCGAACATCGTTTCCAGCGCGCTGCCCTGATTGCGGGCGATTCCCAGATGAAAATCGGCGACATTTGTGTTACCGGGAGCGCCGTGAAAATCTTGACCGGCCGGCTGACCGTTGACAAAAAAGCTGGCGGTGTTATTGCTGTCCAGCGTCATCGCCATGTGAATCCACTCGCCCTGCGTCAGGGCGCCCGCGTCGCCAAAATAGTCCTTGATGCCGAAGGTCGTGAGGTGGGGACGACTTCCTGTACTGCGAAACGACCAGGCGGTGCTGCCGATGATCGAGTGCTTGCCATTGAGATTTTCAAAATTTACCCAGGCCGTGACGGAGAAGTTATTGGCCAGGTTGAGCACGTTCGAGCCGCCGACATTGATCGAATTGGGAGCACCGATAGCGCCCGAGCCGTCAAAATGAACGGCGGAGCCGAATCCGGGCGGGCCGGGTACGTCGGGGTCGACGCCCGCGGCGGGGAAGGCTCCCGGCGGCAGTGTCCCGGCGGAATCAACGACACCCTGGGCGAGATCGGTTTCTTCCAATGGCCAAAAAGCAATCAGCGTTGCCGCGCGGGTGCCGGTAGCAACTGAGAGTAGAGTAAGACAAACAACGACGGAAGTCAGACGCAGCGCGACTTGGCTCATTAGATTCACCTCTGTATCAGTGACAGATAGTCATCAACACTTCACGCTCTCCATCCGTTGAGCATACATGAAAGCGGAGGCCGGTTCAACGATCTTGCAAAAAAAAATAAAAAAAAGCGCGATTTCCGATTCTTTTTTTTGGGGGGGGTTCCTTACACTTGGCTGGCCTTTTCTAACGGGAAAAAACGGTCTTCCGCACCCATTCCCTTCCTGAGATAATCTGCCGCATTATCAGGCGCCTGTTGGGTCGCCAACCACCGCCACACGGAAAGGATTCCGCCTCGTGCTGCCCAAACGTGCCATCGATTTCCTGGTTTATCTGCTTGTGCGGGTTTTTCTCTGTGTCATTCAGGCGATGCGGATCGAGAGCTGCGATCGGCTGGCCGCCCATCTGGCGACGCTGATGGCTTCGATTCTGAAGGTCCGCCGGCAGGTCATCGACGAGAATCTGCAACACGCCTTTCCTGACATGAAGGCCGCTGAGCGGCGCCGCCTGGCTTGGCGAATGTGGCATCATTTGTTCCTAATGGCCTTCGAGATCGCCCACGCGCCGCGGAAAATTCACGAGACGAACTGGCGCGATTATTTCACGCTCAGAAACGCTCGCCCGCTGGTGGCCGCCCTGCTCGACCAGCGCCCCAGTGTGTTGGTTTCGGCGCATTACGGCAATTTCGAGATCGCCGGTTACATGCTGGGCATCTTCGGCATGCCGACGTTCACGGTGGCCCGACCGCTCGACAATCCGTATCTCGATCGTTTTCTCAACGACTTCCGCAGCGCGACGGGCCAGCAGATCCTGCCGAAACGCGGCACCTCCGGAGATATCGCCAAGCTGCTGGAATGTAACGGCGCGCTATTGCTGTTGGGCGATCAAGCGTCGGGGCGAAAGGGCTGCTGGGTCGATTTTTTCAATCGGACCGCGTCGGTCCATAAGGCGATTGCGGTCTTCTCGCTGGGCAACGATGCGCCGCTGGTGGTGACGCTTGCTTGTCGCTTGGACCGCCCGCTGCATTTTGAGATCGGGGCCGAAGCGGTCGCCGATCCGCGCGACGGCCGGCCGGAAACCGACAACGTGCGCGAGCTGACCGAGTGGTTCACCCGGCAGTTGGAAACCACGATCCGTCGTGCGCCGCATCAATACTGGTGGTTACATCGCCGCTGGAAAGGTAAGCCGGGAAAGAAAGTCCGCCAACAAAAGCGAAAGGCAGCGTGAGCGTTTCGTAGGCCGCGTCTCCTATAGCGATTCCTCGCTGCCTGGTTCCCAAGCTCTGCTTGGGAACCAGGGAAGGGAATCAGCCGCGGGGCGCTAGCCCCCGGTTCTCGCCGCAATCGATGCAAACCGGGGGCTAGCGCCCCGCGGCTGATGATGTCGCCGTCGGAGACGCCTCCTACAGATCGGTCTTGATCGACAGCAGCCGTGTGATTTCGATTCGGCCCTTGCCTTTGAGTTCGACGGTGCCCAGCGACTCGCCCTGGGCAAGGTCGGCTAACGCTCGCCAACTGTCCTCGCTGAGCGCTACGCTGCCAGCCGCCGCGCGGCTTTGGATGCGGGCGGCCGTGTTGACCGTGTCGCCCCATAGATCGTAAAGATACTGCCTGCGGCCCAACACGCCGGCCACCACCGGGCCAAGATGAATGCCGACCCGAATCGGCCAATGCGGCGTGAGCTGCCCTCCGACCTCGATCATCTCCAACGCACATCGGGCACAGTTAAGCACCGGGTTCTGCAGCGGCTTGAGCAAGCCGGCCGCGGCCATGAAGGCATCGCCGATGGTCTTGATTTTTTGCACCTCGCACCGCAGGGCGATCTCTTCCCAGCTTTCCACCAGCCGCTGCAAATCGTCGACGACATCCTCGGGGGCGTGCGTGTCGCAGTAATGCGTGAAACCAACAATGTCGGCAAACATCACCGCCACTGCCTCGTGCCGGCGCGGTTCGACGCGGTTCGTCGTTCGCAGCTCTTCGACGATCTCGTTCGGTAGGATGACGTGCAACAGTTCATCGCTGCGGCGGCGTTCGGCTTCAATCTGAGAGAGGTGCATTTTTTCTCGGTCGCGGAGCCGTTTCTTTTCCAGGCAGGCGCCGATTCTCGCCCGCAGCAACACCGGATCGAACGGTTTGGAGAGATAGTCCTCGGCCCCGATGGCGATGCAGCGCACGGCGCTGGCCACCTCGTCGAGGGCGGAGATCATGATGACCGGGATGTCTCGCAACCGCTCGTCGGCCTTGAGCCGCTCCAGCACTTGCAGGCCGTTGACCTGCGGCATGACGATGTCGAGCAGCACCAGGTCGAAATCCTGTGCGGCCAGCTCGCGCAGCCCCACGCGGCCGTCTTCGGCCGTGACGACCGTGTGTCCTTCGCTCGTAAGCCGACGGGCGAGTAACTCGCGGTTGGCCGCGTTGTCTTCGACGACGAGAATCTTGCCGGTTTCCGACGGCGCAAGCTTAACGTCCGGTCCGCTGGCCACCGCGGGCAGATCGGCATCGGAGCCAGAGGTTTTTTTCTTGCCCAATCGGTCGATCAGCACGGCCATCTGTTTGCCCGATGCGTGCAGCCATTTCAGATCGGCGGTGACGACGGTCGAAATTCGATCGGCCGCGTCTTCCAGCAGCATTTCGGAGTAACCCAAGATCTGGTTCAGCACATTGCCGACATCGTGGCGAATGCGCGAGTGCAAGGCGTTCAGATCGCTCGTCGAGTGATCGGACGCGGCGGCGGAGGCTTCGTGAAATAACTCGACGGTCAGCGACAACAGCTCGTGAGCCGCGTCGTGCAGCTTGGCCACGTCGTCGCGCAGCTCGTCGTCATCACTCTCTGCCACTTCGCTCAGCAATGATTCACTGCACTCGACCATCGCTCGTACCGGCGTGAGCAATTGCTGGCCGGGCATCTTGAGCGTTTCGCTGCGGGTGCCCTGCAGCAGCGAATCGCTCCGCAGCATGTCATCGCCGGCAGTTGTCATGGGGTCGGTTCCTCGTTGAGCAATGCCTGCATTTTCCCCAATAGCCGCTTCAGGTCAATCGGCTTCGTGTCGCAATCTTCGCAGCCGGCCTCGCGAGCGGACTGCAACTCCTCGGGCATCGCCCGGGCGGTCAGGGCAATGATCGGGATGGCGGCGCTGGCGGGGTCGGCCTTCAACTGCCGCGTGGCTTCCCAGCCATCGATTAGCGGAATTCCCAGATCCATCAAGATCAAGTCGGGGCTTTCCGATTTTCCGAGCGCCACGGCTTGCAGACCGTCGACCGCCACCACCACCTCATAACCGCGCTTCACCAGCCGTCGGGAAAGCATGTCGACGTTCATTGGGTCGTCTTCGACCAACAAGATTTTGCTCATGACCGTTGTTTCCGAACCATCAGGGGGGAGAGAGCCGCCGTGTCCCCACGGCGATGCGCGATTGGCAGCGCAACGTACATCGCCCTGGGGACAGGGCGGCTCTGTGCTCTCGCATTCGTGTCAAACTCTCGTTGTGTGCTGGCGAACTTGCTGGCGGATGGCTTGGGCTAACTCGCTTTGGAACGATTCTCCTTTGCCGACGATCTGCTGCACGCTGCCGCTCAGCCGCTGGCGGTCTTCGTCGCTCAGATCGGCGGCCGTGACGATCACCACGGGGATCGAGCCGGTTGGGTCGCGGCGGCGCAGCTCGCGGAGGAATTCGTAACCGTCCATCTCCGGCATCGACAGGTCGAGCAGAATCAACAACGGACGCTGCGTTTCGATCCGCTCTAGCGCCACACGACCGTTCTCGGCCGTGACCGATTTCCAGCCGGCGCTGTGCAGCATCCGCGAGATCAACTCACGCGTATCGGCGTCGTCGTCCACGACCAACACCGGCGCCGCCGTCGGGTCACACTGTAACTGGCGGAGCACGGCTGAGAGCCGCTCCCAGTCGACCGGCTTGGTCAGATAGTCGGCCGCCCCCAGCGCATAACCCTGGCCTTGATCGTCGACCATCGTGACCATCACCACCGGGATGTGGGCGGTGGAAGCGTCGGCCTTGAGCGCCGCCAGCACACCCCAGCCGTCGATGCCCGGCATCACCGTGTCGAGTGTGATCGCGGCCGGGTTGATTTGTTTGGCCATTCGCAAGCCTTCTTCGCCGCTGGCCGCGGTGACGACTTGAAAACCTTCTTTGCTCAAGAACCGCGTCATCAGATCGCGCACCGTGGCTTCGTCGTCGATGACGAGAATCGCGCCGTCGCTGACGGCTCTCACCGAGCCGTCGACGAGTGGCGCAGGTTGCTGGAGGGCCGGCGCGGCGGCCGGCGCCCGTGGCTCGGCGGGCTTCTCCGGTCGTTGGGCCGGTAACTCGGCGGCGAAGGTTGATCCGCTTCCCAACTGGCTTTCGGCCGTTAAATCTCCGCCCAGCAGCCGGCACAGTTCTCGGCTGAGCGCCAGCCCCAATCCGGCTCCGTCTTGCTTGAGGCGTTTCGACGCGCTGACTTGCGAGAATCTTTGAAACAGCCGGCCGAGTTGTTCGTCGCTCATGCCGATGCCCGTGTCGAGGACGCGAAACACGAGCCAATCGACCCCGTCGCGAGATTGCCGCTCGGCTCGCAGCGTGATTACGCCGCCCTCGGTAAATTTGCTGGCGTTGCTGAGCAGATTGACCAACACCTGGCGGACGCGGCCCTCGTCGGCGTGCATCTTGCCCAAATCGTCGTCCCACTCGATCGCCAGCCGGTTCGACCTTTTATCGACCAGCGGACCGACCATGTCGACCAGCCCTTGCAACATCGCGTGGACGTCGAATCGTTCGTGCTGGAAGGTGATCGTGCCGGCCGATATCTTGGCGATGTCCAACACATCGTTGATCAAACCCAACAAGTGCGTGCCGGCCGAGTGAATTTTTCGCAGGTCGGCAACCAACGCCTGCCGGCCTTCGTCCTCGGCGTCTTCGCGCAACATCTCGCTAAAGCCGATGATCGCGTTGAGCGGGTTGCGCAGCTCGTGGCTCATGTTCGACAAAAAAGTATCTTTGGCCAGGCTCGCCTCGAGCGCGGCATCGCGGGCCACGGCGAGCATCTCGTTGGTGCTTTGTAGCTCCGCGGTCCGCTCTTTGACGCGCTGTTCCAGCACGTCGGCAAACTCCCGGATCTCGCGCTCGTTCTCTTTGATCGCCTCCTCACGATGCTGAATCTGCCCGATCATGTGGTCGAACGAGCGGGCCAAGTCGCCGATCTCATCGCGGGCGTGAATCGGCAATTCAACCCGAGCCACGTCGCCGGTGGCCGCGATGTCCCGGGTCACCGCGGCGATTTTCTTCAGCGGGCGGGTGAGCAGGTAAGAGAACAGAAACGAGAGCAGGACGGCCCCGGGGATGAAGTACGTCAGCAGACCAAAAAAATGCGCCTCGATGGCGTCGGCGTCGGCTTTGATCTCTTCGTACGAGGCCGCCCGCGCCAGCAGCAGGAAGCGGCTGGGGTCGTTGGGGTCGAAGGGCAATTTGTAGGCGCGGAAAGAAAACGTCCGGCAGGGGATGATTTCGGCCACCTTGAGCTTGCCGGGAAATTCCTCGTTCAACAGTGAGATCAGCTCTCGCAGCGTCTCGGGGTCTTTCGCACTGGCGGTGATCCGCGGCGTCGTGCGGCTCGCGCCCAGCGACCAGCGCATCAGTGCATCGTGCGGTCGACCGCCCGAGGTGAGTTTCGTCCGCACGTTTTCCAGGGCCGCCCGAACGTCGTCGGTCAGCAGCGGCTCGCCAATGACGTCAATCTTCACAAAGTCGAACGTCAGGTTTTCCAGGCTCAGCGAATTATCGCGCGGCAGGTCGACCGGCACGGGGCGAAACGTCTCAAACGGACCGCTCAGGGGAAGGTCAGGGCGCGGAGCGTTCTCCTGGAGCCCCCGCAGCACGCCGGCGAATTCGCCGTAAAGGCTTTGTATTTTATACTGCGGCTGGTCACCCTGATCGTCGCCTGCGGCCAGGCGATGGGCCCACTGCATTTCGCTGTTGGGATGGACGAGGAAATCGCCTTGCTCGTTGGTTAAGAACGCCAGATGTCGCGGCGATCGCGTCATCTGTTCGGCCACGCGCTCCACGTCGAGGTTGATCATCACCACGGCCAGCGGCTCGTCGCCGGTGCTGGGAAAAACGGGCACGGCCACGCGCAGGACGGTACGTCCGACCATGTGTCCGTGTTCGTCGATCGTCAGTTCGCCGCCTTTTTCGACCTCGACGTCGGAGGAATAAAGCTGCTGGCGACCGAGGGCTTTGTGATCCCGGGATCGATTCATCGTCGTCTGAAAAAAACGATTGTCGGGTCGGAAGTCTTCGTTCTCATCGACGACGCACTTGAGTTCCTCCTCGTCGACGGAAATTACCTGGTCGCCCCGCCATTGCAAGCGGACCAGTTCGATGCCGTCGGCGCCGCCGATCACGCGGATTTGCAGATACGGTTTGGGCTCCGGCGCCGTCTCGCCGTTCGACTCATCCTTCACTCCAAAGGCCTCGAAGCAGATTTGTTCGAGGCGAGCGCGGTGTTTCGTTTCTTCGACAGCACGCTGCGCATCGCTCAGGCCTCTGTTGTTGCGGGCTTGATAGATCGCCTCAATCGCGTCAGCCCCGGCGATATTCAGCGCGTCTTCGCGCATCGTCTGGATCAGCGAGAGAATGCGGCGCCCTTCGAGGTGCGTCTCGTCCGCCAAATCGACCAACTCGTGGTCGACCAGCATCACGCCGCCCAAGCGGGCCACGTCGTCGCCCAAAATGTAGACCGTAACCGCCACCAGCAGCGAGGCCAACACGACGATTTTCAGGCCGATCGTGATCTTCATGCCGGAGGGCTCCGCGCAAACCAGCGGATCGTGGGCCAGGCAGGAAGCGAAGCTGGAGAATCCCGCAAGCGTTGCCCACGTTTAGGAATATCACCAATATAGCACATCTGCCGGCTGCTCAGCCCGGAACTGCTCGCCACGCTCTATCGCAGGGGGCCGATTTGCTCGACGCGACCCTGCCGCTCTTTGCGCTGGACAGCTACGCCGACTCGCCGCTGGTGATGATGGACGCGGCTGCATCTGCACCGCACCCCGCTCTAAAACACATCCAAGATGAAGTGATGCCCGCGATGAAAGCGGCGGCCGGCCGGGTACGGGTTGTGCCACTGCTTGTTGTAGACCGGAATCTGCATCTCTGGCGGATAGCGGTGATACATGTCTTCCGAACTGGTGTAATACTCACTTCCCCAGAAATTCTGCGGGTAGTAAACATACGGGTAATGGTAAAATCGCTGCCAGTCCTGGGTATTGTAGCTGTGGCCCCACTGCTTGCCAAAGGCCTGCTGGGCGTTGGCCTCGCTGGGCATCATCGCCCACAGCCCGGCCGCACAGAAGAGCGCGAAAAGGGTGCGCTTGAACATGCTCTCTCCTCCCTGATGTCGAATGCGGGAATTGGATTACTGAGTCTACACCTAAGGCATCGACCGGCCGGGCAATCCGCATTGAGCGAATATCCGTCAAAACCGGCAATGTCGGCAAAAGGCCGCGAGTGGGCCGGATAGATAACGTAATCGGAAAAGTTTACCAGGGGGGATCGAGGGGAAGAGAGCCGCCGTGTCCCCACGGCGATGCACGTTGACAGCGCGACGTACATCGCCCTGAGGACAGGGCGGCTCCGTTCAAATCCGAAATCCCAAATCCGAAATCTGAAATCCCCTTCACTCCGGCATCTTCCCCTCGGCCAACTCTTGCTGCCATTGGTCGATCAGCGGCCAGTCGGTGGCGCAGGTGCCGAAGTCGGCCATGTGCAGATAGCCTTCCAAGCGGGCGATCGTCGCGTCGAGCAGGGCGTCGTCTTTGCGAAACACGGGTCCGTGACTGGGCAGGAGCCAGGTCACGTCGCTGTGGCGAATCCGTTTGAGCGAGCTGATGAAGTCCGGAATGTGGCTGCCGTGATGGGCGTCGATGGCGCCCACACAACCATCCCGATAGATGTTGTCGCCGCTGAACAGCAAATCGCCCAGGCGGAAGGCAAGTTGGCTGTCGGTGTGGCCCGGCGTGTGCCAAACCTCCAGTTCCAAGTCACCGACCGCGATCTTATCGCCCTCGCCGACCAGCGTGTCGACCTCGACCGGCGGCATCTCCATGTCGATTCCCTGGGCCGTGATCTGGGCGAACGTCATCAGCCGGTCACCCGTCTTGAGCGGCTCGGCGGCCAGCGGATGGGCGGTCACCGTCGTTTTGAGAAGCTGCTTCGCTCGGGCCAGACCCTGGATATGATCGACGTCGGCGTGGGTAGCGACAATCGTCTTGCAGGCCGACAGCGGAAAGTCCAACTGCCGGACCAATTCGATGATCTCTTCGACCGTGTCGTCGTATCCAACGTCGATCAGAATCCATTCGTCGCCGCTATAGATCAAATACACCGCGCAGCCGATCACATCGCCCGACTGATGGTTCAGCTCAATCACATGAGGAAACAGCGGCCTCCTCTCGATCATGACAAGTCCTTTCGCAAGTGATAGTTAATGCACCATGGCTTTGTCAGATAACATCAGCCGCGACGCGCTAGCGTCCGGTTCGTAGCGTAACTCGTCGCCAAAACCGGGGGCTAGCGCCCCGCGGCTGATCTTGGCCCGTATTCAAAGCGGAGCTTGGGAACGAGGAGAATGTTGCTATTCTACCATGGTTCACTCGATTCGGACGACTCTGCCCAAACCCCGATAGATCCCATTTGAACCTCACGGCGTCCGCTCCACAACCCAGTGCGTTTTCTGGCTTCGCCCGCCCAGGCAACTTAACCGGCGCCGGCGGATGTCTGTCTCGGGGTGGCGGGATATTATTGCGCACTTTCCCGCCCCGATAACACGCCGCCTCGCGACCACTCGAGGCCGCCCAGATCATTGCACCCCCGCGACTTATGTGCTACCGTGACAGCATTGGACGGGAATTTTGTCGGGCAGCGGCGCGTCCAATCATCGATTTCGGGCGGCTCAACAAACAGTTGTTCGGCCACTAAGAAAACATGGCGCAACCAACGGCTTATCTTGAGACAACTGTGATCGGTCACCTCGTCGGTCGGATGCACCCTGATCCAGTGATTGCTGGTCGTCAAACCGTGACTCGGGTGTGGTGGCAGTCCGCAAGACAGGAATTTCGACTTCTCGTCTCCCAACTCGTCGCGGAGCAATGCGCGTCTGGTGATTCTGAAGCGGCCTCCGAACGCCTGGCTGTGTTGGACCAACTCACTTTCATTGACCCATCCGACGAGTCCGATGCGTAATCGCGGCTGCTGATGTCCGCCGGGGCCATTCCTTCCACAGAACCGCGAGACGCGCTGCATATTTCCATTGCGGCGACCAACGGTGTACAATTCTTGGTGACCTGGAATTTTAGGCATATCGCGAACGCTGCGATGCGTGACTTAATCGAAAAAGTTTGTCGTGATTCTGGCTTTGAGCCACCCACGATTTGCACACCTGATGAATTATGCGGGGGTTTCGATGGTACATGATTCAATAACCGAGGAGATTCGGGCGATTCGCCATTGCCTTGCTGAGAGATTCGGAAACGACGTAACTCAAATCTTGGCAGACGTCCGAAGACAACAAGAGGCGTCTGGACGGGAATTCCTGAGGCTTCCGAGGCGTCAGCCTCAAACGCCGGTCGTGGCCGAACAAAACAATGCACCCGCGCGGGATTAGCGCCGCGCATTCGCTTCGCTAAACAGTTCTACTCCCCGCCGAGTGCTACCGTAACATCATTGGAATGGCATGCTCGCCGGCAGCGGCTCGCCCGATTATCAGTTTCGCGCGGCTCAATAAACAGTGGTTAGGCCACTACACGACGCGTGTTCCGACGATCTGCCTTGCCGCATCTGGTTACCACGCCACGAAACAATTGGGAATGGCTGTCTCTGGCACAACATCACGGACTACCCACAAGACTTCTGGATTGGACGTTCAATCCAATCGTTGCGCTATACTTCGCCGGCGAATTGATTGCCCGCTCGTTGATGCCGCAAAAAGCGGCAGTTGATGCGTTGCATGTTGCCGCCGCCGCGGTCGCGGGTGTAGACTACTTACTGACCCAAAACTGTCGGCACATCGCAAACGCTTTTGTCATGCCGCGAGTCTATGCGATGCTCGAAGAACTCGGCGTATCGCGTCCTCTCATCTGCACGCCGGCGGAGTTCCTGGAGGATCCCGAAGATGACGAACAATCCGATACTTGACGAACTGCATGCTGCCCGTAAAAAACTGTTCACTGACGCCGGTGGAGACCTCGACCAGCTAGTGGCCGGTATCCGAGCGCGGGAGGCGAAATCAAGTCACAAGGTCGTCTCGGTGCCTGTGGGTGGTTCTCAAAAAACAAATCGCTCAACCGGAGCGGCAACTCGGGCCGCAATTCGGAAATGAAAGTCGCTGCCCGCCACCGCCGGTCGAACTCAGCCCGTCCCATCTTCCTCGGCCAGCGCCGCGGCCAGCCCTTTGGCGCAGGTGGGATACTTGAGCGTCGCCCCTAGCTCTTCGATTAGCCGGCGGTTGCGCACCCGCTTGCTGCTGGCGGCTCGTTGGGCTGCGGGGGTGTCGTCCGGGGCGGTGGAAAACTTCGGCGAGGGCGCGTCGAGTAGTTGGGCCAGCGCGTCGAAATACTCCCAGCGGAGCACGGGGCGGCCGTCGCTGACGATGTAGGTGCTGGGCAGCTCGGCACGCTGCTCGGCCAGCAGCACGACGGCGGCGGCGTCGTCGACGTGGATCAGATTCAGGTAACCGCCAGCGGGCGCGGCGATGCGGCGGCCGGCGGCGATGTCGTCTCGGCGTGGAATCCGCCCTGGCCCGTAAAGCCCGGCCATTCGTAGCACGATCGATCGGTCGCCCAGCGCGTGTGCGCGGAGTAACTCTTCCGCATCGAGCACGGCCCGGCCACCCTCGCGCGTTGGCTCGCAGGGCGACTGCTCGTCAACCCATTCGTCGTCGCCCTGTCCATAGACGCCGGTCGAACTGATGTAGATCAGCCGGCCGATGCCCGCCGGCAGGGCGCCCAGAATCGTCCGCAGGCCGCCGACGTACACGTCGTGGATCGATCGCCCGACCGCTCGATCGTAACCGACCGCCACCAGCACGGTTTCGGCCGCCGGCAATTCGGCGA
>JADFKK010000257.1 GCA_022564995.1 Planctomycetota bacterium | reverse complement strand
TGCTTGAACCTAAACCTGGGCTACGTCCGCTGGAATTGCACGGTTTTCTTTTCGTTCGTCGCGGCGTTTATCTTGCTGTGGATCATGCCCTGGTTCTGGCTCGGATTTTCGCTGCTGTTGATCGCCTACGTCGGGCCGCTGAGTTGGTATGTGGTGATGCGCAACAGCAAGGTCGAGCAGCATCAAAAAGTGCTGACTCGCGAGCACATGCGGCATTTCATTAGCAGAAAAGCCAGCAAGATCGGAGTGAAAGTCGATGCCGAGCGGCGCGATCCGCGTGACGAAGGCCCGCCGGTCGAACTGACGCCCCGCGGCGGCAAGACGGAGCAGGACGACGCGGCCAATTTGCTCCAGTGTCGCCAGTCGCCCGGCTTCGTGGCGCTCAAGGAGCTGCTCGCCGACGCCATCGAACGCCGCGCCGATAAAATCTTACTGGACTTTACCCCACAGGCGGTTGCCGTTCGTTACCAGATCGACGGCGTGTGGCACGATCGCGGCCCGAAGGATCGTGCCGAGGCCGACGTGTTGTTGGCGGTGATGAAAACTCTCTCCGCCCTCGATCCCCGCGAGCGATCGAAACGGCAGGCGGGCCAATTCGGCGCTGAGCAGGCAGGCACCAAATACGACTGCGATCTGACGAGCCAGGGCGTTAAGACGGGCGAGCGCGTGATGCTCTCGCTCGACGACGGCAGCCCGCCGCCCAATTCTCCCGCGGCGCTCGGCATGAGGGCCAAATTGTTTGAGCAGTTCAAGGAGGTGTTGGCGACTAAGAGCGGCATGGTCGTGTTTTCGTCGCTGCCCGACGGCGGGCTGACCACGACGGTCGACGCCATGCTCAAAGAGTGCGATCGTTACCTGCGCAGCTTCGTGGCGGTGGAAGAGAAGTCTCATCGAGAGCGGGCGATTGAGAATATCGAAGTCACCACTTACGACGCCGCGTCGGACGAGACGCCGGTGAGCGTCTTGCCGAAATTGCTGCGGACCTATCCCGACGCGCTGGTCGTGCGCGATTCCAGCGACCAGGCAACGCTCAAGCTGCTCTGCGAGCAAACCAACGAGGAGCGGTTCGTGGTCACCACGCTGCGCGCCAAGGAGGCGGCCGAAGTGCTGCTGCGGCTGCTGTTGGTTAAGGTGCCCGCCGACGAGTTGGCCCCGGCCGTTTTGGCCGTGTTGAATCAACGGCTGATTCGCAAGCTGTGTGATGGATGTAAAGAGGCGTATCAACCGAATCCCGAGGTGCTCAAGCAGATTGGCATTCCGCCCGATCGGGTCGCGCAGCTTTATCGTGTGCCGGCCGAGCGCGAAGAGGTTTGCACCGAATGCGGCGGGCTGGGTTTTCGTGGCCGCACGTCGATCTACGAACTGCTGGTGGTCAATGATGCGGTTCGCCAGGCGCTGGTCGAATCGCCCAAGATCGACGTACTGCGCAAGGTGGCGATTAAGTCCGGCATGAAAACGCTACAACAGGAAGGTGTCGTGCTGGTGGCCAAGGGCGTTACGTCGATCAAAGAACTTCTCCGAGTCCTCAAGCAATAGGAACCGCCTCGATGGGCACTTTGTTATTGGGATTTATTGCCTTTGCCATCATGCTCGCCGTCGTGGCGACCGGGATGGGCGCGGGATTGTGGAGCAATGCGATCCGCCTGATCAACATCGTCACCGCCGCGCTGCTGGCGACCAGCTTGTTCGAGACGGTCGCCGGCATGTTAGGCCGCGCCGCCCCATCGCACAATTTCGTGTTTGATATCGTTGCCATCTGGATGCTGTTTGCCCTGTTGCTCATCCTCTTTCGGGCCGCCACGGGCATTGCCTCGCCGACCAGGGTCCGCTTTAAGAAACCGATCGACGTGGCGGGCGGCCTGTTTTTTGCCGTCTGGACCGGCTGGGTGCTGGTCTGCTTTACGATGGCCACGCTGCACACCGCGCCGCTGGTCCGAAATAGCTTCGACGGCGCGTTTCAGAAGCAGCCCGACTCAAAACTGCTGGGACTGGGGCCCGATCGCATGTGGCTGGCGTTTGTGCATAAGGTCTCGCTTGGCTCGTTCGCGTCGATGACGGGTGGAGAAAACGAGCACGTGTTCGATCCCGACGGCGATTTCATTCTGCGCTACGCCGCCCGGCGCAAGCGGGCCGAATCGGCCAAGTCATTGCGGATGACGCCGAACAAACATTGGAACGCCTTTCGGCAGATTCACGTCGGCATGAGCACCGCTGACTTCGATAATTGGCTAACCGAGTTCGCCGGCGAGTCGTTGCGCGACAAACGGACGTTTGGTGAGAAAACCGTTTTGACGTTTGGTCCGTATAAACAATACAAGCTCTCAGGCGGTCGGCGATTTAAGGTCCGCATTCACTTCAAAAATGACCAGCTTACAACGGCCTACATGATGTGGGAAATGTACGGCCGAGACAGCGAATTTTTTGCCAAAGACAACAATAGCGTCGTCGGCCGCTAAGTATCGTTCGAGAAATAACTGTCGTAGCTACGCTCGCCAGAGCGTGGATCGGTTGCGTGGACCACCGTCTGGCGACGGTAGCTACATCTATCCGGCACCGGCCGGCTTATACAATCCACTGAAACGGCTCACCACCAGGCGGATGTCCCGCTCGACTGCATCCGAAACCATGAACCAATCGCCCGAGCCATCGGTTTCGCTCAGTGAAGGTTTCGAGGCCCAGCAGATGCAATATCGAGCCGTCAGCAAGCTTGCGGTGGCGACATTCGTGTTGGGCCTGCTGTGCATCACGACGCTGCTCGACCCAATGTTCTGGATTCTGCCGGTGATCGCCATCGTGTTGTGCGGCTTGGCCTTGCGGGGCATCGCACGAAGCGACCGCGTCTTGACGGGGCGTTGGTGTGCCCTGTGGGGCTTGGCTCTGGCGATGTTGCTGGGCGCGGCCGGGCCGGCGAAGTGGGGCGGTTACCGCTGGCTGATTCACCAGGAAGCGCGCCGCGTCGCCGACGAATGGTGGAAGCACATCGCGGCCGACTCACCCGACAAAGCGTTCCAGTTGACGGTCTCGCCCCAATTGCGCCAGCCTCGTGACGAGACCATCGGCGAATTCTACGAGAAAAACCCCGAGAGCGCCGAAGATCTGCGCGAGTACATAGAGTTGGAGCGGGTCAGCTCGCTGCTCGCCGAATTTCGTAATGCTGGCGCGACGTTTCGTTATCACCACAGCGAAGCTCAGCTTTCCAGCGGCACCCGAGACTGGGTCAGCCTGGTCTACACGGTGACCTACGAAAACCAAGGCCAGACGGAAACCTACCATCTGCGGCTCGATCTCCGCCGCTATCGAAACTTTCGCACCGGCGGCGGGCGGTGGGAGATTGATGAAGAGTTGGTGCTGGTTGATTGAGGGATTGAGGGAGGGAAGGAGGGAAGGAGGGAAGGAGGGAGAGAGATCGGAACGCTCTAACTCCTGACTCCTGACTCCTGACTCCCAACTCCCAACTCCTAACCCCTACTTCGTTAGCCAGAACAGAAAGGCGACGAGTCCGACGAGCATGGCTCCGATGGTCAGCAGGGGCCACACCCGCGGCCAAAGGCGGCGGCGGACATGGGCGATTGCCGCGCCGCAATGCGGGCAGTTGGGCGGGAGCGGGCGAGTCAGCAGGCCGCCGCACCGACATTCAATGCGATTTGCTGCGGCCATGGGAATGCCGTTTTGCTGCGTCAAACATCAAAAGAGGGAACCGGACGTTACGTTCGCGGAGCGAACAACGACTATCCATCTATTCGCCGGCTGCGACACTCGGCGAAGTGGCGCTTTGGATGGCGTCGAGCCGCGCCAAGGCGCTCTGCCGCACGGCTTCGCTGCCGCGCCGCGAGGCCATCTGAAAGTAGAGCTTGGCCACTCGTAGCTTGCCGGCCGCCTGGGCTTTGCGGCCCTTGGACAGATGCACGGCGGCCAACTCCGCATCCGTGGTCACCGAATCGAGCGGCCCGCGATGCTCCGCAATCGGCGCCGATGGACGCGACGTGTCGCTTCGCTTAGAAGGCGCCGGGCGGCGCGGCACGTAGCCCGGCCCGTAATAACGCCGCATCGAGCCCACGCCAGCCAGCGACGTTCGCGGGGCGGGGCCGACCGGGCGACCGAGCACGTCGAAGGCCGCGCCGCGACGCCGGGCCGCTTCGGCCAACAGAGCCCGATCCATTTCACCGTGGTCGATAATATAGACGCTCACGCTCATGCCAGCGGCCGACTGGTTGCGGCCGATGCCGACGTTGCGAAAGCCGCGACCGAGCATCGGGATTCCCCCCAGCCCCGGCACACCTGACTCAGTCCGCCCCGAACTGCTTCGCATGATCCCGCCCAAAAACGCGCTGCCCCGGTCGGGCACATTCACGGTCGTCGCCACGCTGAAGATTTGGAACGAAGGCAACTGCACGGCATTGCCCTGCTGCGCCTGCGCGTGGCCGGCCAGCAGCAACATCGCCAAAGCGGAAATGCAAATAGATCGAAAAAGCATGACCATCGCCTCGCAACAGGCCCCGTGCGGATGCCCCGTTATTCTATCGGATGGCGGTGGTGCTTGGCAATGGAAAAGACACCGTAGGTTATGCTTCAGCATAACAATGCGTCCGTGGCGAGACGGCGTAAGTCTTGTTATGCTAAAGCATAACCTACATTGGACTTCTCTTTCCAAAGGATCTGCGAAAGTGTTTGATCGTGTTGAGATGGCGGCCCCGGACCCGATTCTGGGGCTGACCGAGGCGTTTTTGGCCGACCCGAATCCGGATAAGATCAATTTGGGGGCTGGCGTTTATAAAGACGCGACGGGGAAAACGCCCGTGCTCAAGGTGGTCAAGCTGGCCGAGCGGCGTATTCTCGAGAGCGAAGCAAGCAAGGGGTATCTGCCGATTACGGGCAGCGCTGAGTATGCGGCTGCCGTGCAGGGGCTGCTCTTTGGCGACGAGTACGACGCCCTGGCCCCGCGATCCGCGACCGCCCACACGCCCGGCGGGACAGGCGCGCTGCGGGTGGTGGGCGATTTTTTGCATCGACAATTCCCGCAGGCAACGCTCTGGCTGAGCCAGCCGACCTGGCCGAATCACCCCAAGGTGTTCGAGGCCGCCGGCGTGCCGACCAAGGCGTATGCGTATTTCGACGCCGAGAAAAACGTGGTCGATTTCGACGCGATGCTGTCCGCTTTGCAGCAAGTGCCCGAGGGCGACGTCGTGCTGCTGCACGGTTGTTGTCATAACCCGACGGGCGCCGACCCGAGCGACGAAGCGTGGACACAAATTGCCGAGGTGCTCGCGTCGCGTGGCGTCCTGCCGCTGCTGGACTTCGCCTACCAGGGCTTCGCCGAGGGAATCAGAGAAGACGCGGTCGGCTTGCGGGCGCTGACTTCCGCTTGCCCGGAACTGATCGTGTGCAGTTCGTTCTCGAAGAATTTCGGGCTGTATCGCGAGCGGGTCGGGGCGCTGACACTGATCGCCGCGGAGCCCGACGCGGCGGCCCGGGCGTTCAGCCAGTTGAAGACCACGATCCGCACGAATTACAGCAACCCGCCCTCGCACGGCGGCGCGATTGTGTCGACCGTGCTGGGCGACGCGGATCTGCGTACGGCCTGGGAAGTGGAATTGGCCGAGATGCGCGACCGCATCAATCAGATGCGCGGCGCGTTGGTCGAGGGGCTGGCCGCCCAGGGCGTGACGCGCGACTTCTCGTTCATCCGCCAGCAGCGCGGGATGTTTTCCTTCTCCGGCCTCAGCCCCGAGCAAGTCGACCGGCTCCGCGAGGAGCACTCGATCTACGCGGTGCGCTCGGGTAGGATCAACGTGGCCGGAATTACTGAGGGGAATATCGAGCGGCTGTGCAAGGGGATCGCGGCGGTGTTGTAGAACGATAGTGGGCCGAAGCCGGCCAGCCCCGGGCGTTAGCCCTCTTTATACAACACATTTTTTTCAGATCGCAAAAGAACAAGATGGAAGCTTCAATCCGCGAAGGTGAGTCAAAGCGGAAAGACGCCCGCATTGCATGGTCAGCTATGCTATCGTGCTGCCACACCCTATCTAATTGGACAGCACCACTTTGGGCTGTGATAGCACGATTAATGTCTGAATGTGCTTCGATCTGCAACGAACTGGACGCACGGATTTCCGGTCCTCCACCCGTCCTTTGCGAACTTCGTGCCCTTCTGTTCAAACGCCCCTTCTTCGACGAAACGTCTGTCACTTCAAACAGAAGGGATTGAACAGAAGGTCACGAAGTTCGCAAAGGAGTGGAAGGGCTCGACTTGTGTCGCGGCTCTGTATTCGTGGAAGTAAAGCTTCGGTTCACCATCTTCATCGTGCTCTTTCGGGAGAAAAGTGACGCTGTCCAACTAGCATACCCAAATTATCTCGACGGATGGCCAACCAATGTCTCTTAAAAGATGTGTTGTATAAAGAGGGCGGTTAGCCTGGGGGTAATACATCCGCGCGAAAGTAATCTGATGCCGAGGAGCGAATCACCGGCGGCTTAACGGCTGCCGCTCGCCGGATCGAATTACTTGGAGAAGTCGAATCGCCACGAAAGATGACCCGACCATTGCGGCGATTCGCAACGCGAGACATCGAATTTCGCAGTCGGTGGATCACGATCCAAGAAAACTGGTCGAACACTACCGTCGGCTGCAGGAGCGTCACGCTGAGCGGTTGATTTCGCGGGACGAACCGAGAGTAAAAGATGAAGATGGAAGCGCGGTTTGAGCGGAGCCGGGGCGCGACCAGCGGTCGCGGCTTTATAGGGTGAGCTTATGGGGCCGGTTTCGATTGCTTGCGGCGCAGCTCTTCGTTGAGTCGGCGGATCTCTTCTTGCTGACGCAGAATGAGAAGCTGAAAGGCGTCGAGCTGGCCGCGGAGCATTTCCGTTTGGCTGCGGCGGGGCGGGGCGGGCTCGATCTGCTTGTTGTCGATGTTGACGCGGACGGTTGTGTTGAGCCGGTAGAGATTACCGCTGGCGCGGCCATTGTAGGCCGCCGAGGAAATCTTCGGGCTGATCTCTGCTCCGCCGCCCAGGGTGAGCGAAGCGTTTTTTCGCTTTCCGCCGACCTCGCAGACCAGCGCGACCTTATCGCCGGGCTGGCGGTTGAGGATTAGATTGACCGCTTGATAGGTGTTGCGGATCGCGCGGCCGTCGACCTCTTTCAAGATCGCACCTTGGGTGACGCCGGCCTGATCCGCCGGGCCGCCCTTTACAATCCGTTCGACCACCACCGCGTCTTTTGCTTTGCCGGGGCCGAGCGTCCAGCCGACGATCGGCCGCCGCCGTTTCAGTTCAACCAGCACGCCTTCGCGACGGGCCGCCAGCAGCCGGCGAAGATGCTCCGCAGGCACGGCATACGTCCAGCCGCGCTGCTCTCCAGGCGAATCGGTGGCCGCGACGATGCCCAGCAGCCGTCCGGCAGAGTCGACGATGGCCGCTCCGCTGGAAGTCTCGGTCGTCCGCACGTCGCATTGCAGCAGCGGCGGCAGGGCCTCTTGTCCGACCACGCGACCATTGGCGCTGACGATGCCGGTCGAGATACTCGGCCGCTCCAGCCCTTCGGCCGAAGCGCACATCACCGCCGAGCCAACTTTCGGTGGCCCGTCGACCGGGCGCAACCCCGTCAGTTTTGCACCGGTGATGCCCAGCAGCCGCAAGCCGGTGTAGTGATCGACAACCCGCAATGTTGCTTCGGCCTGCTTGCCCCGGGGCAGCGTGACACGATAGCGAGCTACGATAGGAGCGTTGCAAAACGTAACGACGTGGCCGTCACCCAGGGCGATGCCGGTGCAAACGGTAACGTCGCCGCTGGTGTTTGGGCCTGCGGGCGATCGGGCGGCCGGCGCCGGCAGCAGTTTGCCCGAGTTGGGCTGGGCCGGTTTCGCTTGGCCGTTCTTCGGTGTGGCCGAGACGCGCACCGTCAACGTATTGGCCGTGAGCAACTCGGCCAGCTTTTCGTTGGAGAGCGTCTGGGAATGACCGACGGCGCCAATCGAAAAGCTGGTCAGTACGATGAACACCGTGGTGAGGAATCGCGATAGGGTCATGGTAATATGCGATGCAAGGTGATCCCTAGCCCTGGCCGGAAGGCCACGGGTCGGGCTAGGGCGATTCGTGCTGGGACGATACCCTAAAACGAAATACTCTCCATCGTCTCCGACTCATCGGCGCGGATATCACCGTAGGCCTCGAGCTTGGGGCCGGTCATCTTGAGCACGTCTTCGGCCGTCAGACGATCTCGCGAATCGCCGGGCTGCGTCTGATCGAACGCCACGATGGAATGAAACGGTACGCGGTCAGGTTGTGAGGCGTCCGGCTCTGTCGGTTTTCCGGACTCGCCGCCCGCATCATTGGGATTCGTGGCGACTGGCCCTCCGCCAGCCGGATCTTTGTCCAACCTTTCGGCGATCCACATTCCGCCGCCGATCAACACCAACAGCGATGCGGCCAGGGCACTCCATCGCAGCACCGTTGCGCTGCGCCAAACACTCCGCCACCTCAACGATCGCGCCGGTCGCTGGGCATCGGCCGGATACGCCCTCGTCAGGCGGGCCGCGTCGTCGAAAAGCTGTTGACCGAGCGCCGCCAAGTCTTCCGGCAGCCCATCGTCGAACAACCCGTCAACTGGGGCCGCACCGGCACCGTCAGTCTTTTTCGGGTCAAATGACATTCGCTAAATCCTCAAAGGGGTACTTCGGCACATCTTTTACGTCGGCCTCCTCTCGCGAGAGCATCTCGCGCAGCGAGGCCAGTCCGTGAAAAATCCGCGACTTGACCGTGCCCAACGGGCAGCCCATCACCTCGGCGATTTCGCCGTAGGCCAAGTGCTCGCTAAATCGCAACACCAGCGCGTCGCGTTGTCCATCCGGCAGCCTGGCCACATAGCTCCACAGGCTGCGTTTCCACTCGGTCACCTCGATGCTCGTCTCGGCGGCCGGAATGTTCTTGGATTGGTTCGATTCGTTGTCCCACAACACCCGCAACTTGTCTCGTCTCATGCCCCAACTGCGCCGCTCTCGCCGCACCAGGTTCAACAGGATTCCATACAGCCAAGTGTATAGACTGCTGCGACCCTCGAACCGATCGGCCTTGCGAGCGAACATCAGGAAGGTTTCCTGGGCCAAATCGTCGGCGTCCCAGGGATTGCCCGTCATCACCAGCGCGGCGCGGTGAATCCGCGCAAAATGCTCCTCACTCGCCTGGTTGATGTCGAGCTTTTCCACGTTATCCATGGCCGCCCTCGTCGTCGGAGTGTCTGCCCCATCGCGTTTCGCTTAAGGACTCATTCTACTCCAACCGAGGATGGCTGCACACGTTGTCGGTTGCTTCGGATCCGCTGAAAAATTCCCCACGAAACGTCTTCTGGCGAGCGTCGGCCGTTAGGCCGATGGTGATTCCTCTTTTCGGGATCAACCCTTCTTTCCAACAAAGCGTATTACCCCCAGGCTAACGCCCGGGGCTCGCCAATCTTCGTACTTACGCCCGGGGCTCGCCGGTTTCCGTTCGACGAAACACTAAGTTGTTCTGGCTTTATTGCCGCTCACTTCACTGGTTGGGTCGCCTGGCGACGTGCAAAGGTTCACCGACCGCAAAGGTAATCTATACTTGGACTTCGGTCGCTGCTGTGACGATTCAGCACACACTTGGCGGCCTCGTTGACGATGTTTCAATTTCTGGCCGATTCTGATAGCTTTGGCTGGGAGCTTTGGGCGGAATATGCCGGCTCGTTGGCCCAAGCCGTGGCACCGGCGTCCCGCCGGTGATCCACACAGGCGGGACGCCTGTGCCACGGGTGAATTGGGACAATCGCCGTCGGAGACGCCTCCTACAGGGAGAAAACTGTGAACATTCTTGTGGCCACCAGCGAGGCGGTGCCATTCGCCAAGACGGGCGGATTGGGCGACGTCTCGGGGGCGCTGCCGATCGCTTTGGCGGAGTTGGGCGAGCAAGTCTCGGTCATCATGCCGGCCTTTCGCTCCGTCAAGCAGTGTGGCGAGCCCCTCGAACCGACCGGGCTCGAACTGGATATCCCCATCGGCAAGAAGACCGTTCGTGGCAGCCTGCTCAAGGGGCGATTACCAGGCAACGGGGTACCAGGCAACGGGGTACCGGTCTATTTCGTCGAACAGGACGAGTATTTCGACCGGCCGGAGCTGTACGGCGAAGACGGCCAGGACTACAAGGACAACTGCGAGCGATTCGTGTTTTTCTCTCGGGCGGTGATCGAGGCGATTCGCCTGTTGGATTTGAAGATTGATCTGCTGCACGCCAACGACTGGCAGACCGGGCTGCTGCCGGCCTACCTGAAGACCGAATTTTCCGGCGTGCCCCCGTACGAACAGATCGCCACGCTGTTTACGATTCACAATCTGGCCTACCAGGGAAATTTCTGGCATTGGGACATGCTGCTCACCGGGCTGGACTGGAAATATTTCAACTGGCACCAGATGGAGTTTCACGGCAATCTGAACCTGATGAAGACCGGCCTGGCCTTTGCCGACGCGATCAACACGGTCAGCCCGCGTTACGCCGAAGAGATTCAGTCCGCGCCGCTCGGTTGCGGGCTGGAAGGCATCTTGCAGCATCGCCGCGAGGTGCTCTCGGGCATTATCAACGGTGTCAGCTACGAAACGTGGAATCCGGCGACCGATACGCATCTGGCGACGAACTACGGCCCGGAGACGGCCGAGGCCGGCAAGGCGGCGTGCAAGGCGGCGTTGCAACAGGAAATGGGGCTGCCGGTGAATGCCCAGGTTCCGCTGCTGGGTTTCGTCGGTCGGCTGGTCGAGCAAAAGGGCATCGATCTGATCGCCGGCGTGATGCAGCAATGGGCCGAGACGTCCGAGGCCCAATGGGTGCTGCTGGGCACGGGCGAGCCGAAATACCACGAACTGCTAAAGCAACTGGCCGAACGCTTTCCCACGAAGGTTGCCGTGCAGTTGGCGTACAGTGATCCGCTGGCCCACCGCATCGAGGCCGGCTGTGACCTGTTCCTGATGCCCAGCCGCTACGAGCCGTGCGGATTGAATCAGCTTTACAGCCTCAAGTACGGCACGATTCCCGTGGTTCGCGCCACCGGCGGGCTGGCCGACACGATCGTCAACACCAACGACGCGACGCTCGCCTCGGGCGAGGCCAACGGGTTTTGCTTCCACGATTACAGCCAACTCGCGCTGTCCGAGGCGCTCACGCGGGCCCTCGCCGCATACGCCGACAAGCAGGTCTGGAGCCGGCTCGTCCAAAACGCCATGCGGCAAGATTGGTCCTGGTCGCGCAGCGCCCAGCAGTACGTGCAGCTTTATCAGCAAACCATCGAGCGCGTGAAGCAGGAAGTTTGTATGTAATGCACGATATCTCCCTGGCCCTGGTTTGGCATCAACATCAGCCGTATTACCCGTGCAATCTGACGGGCGAGAATCCCATGCCTTGGGTTCGCTTGCACGGGACCAAGGATTACTGGGGCATGGCGACGCTGCTGGGCGAAGTGCCCGAGATGCACGCCACGATCAATCTGGTGCCCAGCCTGCTGATGCAATTGGCCGGCTACACCGAAGCGGGCCACGAGGATCGCCACCTGCGAGTCTCGCGCCTGCCGGCCGACGGCTTGGAGGAAGAGGACATCAACTATTTGATGGACAACTTCTTCATGGCCCACGTCGACACGATGGTGCGACCCTACGCCCGTTACTGGCAGCTTTATCAACAGCGGGGCTTCGGCGTCGACACGAACGATCGGGCGGCCAGGCGTTACTCAAAACAAGACATCATCGACCTGCAAATCTGGTCGAATCTGGCCTGGTTCCATCCGGTTGTGTTTGAGAAAAACCGCGACCTGGCGGAATTTCGTGAAAAAGGCCGCCACTGGAGCGAGAACGACAAACAGTGGATGCTCGACCGGCAGATGGACATTCTGCGCGAGGTGGTGCCTTTGCACATCGAGCTGTCGCGCCGCGGCCAGGTGGAACTGACCACGACGCCCATGTATCACCCGATCTTGCCGCTGCTGTGGGACAAGCGGCAAGCCCGCCGCGCGATGCCGGAAGTCGATCTGCCCAAGCGGCTCGAATCGTACGCCGAAGACGCCGTCGAGCAGATTCGCCGCGGCGTCGCATATCACGAGAAGATCTTTGGCCAGAAGCCCCGTGGCATGTGGCCCTCGGAAGGTTCGGTCTGCCAGGAGATGATCGCCGCGGTGGCCGACGCGGGCATAGAATGGATCGCCACCGACGAGGAGATTTTGGCCTGTTCGACCGACGGCTGGATATCGCGTGATGAAAACGGATTCCTGCGCAATCCCGAGATGCTCTACCGGCCCTGGCACGTCGAGGAGCAGGGCCGGCAGCTTCAGATCGTCTTTCGCGATCACGCCATGAGCGACCAGATCGGTTTTCATTACCAGCGCTACACGGCCGAACAGGCAGTCGACGACTTCATCGGCAAGCTGGAAGACATCGGTCGGGCCACCACGGCCAACGCCGCTCATCGCCCGACGTTGGTCAGCATCATTCTCGACGGCGAGAACTGCTGGGAACATTATCCGCACGGCGGGGTCGATTTCTTCCGTGAGTTGCATCGCCGCACGGTCGATCACCCCAAGATCACGCCCCGCCGGATGTGCGACTATCTGGAGGAATTCCCCGCCACCGATCGTCTCGGCCACCTGTTCCCGGGCAGTTGGATCAACCACAACTTCGGCATCTGGATCGGACACGGCGAGTGCAATCGGGCCTGGGATCTGGTGGGCCAAACCCGCGAACATCTCAAGGCCGCCGAGGCCGCCGCTGAGAAGACTGCCGCGAAAACGCCCGAACAGCTCGCAGCGGCCTGGGAAGAACTGTACATCGCCCAAGGCAGCGACTGGTTCTGGTGGTTCGGCGACGATCACAGCAGCGCCCAAGACATGCTCTTCGACGAGTTGTTCCGCAAGCACCTGCAAAACGTCTACGCGGCGCTCGGCGACGATCCGCCGGGTGAGCTGTTGCGGCCGATCAGTCACAGCCTGCTGCATCATCGCGTACACAGCCAACCGACCGGTTTCATGAGCGCCAAGATCAACGGCCGGCTGACGTATTTTGAGTGGCTGAGCGCCGGACACTACCAGTGCCGGCCGGCCCGCGGAACGATGACGATGGCCGCCGCGGGTCGTCTGAAAGACCTGTACTTTGGTTTCGCTCCCGAGCATTTGCTGCTGCGGCTCGATACAAAAAAGGGGCCGGTCCGCGAACAGTTGGCCGACGTCGACGTGCTGCGAATTACGTTTCTTGCGCCCCAGGGTTTCGAGTTGTTGATTTCGCACCCCGCTTGGGCCGAGCCGATCGTGCAGCTTTACCACAACGACGTGCCGGTCAGCACCTCGGGCGTCGTAGCGGCGGCCGACGCGATCCTCGAAGTGTCGATTCCCTGGCGATCGTTGGCCGTGACGACCGACGACCCCGTTCACTTTTTTATCGAGCTATTGCAGGACGAAAAATCCGTCGAACGCTGTCCCAGCGAAGGCGCCATCGAAACGACGATGCCCTCGCCGG
>JADFKK010000256.1 GCA_022564995.1 Planctomycetota bacterium | reverse complement strand
TCCTGCTTCAACACGACGCACCCCAAGTGCGTACAAACGGCCGAGATGGAATACAGGCCGTCATCGTCCGAATAGACCCACAATCGTTGCTCAGCCAGCGGCGTGACCTCGACGTCGCGGAAGGAACCCACGGGGCCGAGTTTCACCCGACTGCTGGATTCGGGAAAGACCGACGGCATCGGCAATCGCAGCGATCCCAATAGCGCCAGCACCACCGCCCCGCACGCCGACCACACGGCCGCCAATCCGAGGAAATCGCGCCGCTCGCGGGGAGTTTCAAATCGGGGGCTCGATTCAAGATCCGTGCTCATCAACCGGTCTCCACTTTCACTCGGTCCAAGCCCTCGACTCCCCAGGAACTCGTCACGCTGATGCGCTCCATCGTGATCGCGCCGGTCGGGCATCGCTCGGCACACAACGCGCAACGAATGCACCTGGTCTCGTCCTTGATGATGGCCGAAAACAGAGCAGGCTCCTCGACTCCGACCTGCTCGGACAGCGACTGCTCCCCGTCCCCATCACCATCCAGTGCGTCGAACGAGACAAGCTGAAGACATAACTCGGGACAGACATCGGCGCAGCCGCCGCAGAGGATACACTTTTCGGAGTCGAAGATCGTATTCACGCCACAATCCAGGCAGCGACAGCCTTCACAAATCGCCTGCGGCTGGTCGTAGCCCAGTTCCACGATCGAGTGCAGCGAGCCGCTGCGGGCGTCTGCGCTCAGCGTGGGCACGGTCGCGCGCTGGAGTTTCTCGTAGTCCGCTTCACGGCCGTAACCGTTGATTTCCAGGTGGACCACCTGCACGTCTTCGACGAGTTTCTGCCCGCGCACGTACTGAAACACCTCGCGTGCGACCTGTTTGCCGCTGGCGACGGCGTCAATTAGCAGCTTGGGTCCATAGGCAATGTCGCCGGCCATGAACACGTCGTTGGCCGTCGTGCGCATGGTCGCCGAATCGTAGCGAGGCAATCCGCGCTCTGTCATCTCGACGTCGCCCGCCGACTCCAAAAACGACAAGTCGGGCCGTTGGCCGATCGACCAAATCACGGTATCGGCGTCGATCGTCGTCAGGTCGTCGGCGTCGAACTCCGGAGCAAATCGGCCGGCCTCGTCGAACACACGCGTGCAGCGCTGGAACACGACACCGCGGACGCGGCCGTCTTCGCCGTGCAAGATCTCTTTCGGCCCCAGGCGGTGGTGCCGGATCACGCCTTCTTCATCGCCTTCGATAATCTCCAGATCGTCGGCGGGCAACTCTTCCAGGCTTTCCAAGCTACACAAATGCACCTGTCCGACGCCGGCCTTTCTCAGGGCCGTTCGGGAAATGTCGAGACCTGTCTGACGGACCACGGTCCGCGCGACGTCGTAGGCCACGTTACCGCCGCCGATAACGACGATGTTTCCTTTCAGATCCGTTTCCCGGTCGAGAGCCGTGTCGCGCAAGAACTCGATTCCGCCGAGCACTCCCTCGCCGTCCGAGCCGGGAATCTCCAGCGTTCGCGACCGCTTCAGTCCAACCGCGATGATCGTCGCCCGATAGTCCGATCGGATTTTTTCCAGCGAAATATCGCGGCCCACCTGCGTGTTACAGACAAACTCAACGCCCAACGCGCGGATCAGTTCCACCTCGGCCGCAATCAGATCGCGGGGCAGCCGATATTCGGGAATTCCGACCGCCAGCATCCCGGCGGGAACCGGTTCCATTTCGAATATCGTGGGCCGCAGGCCCAACAGCGCCAGATCGTGAGCGGCCGCCAGCCCCGCCGGTCCCGAACCGATGATCGCCACCGGCTCAGACGCAGCATTATCGGGTAGCCCTTGCCGAGACAAAAATCGCTCGAATCCGGCCAACTCTTCGCCCCGCGACGACCAACGCCCCGCGGCGTGCCGGATCAACCGTCGGACCAAATCCAGCGGCGATCTCTCGTCGCGGCTGGCACGATCGCCAAAGCGATCGGTGACAAATCGTTTGAGCGCGCGAATCGAGACCGCCTCGTCGATGTCCTTGCGCCGACAAGCGGCCTCGCACGGCGCGGCACACACCCGGCCGCAGATCGACGCCAGGGGGTTGGGCCCGCGCGCGATGAGGTAAGCCTCGTCGAACCGTCCCTCGGCGATTGCCCGCACGTACCCTCGCGCGTCCGTATGCACCGGGCAGGCCTCCTGGCATTTGATCTGCCGTCGCCAATACTCGGCGGTCGGGATTTCAACCTTGATACGGTCCATCGCAGCGTGAGGTCATCTCCTCCGGCTTAGCGAAAAATCGAGCGTAGTCGCCTTGTCGGCCGATACGCTGACCTTGGCGGTTTTGGAACGGAGCTTTTTTGGTTTGGTATACCAAGTTTTGACCGTGTAATCACCGGGCGGAACGTCTTTGATCTCGTACGCGCCGTCTTTGTCGACAACGGCGAAGAACGGATTCTGCAGGACGACGACGTGGGCTTCCATTTCCGGATGCACGTTACAAAGCAGCACGACCGCGCCTTCCACGTCGAATTTGAACGTCTTCGCGGCGCCCTTGCCCCATGTCCCAAGATTGCGTTTCGAGTAGCCTTTACCCGCGGGCCAAAACACATTGTGGAGGATCGGGTCGCTGTTGAGAAACCGGACGGTCGTGCCCTTCACAATCGGCAGCACCGTGGGAGTGAATACGAGCTTCTTCTGGTCCATCGCAGCCGGCTCTTTCGGTGGCGGAAACTCGCCGGGGGCCTTTTCGATATATATCAGCACGTTCTCCGGGCTGCGCACTCCTCTGACGGAGATTTTCCCCTTGATTGTGCCGGTGCCCTGCTTCGCCCCGTCTTTGCCGCTGGCGGTCGAGGAGAAAACAGCGACAAGCCCTATCGAAACAACGAAAACAACGGCATTGGAAAATCGTTTCATCGTAATCACCTTTCCTTTCTTCGCGCATTCGCTTCAAGAGTCTGACAAACCAATGATCAACTTCGTAACGCGCGTCGAATACTTCGTTGCACATGCCAAGTTGCACTCGCTCGTTTCCGCGTTAAAGAAATGCTGTCGCAATCGTCGTGCCGCAGTCTCATAAAACCGGCTTGCCGCCATGGAAGGCATCATTCACCAACGCACTCCGTTGGATTTCGGCGTCGCCCCGTTTGCAGCGGCCCTTTCCGAAAGCGTGCTGTTTACATCACGCCAGCATGCGAGCGTGTGATCCGCCGCCAACACCGTGCGGACTCGCACACTGTAACGCACATTCGGCAAGCTGGCAAGTACGCGACGCAGGGGTCCGATAGGCTGCCCCTTTTGGATGCCTTAGGATGGCAGCGTCAGGCGCCGCTGGGTTGCCGGACACCGGCGCACACCGGCGCACACGCAGTTTCGATTGAGGCGAGTGCCCCCCTGAACTGAATGAACGGTCGTTTTGGCCTGACCGCGCGCAGAATCACCCCACGCTGTTTTTGGCGGTGCGTGGTTGTTCATCGCTCACTTCTGGTCCGCAGTCTTGAGGCTTGAGATCACCAGCAGAATTGGTGTCTTGCCATCGGTGCCGTACCGTTTCGCCAGCGTTCTGAGCACGACCGGAAAACGTCCGCTCCAGCCGTCCACGCGGCCCACAACCGTCACCGTCTCTTCACTTCGCCCTGCCGCCTCGAGTAGCAACTTCTCCAGATCCCGGTCGTCCGCGGCCAACTCGAACTGCTGCCCGGCGCCGGATACCTGAAGCACCGGTTCCTTGCCATGCAGCCGTAAACTGCCGCGGACCGTGATCTGGAGGTAGTCGACGCGCATGTTCGTGTGGCCAGAGAGCCGCGTGGCAGCAATCGACTTCTGGATCTTGCCCAGGTCGATCGAGCGTTGTTTCTTTGCTTGAAACGTAATCTTGCCGGGCCGGTATTTCCCTTCGCCCTCTTCGCAAGACAGCTTCACCGAGTCTTTCTCCACGTCAACCTGACGTGCGACGGCGTCTCGCACCGTCCCTCCTCATCAGCGCATCTCGGCGCCGTTGATGGCCATCACGCCCCGGAGGATTTCGCCGCTGGCCGACGATCCGCCCACAAGCAACAGGCTGAGGGCAACACACCATGAGTTGCGTCGCATCGGTTCGCTCCTCTTCTGTCTTTGGATTTGTGACTGATGTTTCTCGTGGGTTGGACTGATGCAAGGCGGAGTGCTGCAAACTGCGTACCGGTTTTCGAGACGAGCGACGGGATCCCGTCACGATCATCAGAATCGCCCTCCGTCTAACGGCGAGCGAACGAAAGAGTTAGAGCGGGCGAGCGTCAACGCACGTTGTGGGCCGAAAAACGCACAATTCAATTTGCCGCGGACGTCGTCGTCACTTGTACGACTTTGATGACCCCGCCCGCTCTGAAATGGTCGTTATCTCGCCGAGAACAGGCGGAGCGACGCTAGTGTTTGTGCGCACCGTCACCGTGATCGTGACCGTTTTGCTTGACACGGTCCTGACCGCCGGGTGCTTTCACTGGGGAGAATGCCGGCGGTGCTTTCCTCGTCGTCACGTCCGGCACACCCTCCGGTGGCTTGCCGCCGAATCGCTTGAGCAGCTCGACCGCCAGGCGGTCGCGGCTCTCTAGCTCGATCGCTTTAGTCAATTGTTTACGAGCGTACTCTTCGTGCCCGATGAATCCGAAATGGTATCCGGATAGAAAGCGAGCGAGCGCGGCGTCGGGGTCTTTCTTGATGTATTCGTTAAGCTTCTTCATCGCCTCGACGTAGGCGTTGCCGCGGTAGTCGTTGCGGTAGTTCTTGATGATGTAGCCCCAGTCGTCTTTTTCCAGCAGCGTCGTCGCCTGATGGATCGCGCCGGCGGTGGATTGATATTCACCCACCGCGAACAGGGCGTGTGAAACGAACAACAACAGTCGGCCGTCTTTCGGCGTCTCGATCAGCGCGTGGTTGGCCAGACGTATGGCCTCGTTGAACTGACGTTTCCTGACTTGCCCGTAAATCGCGCCGGAGGAGCGCGATCGACACGATATCGCAACGCCTAATTGAGGGTGCGTAGCGCCACGCGAATTTCTTTGATGCGGGACGTTTCGCCGGTTCGCACGCGAACGTCGGGCCGGAATTCCGCACGACGAATCCAATGCGTTTCGCCGTGAGGACGCCACCTGAGCTTGTAATGCCCCGGGGCGACTTCAGCGAACTGATAGCTACCGTCAAGATTTGTCACGGTCGTGAGAGGCTCTGTGTCGCGGGAGACGGTGTACCCGCCGAACGACTTCTTCAAGCGCATTAGCGTAACCGTGCAATCGGCGAGCGGTTTGCCTCGATGCGACAATCGTCCGCGAACTTCTCCGCCACGGTGCGACGGCGTTGCGGAATTGCCGCTCACGGGACGATCCTCGCCGATTTTCTCCAGCCTGTATTGCTGGCCATTGAGGTTGATGACCATTTCGTCACCGTCTTGCTGCCATGTGCCGTGCCGAGCCGGTCCACGATGGTATCCTCGCCAACTCGGCGGGTTCAACGCGCTGACAGGCGGCAGTCGCTCGACGCGGCGGTACGGTTGAAGTTGGTAGGGCGCGTCGTCTGCTTGCAATTCGATACCACAGCACGCCATCGCCAGGACGGCGAGCGAGCAGCACATTCCCCGGCGATTCATCATCGAGCGCTCCTTTCAGTGGGTCTGGGTTATTGATCGGCAATCTGGCGAAACTAATACGGTCATTCCGTATGGCGCGTTTCCGACTCGGCATTTGCGCGAAAATGCAAAGGCTAGGGCGACCTTGCCTGATCGGTAAGTGCGGCTTAACCGCGAGCCGGTCGCACACCCGATAGATATTGCTAGACACGGGAAGGGTTTGGGGCAGCGAAACACGCCTTCGACCGACCACCGTTCCAACCCCCGAACAAGACAACAAACTTCCAGGAGAGGTAACATGATCCATCCGCGCGCGCGCTGGACCGCACTTTGCGTTTCCTTGTTGCTGATCGCCTGGACGGCCGGTCAGATGTCAGCCGGCGAGCCATTTAGTCCCGCCGGCTGGTTGTCGGCCAACGTGTTTTTCGGTTCGTCCCAGGCGACGTGCGACAAGTGCGGCGTCGCAGGCTGCGGCGGCGAGCAGTGCGTCCTGGTACACCAGGTCAAGGAGCGCGTCGTCGGGAAAAAGAAAGTCTACGACTGCAAGGTCCGCTACGAGTGGGTCACAATTCCCGAGACGCGATATCGCATCCACAACCGGTGGGTTACCAAGACGGTGCCTTGCCCGTATTGCAAGCCCGTCTGCAAAGTGAAGGACACGACGCGCGTCTTTTCGACGGAAAAATGGGATAAGAAACCGCACTGCGACGGCACGTTGCACTGCAAAACATGCCAACAAAAGACGGAACAGGCCCAGTGCAAGTATTGCAGCAGCAAGGAAGGGAAAACAATCGTTAAAGTCCGCGTGCGGGAGTGCGTCAAGGAGCCGTACACCGTGTACCGTCAAGTGAGGCGCCCGGTCTGCGTCAAGCAACCGCGCTATGAGCGCACAGAGGTGACGATCACCAAGAACGTCTGCTCGCGCTGTGGTGGCCAGGGCTGTTCGTCTTGTAAATGATTCGTGCATGACAACCCGTACTGTGCCAGGAAGGTATGGAAACGGACTTGGCCAAGAATCGATCTTGCTGGCTCATCATCATTGCAGTGTTTCATACGTGGCGACGTCGACCGCCCCAGGCCGTCATCGACCATAGTTCAAGGACGAAGAAACCGCTCACGGAAGGAGCACTCGGAATGTTAGCCACGCTGCCGGAGTCTTGGCGCACTGCCAAACTCGTGCTACTCACGCTCGTTGTCTTGGCTTCTACTCTTGCCTTCACCCGCACGGCCGATGCCATCCCGGTCTTCAGCCGTAAGTACCGGACTTCCTGCATTACCTGTCACGCCGGTTTTCCGAAGCTGAATTCGGTCGGTGAGGCGTTTCGGCGGAACGGTTATCAGTTCCCGACGGGTGATTATGACCTGGTCAAGGACGAGCCCATCTCGCTGGGATCGGATCGGATGAAAGACCTGTGGCCGAACTCGATATGGCCCAACGACATCCCGCATCTACCGCCGGTCTCTTTCCGCGGACGATTCGGATTCAACGTCGGACTGGACGGAGACGGCGATCCGAACTCCGACTTTCGTTTTCCGATGGACTACAGCCTGCTTAGCGCCGGGACGTTAGGAGAGAACATCTCGTGGTATGCCGGCTTCGTCTTGTCGGGAAAAGGCGGGCACGGTGGCGGCGGAGGACATGGGGGGGCAGAAGAAACGAATCTGGAGCCTGAGTTGGAACGCTACTTCGTCCAATTCAGCAACCTGTTCGCTTGGTCCGACGAAGACGACGATGACGGCATGCGAGAGGCCAATCGCTGGCTCGCCCTGCCTCCACACGCAATGAATCTCCGCCTCGGGCAGTTCGAACCGGGGGTCGTCGCTCCGTGGGGATCGATTCATCGACAACTGGGCATTCAGGCGCGGTTGCCCAATGTGGCCACCATCGGCGGAAACAGCTTTGCTTTCGAGCCGGCCCTGCGTGGCATCGAGCTACACGGCGTGTTTCGAAATTACTGGTCCTATTCCGTCGGCCTCGTTAACGGCACGGGTACGGGACGCGCGTGGGATAACAACTCCGCGAAGGACTACTACGCCCGAGTCGCGCGCAAATGGTGGGGCTATCCGTTGGACGGTCGGCTCGGCTCGGCAGACATTGAGTCTGAGGCGGAAGTCGGAATGCGCCGCGGCCCGCGGTCTAGCTCGGACTATGCCGTCGTTCGCGGTCAAAACGACGACGACGGATTTGAAGTGAGTTCGCCCGGGCTGGACTTCTGGCGGGAAACGTCGTTTGAAACGGGCGTGTTCGGCTATTTTGGCCGCAACCTCGCCTCCGTGACCGTCGAGTCCGACGTGATGGTGATGGGCACGGACGAAAACGGCGACCCGGTCACCATCACGCTTGAAGACATGGTAACGACGTCACGAATCGACCGCTTTCAACGCGTCGGTTTCGACGCGCGTTGGCAGCACCGGGACTGGGACGTTTTCGGCGCTTGGGTCTGGGGTTGGCACAATGACCCGATCAGCGATGAAGATCCGATGGCGATCGAGTCGGATACTATGTTCACCTGGTTTGTCGAGGTCGATTACTACTTCAAGCCCTGGCTGATCGGTTTCGCCCGCTACGAAGAACTTGACTTCGCCAACGACGAGCGGCAGGAAGAGGCCGGCATCGCGCGGGGCGTGGTCGGCGCGTCCGCCTATATTCGCACGAACGTGAGGGTCGTGACCGAAGTTGTCATCGACGCCAACAACAATGGCACGACGAACGACACCTTGCAGTTTCTGCTGGACTTGGCGTATTAGGAACCTTAGCGCCGCAGGAGCAGGTTATCCAGATTTCGCCGCGCCGTGCGGTTATGGGGATCGAGGTCTCGGACTTGCTCCCACAACTCCACGGCCTGAGCCTGATTGCCGCTGGCGCGCTCAAACTCGGCGAGGCTAGCCAGGGCGCCAATCGAACGGGGGTTGATCTCGGCCGCTTTGCGAAACATCGCCCGAGCCTGCCGATATAACTGCCGCTCGATGCACTGCTTGGCGTGGGCAACCAGGTAGATCTCCAATTCAAACTGCGCCAGGCTGTCGTCCGGGTTTAGCGCGAGCGCTTTCTGAAACAACTTTGCCGCTTCGATATGCTGGCCTTGATACTTCAGCGCCAGCGCTTCCCGGGACAACCGACGCGCCGCGAGCGAACGCTCGATGTACGCTCGCGTCTCGCCGTTGGCAAGAATCGGCATCGCATCGATCGACTCTTGAAGTGATGAGATGAGCTTGAGATTCGCGGCCCCCAACTCCCGGGAATTGAGCTTGTCTCCCAGCTTGGGCGTGCGGAACTCGATGATCGGCCGGTCCTCGGTGTTCAACGGCTGATCGGCCGCGAACGCTCGCAGTTTTTCGGCACCGGCGACAAAACCTGCCAGCAGCGGTAGCGGCGAGTCGAGGCCCGCGTTGTCGAGCACTCGCCTCAAAGACTCCTCGGCAAAGCGCTGCTGAATGGCGTCGACGTCGAACGTCGGCTCCTCGAGCGTGGAGATGAGCCCCAAATAGCGCCGTTCCAACCACATGCTGGTGTTCGGAAAGACTTCCAACTGGCTGCGCACCAATACCTTCAAGTCACGCGGGTCGATCTGTCGCAGCGCCACCCAAGCTACGAACATCCCGCCCTCGTCGAGTTTATCGCGGCAATTGCGAAAGTGTTCGACCGTGTACAGGCGCGACACGCCCGCCCGATACGGCGTAAGCAGCCCGTTGACGATCAGGTCGTATTTGTCCGGCGTTAGCGCTACATAATTGCGTCCGTCGCTTTGAACAACCCGGACTTTCCGTCCGTCGCTCGACTCGCCCGGAGAATAGTCGGCGACCGCGGCATTATAATCAGAAAAGAGCCGGCTGGCGTCAACAACGGCGGGAGAGATCTCAACTGCCACGGCCTGCTCGACTAGCGGACAGTCCAAGATTCCCACCTTGATCCCAGTTCCCATGCCGATTTCCAGCACTCGCCGCGGCGCGGGGTGCAGCACCAAGGGTAGCAGTCCTTGTCGTCGCTGCTCCCACACGGCGCGCGGAAGCGTCGAGCCTTCCCAGTGCAGGCGATTGGTGAGCAGCCAACGTGTTCCCAGCCGCTCGTCTTCGACCACTTCCACAATGCCCCCGGCGTCTTCCGCCCGAAATACGACGCGGTCGTTCGGGCCCAATTCGATATGTCCGACGGCAGCGGGGCCAAGCGATATCCCAATGGCGACGGACGCCACGCCCACGGCAGCAGCGGCAAACCTCAAGGGAATCTTGCACACATGCGACATATTCGACATCGTGACACTAGCGACGGAAATCGCACCGCCGAGACCACAAACCGCCACGGCCCACCACGTTCCCCACAGCGGAGCCACAACGGCACCGACCGCCAACGCTCCAAGCACCGAGCCGAGGGCGTTTGCGGCGTAGACGCGCCCCGCCGACCGTCCAGCGGCGCCGCTGCGTCCTCCGTAAAGTTGGCAGAGAATTGGCAGCGAGGCTCCCATCAACGTCGCCGGAAAAAACAGCAAACACAGCGCGAGAACTAGCGGACGACCGATCCAGAGATCAACCGGCAGCCAATGGGCGAGCGCTTCCTGTGTACCGCCATCGACCGACCCGATCCAAAACAAGCTCGACAGCGCATAGACCGACAGAATAATCTGAATCCCGGCAAATACCTCCGCCGGTCGATTCAGGCTCGCGAGTTTCAGCCACACCAACCAACTGCCGATACAGAGGCCCAGCAACAGAACCGCCAACATCAAGCTGAACGCGTAGGTCGTATTGAGCGTCATCAGCGACAAAACCCGAGTCCAAATCGTCTCGTAGCCTAACGCACAGAAGCCGGATAGCAGGGCGGCGATAAGGACAAACGGGCGAGCGGGCGATGCGTTCGGGAACGGTGGGCTCGACTCGGGAAAGAACACTGGGATCGCCGACTGGGAGTCATGTCTTCTTTTGCTCCGGCCCTCGTAAGCATCCTGTGGCCGGTCTATCGGCACCTCGCCCGCCGGAGTGTTGTGGTCGACCCACAGCGCCAGCAGTCCCGCTACCACGCCGAGACCTGCCGCGGCGAAGCCGGCGCCGCGCAAACCCAACCACTCAATCAGCAGAAATCCCGCCAGCAAGGTTCCACAGACCGCGCCCAAATTGTTGGCAGAGTAGGCCGCCGCTGAGCGATTGCCAAGCGATCCCGGTCGTGTCGCCAGGGCACGCACGACGACGGGAAATGTTGCCCCCATCAAAACGGCCGGCGGCCCGATGGCGACCACCGCCGTAGCAAACCTCGCCACGTCGAGCCAAATGGATTCCGGGCCTAACCAACCCGCTAGCTTAACAAATAGCGGAGTCAGCAACGCGACTTCGCCGGCTGGGAGTAGGGCCAGGCCGACAATGCACAACTCCAACACCGCATACACGCGGATCGGGCGTTTCACCTTGTCCACGCACCGGCCGGCCAACCAACTGCCAATCGACAGGCCGCCCATGAAAACGGCCAACACGATCGCCGTCGCAGCGGACGAACTTCCCACCAGATCGGTAAGCCAGCGTCTCCAAACCACCTCGTAGATCAAACTGGCCGTACCGGAGACGACCAGCAGAACGCACAGGAAGACCTCTCGACGCGCCGAATTCCATAGGGCGGAAACCTCCTTCGTTCTGCGGCGTTGCCTTGCTGCCATGATAGCCGGCCTCCGTAACAAGGCCGTTGGAGCAATGTGGAGAATCTGGGACGGCAGAGATTAGTGGAATCCGTGCCTCGGCTCAAGTGCAACCGATGGCGTTGAGGACCTCTGGGCCAGGACCTCTTCACGCCGCGATGATCGGGGCGTGTAGGGTTCAAAAACTCGGCCGACGCTTTGATCTTTGACGTGTTCCGTGACAAGGCGTTGGTTTTCAGTGGGTGCGATTCCCACCCGGCTTCTGTCGCTCCGGCGGGTAGCAGTGGAGGCGATGGAAGGAGGTAACGACTTCTATTGAAGCACTTCCAGAAAAGGGTTCCTCGGGGATTCAGCGAGCATGCAGGCCGCAACGTGCAGTGAACACCGAGCAGGCCTCGACACATTGTCGCGGAAGCCGACCCGGCGTCAAAGCGGGGAAGGCCGCCGTCCTGCGGGGAGCGAGCGACATTCGCACCGTACGATTCCGCCGGGGTATTTGGTGGTGGCATGCATGTCCGAGGGAGACACGCGCACTATTCTTTAGAAATACGGTAAGCGTCCGCCAGATCCATACTTGACGAGCCATGTATCCTGAAGGTTTTGCGATGCGAGATTCCAGGGAGACGAATCCATGGGCCGTCCGCCGAGCGATCTTGAGGACGATCGCCAGTGGCGGCAGCGACTCCAGAGGTATCAGACGACGGAGCCGAACTTGGATGTGTTCTGCCTCCAGGAAGGTGTTTCCCGGTCGACCTTCTACCGCTGGAAACAACGGCTTGACGACGACGTCCCGGAGCCGCCCGAGGCGGACTCCGCGGAGCACCAACGGCCCGAGACGAACGAGCCGCTGTTCCTGCCCATCTCGCTGAAGTCGTCTCGTGTGGAGATCGAGTTTCCCAACGGTGGCGTGGTGCGATTGCCCGGCGACGTCAGCAAAGACGTGCTGGTGGCGGTTGTCCGAGTCGTCGGTTCTTTACGCCCTCAGAAGGCACCCCCGTCATGATCGAATTATCTGAAATCCGTGTTTTCCTCTGCACCATTCCCACGAGGATGAACTACAGCTTCGATGGTCTGATGGGGCTGGCCCAACAGATATTTGGACAGCACCCGCTTTCCGGTCACTTGTTCTTGTTTGTCAATCGCAATCGCGATCGGCTCAAGATTCTGTTTTGGGATCACGACGGCCTGGCGATTTTTTACAAACGGCTGGAGGCCGGGACTTTCCAGTTGCCAAGACCGACCAGCGACCGCCAAGGCGTCGAATTAGACGAACGCCAATTCAGCAGGTTGTTGAGGGGACTCGATTTGAGAACGGGACGACGACGAAAACGGTATCGCCGCGTCGCTTGAAAAACATTTTGTTTTTCTGTCATTCTTGTCAGTTTTGGTCTTGCGCGATTGGGACAAGTCGTTACAACCACAGGTGACATGGATGACACCAACCTTCTACCCAACGACGTAACGCAGTGCCATCGGCATCGCCGCCGCCGTAAGAATCGCCAGATCGACTGGGACAAGCTGCCTCAAATACGCCACGAGCACGACTTGAGCGAAGAAGAAAAGAACTGCTCGTGCTGCGGCCGACGGATGGACTGTATTGGTGAGGACGTCACGCGTGAACTGGAGCTTCAGCCAGCGAAGCTGGAAGCCCACATCCATGTCCGCCCGAAATACGCCTGCCGCCGTTGCAAACACGGCGTCTCTGCCGCTCCGCTTCCACCGCGGCCGATTCCAGGCGGCATCGCCGGGCCTGGTCTGATCACCGAAGTGGTCGTCGGTAAGTTCGGCGATCATCTGCCGCGCCGCTGCGCGTCGGTGCCCGCGTCTGGAAGACATTCTCACACGTTACGGCGTCTACATCCCACGCAGTACCCTGTGCGATTGGATGAAGGCCGTGGCCTCTCTCTTTCGTCCGTTGTACGATCTCCAATGCCAGCGGGTTCTTCAATCCTCCCTGATGTGGCCCTTTGTGCTAACACCGACGATACCCGTGTCACGGTGCTGGGTGGCAAGGAAGGGAGTTTCAAAGGCTACTTCTGGACCTACATCGGAGATGAACAAAACCCTTACTCCGTCTATGACTTCACCGCCAGCCGCAGTCGCGATGGCCCGGCACGTTTTTTAGAAGGATATTCAGGCTATTTACATGCCGATGCGTTTACCGGCTACGACGCGATGTTTTTGGACATCGGATCAAATGTCATCGAAGTGGCTTGTTGGGCGCATGCGAGGCGGAAGTTCCTCGATGCGGCCGGTAGCAATCCGCGAGAAGCGCACCAGGTGCTGGAGTGGATCCGGCAACTCTATGACATCGAAGACCGGGCGCATGACTTGTCGGTAGACGCGCGCCGCGAGCTTCGTGCTCGTGAAGCGATGCCTGTACTCGACAAGATCGAAACGTACTTGCGCGACTTGGCGCCGAGTGCGCTGCCCAAAAGCAGCTGGAGAAAAGCTGTGACCTACGCGCGC
>JADFKK010000255.1 GCA_022564995.1 Planctomycetota bacterium | reverse complement strand
ACGTGCCGCCACCAGCGCGACCCATGGTCGCGGTTTTACAATGGCTTACCATGTCTCCATCAAAGATCGATGCTGCTGTGACCGTCGCGCTGGTGGGCAATCCCAACACGGGCAAGTCGACGCTGTTTAATGCGCTGGTCGGAGCGCGACAACGGGTGGGGAATTATCCCGGGGTGACGGTCGAAAAAAAGATCGGCCAGATGCGCGCCGGCGGGCAAGCGTTCACGTTGGTCGATCTGCCGGGCACCTACAGCCTCGCCCCGCGCTCGCCCGACGAAATGGTCGCGGTTGACGTGCTGCTGGGGCGGCGCGACCAGGAGCAACAGCCACAGGCGGTCGTCTGCATCGTCGATGCCAGCAACCTGGAGCGAAACCTGTATCTGGTCAGCCAGGTGTTGGAACTGGGACTGCCGACCATCGTCGCGCTGAACATGAGCGACGTGGCCGATTCCCGCGGCATCGAGATCGACACGCAGCGTTTGCGAAAACAACTCGGCGTGCCGGTCATCGCCTTGCAGGCTCATCGGCGCGTCGGCGTCGAAGAGTTAAAGGAAGAGCTGACGCGGTTGACGGAGATCTCGGCGCCGAGGATCGAAAGCCCTTTTCCACAGGCCTTTCAAGACGAGTTGGCCGCGCTGCAAGCGACGATTACTCGCACCACTGCTCGTTCAGACAACGGCGCCGTCGTGCCGCCCCGCTATCTGATCGAGCGGCTGCTGCTCGACACCAGCGGATACATCGAAGAGGCTCTCTTACCCGACCATCATGAAGAGGTGGCCGAGCAGTTGACCGCGGCCCGAGGGCGGTTGGTCGAGGCTGGTTGTGCCGTGCCGGGCGTGGAGGCGATTGCCCGCTACGATTGGGTCGGCCGCGTGCTCGACGGCGTCATCAAGCGCCCCGCGGTGCGCCGGATCACGCCGACCGACAAGATCGACCGCGTGCTGACGCACAAGCTGTGGGGCACGATTATCTTCGCCGCGTTGATGCTGCTGATGTTTTCTTCGGTGTTCGCCTGGGCAACGCCGCTGATGAAATTGATCGAACTGCCGTTCGCGGCTCTCGGCAAATTGATCGAAGCCGATATGGCGAAGGGCGCTTTGCGCTCGCTAATCGTCGACGGAGTGATTGCCGGAGTCGGCGGCGTCCTGGTTTTTCTGCCGCAGATTTTCATTCTGTTCTTTTTTATCGCCGTGCTGGAAGATTGCGGCTACATGTCGCGGGCCGCTTATCTAATGGACAAGGTGATGGTGCAGGTCGGCCTGAGCGGCAAGTCGTTTATCCCGCTGCTCTCGTCGTTCGCCTGCGCGATTCCCGGGGTGATGGCCGCCCGGGTGATCGAAAATCGCCGCGACCGACTGGCGACGATCATGATCGCACCGCTGATGAGCTGTTCGGCCCGGCTGCCGGTGTATACCTTGCTGATTGCGGCGTTCATTCCTAGTTCGGCTTACCTGGGCGGAGTGGTAACGCTTCAGGGTCTGACGATGTTCGCGATGTACTCGGTCGGCATCGTGGCGGCCGTGGTCGTCGCGTTTGTGCTGAAGAAAACATTCCTGCGAGGCGCAACGCCGCCGTTCGTGATGGAGCTGCCGAGCTACAAGATTCCGTCGATTCGGATCGTCCTGCAGCGCATGTTCGATCGCGGCTGGGCCTTTGTGCGTCGGGCCGGCACGCTGATTTTCGCCGTCACGGTTCTCGTTTGGGCGGCCGGTTACTATCCTCGCGACGACGATCGCATCGAAGAACTCTATCAGGCCGAATCGCCCCTGCCCGCTCAGATCGTCGACGTCGAGCTGCGGATTTCTCAGCTCGACGGTAATGATACAGCGCAGAACAAACAGCGAGACACGCTGCAAACGGAATTGGCTTCCCTCCAGCAGCAGGCCGATCAGGTTAAAGCGGGCCTTTATCTGGAAGAGAGCGCCCTGGGCACCGCCGGCAAGGCCATTGAGCCGATCGTGCGGCCTTTGGGCTGGGACTGGAAGATCGGCTGCGCGGCGATCGCCTCGTTTCCCGCTCGCGAAGTGGTGGTCGGCACGTTGGGCGTGATCTACAAACTCGGCGGCGACGTCGATCTCGACGAAGAGCAGCAGGCCACGGCCCTCAGCGACCGGATCAAAGCGACCACTTGGCGGGACACGGGCGAAAAGGTGTATAATACCCCGGTGGCCCTGTCGATCATGGTATTTTTCGCCCTCTGTGCGCAGTGCGCGGCGACGTTGGTGGTGATCAAGCGCGAGACGAACAGTTGGCGGTGGCCGATCTTTACGTTCGTCTACATGACCACGCTGGCGTATCTCGGCGCGCTGGTCACCTACCAAGTCGGCATGTTGATTGTGGGGCTCTGATATGAACGCGGATTGGCAAGACATCGCGGCGCTCGGCCTGGTGACGATCGCCGGCGCCTATCTGGCTCGCCGGCTGTATCGATTCGCCCGCCGCCGATCCGCCGGTTGCGGAAGCTGCGCGGCGTGTCCCGCCGATGACAATCCGAATGAGAAGTCCATGGTCAGCGTTGAGTCGCTGGTTGAGACCGCGGGCGGAAAGGAAAACCGCCCGTGAGATTTCCCGTGCGCGGCGTACATCGCCGTGGGGACACGGCGGCTCCGTCGCTCGTTACGACGACGCCACGTCAGTCGGCACCTTGAGAACCTTTTGCACCGTCTCCAGTAACTGATCGAGGCGAAACGGTTTGTAGAGCACGTGGATGCAGCCGGCTTGGCGGGCCTTAACAATCGAGTGGCCCGGGTCATAACCAAAGGCGGTCATCAGCACCATCGGCACCGGGTCGATGAAATCTTGCAGCTTGATCAGCAGGTCGTAACCGCCCATGTCGTCGAGGCGAATGTCGCTGATAATGACTTCATAGCCGCCGTCAAGCCGCATGTTGCGAACCATCCGCAGGGCTTCGTTTCCGTCGTGGGCCGTTTCGACCGTGGCCCCGTAACGCTCCAATAGGTTGTGGGCGGCGCCCCGCACGCTCTGGTCGCCATCGACGACCAGGATGCGGTGATCGCGCAATTTGTGGCGATCGCCGCGCGGACGCCCCTGGGCGATCGTGGCCTGGCTGGGCGTCATCGTTTGGCCGACCTTCTGAATCACCTGTTTAATGTCGCGGGCGTTGCGCAAGATACGCTGCAATTGCTCGACCACTTGCGGTTCGTGGCCGATGTACCGTTCCATCACGTTCACCGCGTCGTTCAAAATCACATCGATCGGCAAGGCCACCGCCGCATGAATCGCGTCGACGCTTTCGGCGGTAGCCCCGGCCTTTTCGGCCACCAACAATTCCAGCGTGTTGAGCGCCACGGCAACATCGCGGGTGAAGATCTCCAAAAACTGCAAGTCGCTCTCGGTGAACGCCCGCGGCTGGGGGCTTTCGACGTTGAACGTGCCGATCACTTCATCGTGCAGAATCAAAGGCACGGTCAGCGAACTCTTGGCCCCGTGGGAGCCCTCGAGATAGAGCGGGTCTTCGGTCGTGTCTTCACACAGATAACTCTTGCCGGTGGCCGCCACGAAGCCGGTCACTCCGTTATCCTCGGCCTTGGCGTACAATTCTCGTCCGGCGGCCGCGTCGGTCATGCCGACGGCCAGCAGCGGCTCTAGCTTTCCTTCCTGCTGGTCGAGCAGGCGAATCTCGACGACGTCAAAATTAAGCAGATCCTTGGTGAAGTGCAGAATGTCTGATTTGAGCAGCTCGATACGATCCTCGATCGACATCTCCGAGAGTTCTTGTCCGCTGAGTTCCGCCAGTTCGATGCCCGCCTTGTGAATCGCCTCGAGCTTTTGCTGCTGGAGCATTTGGCTGGTCACGTCGCGCACCGTCACGACCAAATGGCGTGGGGCGCCGTCGGCTTCACGCACCGGAGCGACGTGAAGTTGAAAATACTGGTTCTCGCTCGTGCGCAGTGTCGAGGCGCTGCTGCGGCCCGTGGCGATGGCGGTTTGAAACGGGCAAAAATCGGGTCCGAGAATCTCGGGGCTGCCCATCACCTTGTAGAAGTTTTCACCGACGACGCTCTCTTGCCCGCTCCATTCGCGCAGCCGCCCATTGCCCCAGATGATGACGTTCTCGGCGTCGAGCAAGACGACACCGTCGGGCATGCCTTCGAGGATGCGATCGCTCTGCAAGAGGCGTTCCATCTGAAACGCCTCGGCGAGATGGTCGCCGTCGACGAAGATGCCGTCGAACGGCTGCCGGGCCATCTGCGAGAGGGCATCGAGCGGGCTGTCAACCTCGATGATCTCGTACGCGCCGCCCAGCCGGGCGATCATCGCATCGTGACGATCGGGCGAGTCACAAACCAGCAGAATTCTAGGCTTATCTGACAACCGCCAAGCTCCCCAGGAAACCTTTCAAACACAATTTAGTATAGGTGCGGATTCCGTTCCGAACAACCGTCATGCCGCGGCGGGCCGTAAAATCGCCCTTCCTTCACATCGGCCCAAGAGCCAGGCGATGTTGATTGCCGCTGTGACGGATGCCGCCGAGTCGACGCAGGGTGTTGATAGCGATCAGCACGTTCGCTACAAACCGCGTGAGGACAACCCAACCCTGCGGATCACCGCAAGTGAGTTTGCCCCACCCCGACAGCGCGCAAAACGCCCGATAAGCTGCTAGAATCGGCCCAAGCCGACCGCCTGCCGTTTCCGCCCGAGCTGCCTGTATTCGCCATGGACGATCCAACACCTCCGCCTGAACGCCCGCCCGAGCCCAGCCGACCGCGCGGCTCTTGCCTGGGCGTGCTGATGGTCGGCATGTTGATCAGCACCTCGCTGTTTGCGTTAAATCTTATCACGATGGGTGTCTTCGGCATGGTGGCACTGATTGGTGCGGCCATTCTAATGTTTTCGCTCTTCCACTACCTCGTTTGGGGTTGGTGGCTCGGCGGAATGATCCGCAGCGAGGTCGAAGCCGAAGAGCCGGCGGAGGACGAGGAAGGCTGATCTTTTAGTCGTTGTTCGCACCGCGAACGAAACGCTCGGTGCGCGGAGCGAACCACGACATTACTCCCCCGGCCACTCCGGCAGCGATTGGCGAAACTCAAGGCCGGTGGTCTTGATCCAGGCGTATTCGTCGTCGATCTTCGCTGGCGAGACGAAACGGGTCGCCAGAATCGTGAAGACCGAGGCGAAAAGCGTCGCCATGACGCCAGAGAGAACCAATAGCCCCCAGTCGGCGCCCGTGAAATTTCCCAACAAGATCGGCACCGTGATCGACAGGAAGATGCACAGCAGGCCCACGGCGAGCAAGATTCGGTGCCGCTTGCGATGTGCGGGGCATATCCCGGGAAAAACGGTCATTGTCTTTCGCAAAACGACCGCGACGATAAAGTAGATGAGAATTCCGAAAAAGACAAACAAAAAGACCCAGCTCGGATGCCAGGCGAGCTTGCGTCGCAGCGTTTGACCGCCCGTGGGCCGATTACATTTTACGCAGCGGTCGGGAAATGCCATTCCGCGGGCGGCCACAACCGTGCCACGACGCCGCCAGGGACCGGGCGATGTTGGCCGCACGACGCCGGCTTGCATCATTACTGGCGGGGCGTCGGACCGGGGTGAAGCATACGGGTTTTCTGACGACATCGTCCTTTCGGGCTCCTGCTGAGGACGGCGGCGATTGATAAACCGCCGCCGAGAATCGATCGATTCGGGGGAAGACGTCACCCCCGGATAAAATTTCATCCTAACGGTTTCTCTGCCGGAGGCAAGCATTGCTCGCGGCGAGAGTGTCCAGACGATCGAGGCCGGAAGAAACTGGGCAAGCTACGTCAACGGCGACGAGGTGTGACGTGCCGTTGGCGGTGAAATTCCCAAATTTCGTACTGAATCGCGACCTTCATGGCCAAAAAATCGTTGACGCGGGGGTGGAAACTTCGATACACTTACACATGGTCGCTTTCGGCGGCCGTGAGGGGCGCTGCGTGGGGTCTTCCACGCGCGAGAGGAGGATACGACGATGTCGACGTTGTTCATGGCTGCGTTGGCGCTGACGGCTGCGCCCTTAGGTGAGCCGGCAGCGAATTCTGAACAGGCGGTGACCCACAGGGCAGCGGTCGCCATTTCTCCGGTCGAACTGCGGCGGGCGGTTAGCTCGGCGCTGCGAAATGAAGCGCTGGCTCGGGGCACCGATCGTTACGCGGCTCGGGTCGTGTTGGCAGGTCGGCTGCGGCAGCTTGTGGATGACACGCGGATGGCCCGCGGCTCGCGCCGCCGACTGATCACCAAGATCGTTAATCGCTTGCGTAAACTCGACGAGGCCGAACGACGAAAAATTTTGGCCCAGGCCGGATTCCCGCCGCCCGCTCAAGGCGGCCAAGCTGGTGGCGGCGGTGGAGCGGCGAAATCCGCCGAGGCGTTGGCCGAGTTGATCAGGACCGTGGTCGCCCCAGAGAGTTGGGTTGAAAACGGGGGCAACGGCTCCATCGTCGTTTTTGGTCGATAGGTTAGCGATATGGTTCGGCGGTGAGCCGCAAGGCGCTAGCCGCGGGTATTGTGGGGAAAAAAGTGGCGTGAATTTACCGGCGGCTAGCGCCTTGCCGCTCAAAGTAAGCGGCCCTGGGCGTTAGCCCGCGGGGTGATTCACCAGCGGCCTGACGGCCGCCGCTCGCCAGTTGGAATTCAAACAAGTGATCTTCAAGGAGACATTCTATGTCACCCATTCTAATGCTCGCCATGGCGGTTGCTGCTTCGGCGGCCGAACCGTCTGGCGCCGTGTCGAACACGCCGGTGGTTCAGCCGGCCGAGCAAGTCCAGGTGCTCACGTCGTACGAACTGCGCAAGGCGGTTCGCGGCGCGCTACGTCGCGAAGCAGTCGAGACCGGCGAAAAACAGCACACCGCGGTGCGCGACTTGGTTCGCCTTTATAAGCAACTGCAAGCCGACAAGAAGATCGCCCCGAATGATCGCGAGCGGCTGCGCATCAAGGTGCGCAGCCGGCTCATGACATTCGCCCGCGAAACGTCGGCCGCGACCGCCAAGCGTAAGCGCATCCAGCGCGGCCGTGAGCGGCGGGCCAATCGCGGCCGAAAAGCCAAGCTGGCGCGGCCGGCGACCATCGGGCTGTCCGATCGTGCCCGCCATATTCTCGCCCAACAGGTGGGCGGCTTGGCTGGCGGAATGGGCGGGGCAGGCGGCGGGCTGAAGGACGACGGGGAGGAATTGGTCGAGTTGATCCAGACCGTGATTTCTCCGGGCCACTGGGAAGTCAACGGCGGCCCGGGTTCGATCGTCTATTATCGCGGGCTGCACGTATTGATTGTCCGCGCCTCGGACGATGTGCATGGTAACCTCGGTAACGTGCTGGATAACCTGCGCGTGATCGCCCCGTAACAGAGTAGACGCGGCATCTTGCCGCGTTATGAGTGGGTGGCTGGTATCGGACCACGACGATGTGGCAGACGCGACCAGCGGTCGCGGCTTTATGGAGTGGTGGTGATCGCGGCTTTATGAGATATGCCCACACAAACATTGTCGCCCATGACTGGCGGGCACTGGCCGACTTTTACGTTGCGGCGCTCGATTGCGAAATTCTTCTGCCCGAGCGAGACCATCACGGCGATTGGGTCGGCGAGTTGACGGGCATCGACGGGGCGGCGATCACGGGCGCCCATCTGCGATTGCCCGGCTATGACGAGGGTGGCCCGACGCTGGAAATCTTCGAGTACAATCTGCCGGCCGATTGCCCGCCGCCGGCGCTGAATCGTTACGGACTGGCCCATCTGGCCTTCGAGGTGTCGGACGTCGAAGCGGCTCGGCAGCGGTTTATCGCCGCCGGCGGGAGCGAACTGGGCGCCCTGGTCACCCGTCCGGTCGCCGGAGCCGGCACGATCACGCTGATCTACCTGCGCGACCCGGAGGGTAACATCGTAGAGTTGCAGCGGTGGAGCGAGTGATTTTCCGGGTTTTTTCCGATAAACATCGCCAATGGCCGGTATTTAACCGCGCCGCAACCGTTTAGTTATGTGGGGTGGTCCGCGCATAAAGCCGCGACCGTTGGTCGCGCCCCGCCACGAGTTTCCCGACTTCGACTGGCGATCCCCGGCCCCAGTGAATACCATAGAAGGTTTGGAAGACTTAGCATTCGTCCGGGGCAGTTATCCCACGCCTCCTGAAATAACCGCGATTCGGAGCCAACCGATGATCCGCTTTTTTGACGTGCTTCGCCAGTCCGCTCAGGCCGTTGGCTGGTTCGTGCTGCTGCTTGCACTCGCCCACCTCGTCGTCCCGCGAGCCCACGCCGCCGATCCGCAGTTTGTCGGAATACTGGCCGAATTGGCCAAGGACGACGTCGCCAAACAGCTTGGCCTCAGCGACGACCAACGGACGCAGCTCAACGCGTTGATCGACCGCCGTGAAGAGGAGGTCGTGCCACTCGCTTTGAAGATCATGGACTTGCCCGCCGCGGAGCAGGAAAAACAACTGGCCCCGTTCCGCCGGGAATCGGAGCAGCAAGGGCTGGCGTTGTTGAACGACGATCAGCGGGCCGCATGGCAAAAGATCATCGGCGCGGGCAAGGCCAAGCCGGCCCCCGCCGCCAAACAGCCCGCCGTTGCCAAGACCGACCAACAGCCCCAGCCGGCCGACGCGCCGGTGACGGTGTTTCCCGACGCCAAGGACCGGGGCGACGGCAAGCTGCGATTCAACTTCCGCTTCGCCCCTTGGAAGACCGTGCTGGTGTGGTTCGCCGATCAGGCCGATCTGTCGCTGGTCGCCAACGACTTTCCGAACGGCACGTTCAATTACAAGAACAATTCCCGTAGCTTCACGCCCACCGAGGCACTCGATCTGATCAACAGCCAACTGCTGCTCAAGAATTACACGCTCGTGCAGCGCGGCAAACAGTTGACGCTCATCAATCTGGAAAACGGCCCCGTGCCGAAGATCCTCGTGCCCGAGGTGTCGCTAAAGGATCTGGACAGCAAGGGCGACTTCGAGTTGATCCGCGTGCTGTTTTCGCTCAAGAAGTTCACGCCCGAGGAAGCCGAGGCCGAGATCAGCAGACTGTTGGGGCGGCACGGCGAAGTGGTTGTGCTGGCCAAGAGCCGGCAAATCCAGGTCACCGAAGTGGCCGGCCGACTGCGGACGATTCGCGACGTGATCGCGGCGGTCGAGAATCCCCGGCGTGACGCGGCCGACGGCGTGCAGATATTGCCCCTCAGGTTCGTCACGCCCGAGGAGGTGATGGCGGTGGTTCGGCCGCTGATGGGTTTTGAGGAAGACAGTTACGCTCTGGATGAAGGGGCTCTGCGGATCGCCATTGATGCGTTGGGCACCAGGCTGCTGGTGACCGGCAGCGAAGAGAACATCACCCGGTTGGAGGAAATTCTCAAGGTCGTTGACGTCGAAATACCGCAAGACCCCGGCGGAATTCCGCTCGAGCAGCCGCAACTGGAAGTTTACGCAATCAAAGGTGGCGACCCGACACAGGTTCTGCAAGTCATGCAGACACTGCTGGCCGGCTTGCCCGACGTGCGGCTGGCGGTCGACGAGGAGGCGGGTAAGCTAATCGCGCTGGCTCTTCCATCGCAGCACGCGACGATTGTCGCGACGCTCAAACAGTTGGAGCAGGAGGGCCAGCAGCTTGTCGTGATTCAATTGCGCAACCTCGATCCGCAGTCGGTCGTGCTGATGATCAACAAGCTGCTTGGCGGAGACGTCGACCCGAAAAACGGCGGCACATCGAAGGCCCCCAAGGTCGACGCCGACCCGCTGACCGGCCGCTTGGTCGTTGTCGGCACGAAAGCCCAGGTCGATCAGATTCGCGAGTTGCTGGAAAAACTTGACCCGGCGCCGGATGTCCCCGATGGAAACCGGGGCAGCCCGCGGATAATTCCGTCATTGACCGGTTACGAGGCCCGTTCGGCCCTCAGCACGGTGGAGCAGATTTGGTCCGCCGTGGGAGCATTGAACAAGATCCGCATCGTGAAGATCGACCGCAGCCTGGGCCCCGGCGGAGCCGTCCAGGAACGATTGCCGCGCCGCGAGGAGTTGCCCCGGTCGGTGCCGGATCGCGCGGTGCCGGATTTTCCGCAGATTCCGCTGCCCAGGCCGCAGCAGAGCAAGCCAGCCGAGACGAAGCCGGAAGCTGAGAAACCAGAGGCCGAGAAGCCGGCGCCGGAAAAACCGCCAGCGGTGGGTGGGGAAAAGACGACGGATGTCCGCGGGGCTCGGCAAGGACCGTTTGTGTTCGTCCATCAGCTGGCGACTCAGGCCGATCCGAAGAAACAGCCCGAGGCGCCGGCCCAGGTGCAGCGTAAAACGAAGCCGGGGGCGCCGATTGTCGCGACGGTCACACCCGGCGGCATCGTGATCGCTTCGGAAGACCTTGACGCGCTCGACCGGTTCGAGCGGCTGCTGCTGCAGGTGACGGGCACGGCCAGCGTGGGGCCGCAGTACACCGTGTTTTATCTCAAATATGCCGACGCCACCACGACCGCCGAAATGCTCACGCAGATCTTCGGCGGAGGTGGAGGGGGCGGCGGTGGATCGTTGATCGGCGATTTGGCCCGCGGCGCGCTGGGCGGCGGCGGAGACCTGCTGGGTGGGCTGCTTGGATTGGGCGGCGGCGGATCGAGCCTCGGCAGCGTGCAGATCGTCGCCGAGCCCCGGCTCAATGCCCTGATCGTGCAGGGCAGCGCCGCTGACGTCGACGCGATCGAGCAATTGCTCAAAGTGTTCGACCAGAAGACGGGCCCCGAAGACGTCGAGGTGGTCAGCAAGCCACGGCTGATTCCAATCCTCAACACCAGCGTCGAGGAAATTAAGTCGGCCGTCGAGCAAGTCTACCACGACCGCATTCTGGCGGCCGGAGGCAGCGGTCGCCAGCAGCAGCCCTCGGCGGAGCAATTCATGCGGATGCTGCGTGGCAACCGCGGCGGAAATCGGGGCGGCACGCAGAATCGCCGCGACGACCCGGCCCAAAAGATGAAGCTCGGCATTCACGCCCGCACCAACTCGCTGATCGTGATAGCGCCCGAGCCGCTGTTCCGAGAAGTCGCACTGCTGGTCGAACAACTCGACACGCCCACGACCGAATCGAACCAGGTAATAACCTACACGCTGCATCGCTCGAATCCCGCCACCGTCCAGAAGGCCCTCTCGGCCATTTTCGGCGATTCGATCCAGTCTAGCGGCACCACGAGCAATTCGTCGTCCTCCAGCAGCCGCGGACGTCCTTCGACCGGCTCACCGCAATCGAGTCGGCCAAACTTTTCGATCCAGCAGTCCGGCCAATTCCTAGAGATGATCCGCCGTGCGCGCGAAGCCGGCGGGCAGGGCGGTCGCGGCGGTGATCGTGGACGAGGCGATCGTGGACGCGGCGATCGCGGACGCGGCGGACGGCGCTAATCGCGCGCCCCGCCCAAACTCAAAACAGGCCCTAGCCCCTGCCGGGAGGCTGGGGGCCGCCAATGTTTGTTATGCTAAAGCATAACCTACTCCCGCGGCTTGAGAGTCTCGGCCGGTGTGATCAGCCCGTCGCCGTTGAGATCGTAGCGGTTGAATTCGTCGATCCGCTCGTCGGTCCAACTCGTGGCAAACTCGGCCATCGCTACCTGACCGTCGGCGTTCTTGTCTTTCTCCTTGAACCAGCCTGGCAGGCCCGAGGGAAGCCGCTCGTGCGGAGAGCGATACCGATAGAACTGCTGCGACGTGCCGGCCGTGCGACGGATCGACCGGGTCGAGGATTTGCCGCCGGATTTTTGCCCCGAAGTCGGATAGGCCGACAGCCAGACGATCAACTCGTCCATCGTGACCTGACCGTTACGGTTTTTGTCGGCCCGAGCCCACTTGCCGGCCTCGTCTTTGTCGAGCACGCGGTTCTTGTTCTTGTCGTACCGATTCATCACGCTCTCGGCGAGCTTGCGGTGTTTTTCGCGATTGCTCTGAGAGGAAAACGACGAACGGCCGCTGTCGCTCGAACTTCGCGAGGATGAGGACCGCAACGCATAGGACGACGAAGACGACGATCGCGACGATTTGCTGTGATCGCGCAAGGCGCGCGATCCCCAGAAACCGGCGATGCGGACGGTGAACTCGGCCCGCGTCAGCCGTCCGTCGCCGTTGGTGTCAGACGCTCTGGGGTCGCTGCGCCAGCGAACGCCTTTCCACTCGGCCGGGTCGAGAACCCCGTTCTTGTTTGTGTCGTAGCGGCCCATGAGCTGGTCGACCTCGCGCAAGAGAGCGTCGGTATACTTTTTCCGTAGCATTGCAGCATCGCCCTCGGTGTCGAAGGCCGCGCCGAACCCGGGCACGGGCGGCAATTCGTCCTGCTCGACGCCGAATCCCAACACGCCCGTTTCGACCTGTTTTTTCTCTTTAGGTCGATCGTCGTCGCGGCGTCCCCAATCACGGCGATCACCGCCGCCGCGTCCCCAATCTCGCCGCCCCCGATCACCGCCTCGGCCGCCGAAGGACGGGCGATTTCGCTCCATGGCCTGGCGAAGCTGGTCGATTTTGATCGGCCTTTTCGGGTCGAGCCCGGCCCGCTCGGCCATTCGCTCGAAGAAGGGCCGGAAGCGATCTGGCACCTCGCCCGGTTCGATCGACCCGTTGCCGTTGGCGTCGAGCCGGGCAAACATGCTGCCCGGGCCGCCGGGTCGTTGGGCGGAAGCTTGCTGCGCGGCAAAGCCGATGGCCAGCATCGCCAGGGCACCGGCCAGGGCGTTTGAGCGTCTTTGCATGATGAATTCTCCAAGTCGATCGTGGCACCGGCGTCTCGCCGGTGAACCACAGGCGGGACGCCTGTGCCACAGCCTATATTAAACCCTCAAATCTGGCCATTGTCTCGGCTCGATTGACAGAACTTCCCTTCAATCCAGGGGTTCAATAGGTGATAATAGATCGTTGGAATTGCCCATTTTCCTCCGTTTCCAAGGAGTATGTGATGAGACGCTCAATTCGATGGTGGCAGGTGCTGGTCGCCGTGGCCCTGTTTGCGATGATTTCCACCTCGACCCTACAGGCCCAAGGCCGACGAGATCGCGGCGGTTTCGGTGGTTTCGGCGGAGGCAGCCTGCTGGATCGGGAGCAGGTCCAAAAGGAACTCGATCTGGTCGACGATCAGATCGACGACATCAAGAAAATCCGCGAAGAGAGCCGCAACGCCATGCGCGACCTGTTCTCTGGCCTGCGTGATCTGCCCAGTGAGGAGCGGCGCGAGGCCTTCACCGCCCTGCGCGAGAAGATGCGGGAGCAAGGCGAAATAGCCCAGAAGAAAATCGAAAAGGTTTTGCTGCCCCACCAGCGAGATCGGCTGCAGCAGATCACCTTCCAGCAGAGCATGCAGCGCCGCGGCACGACGGGCGTCTTCGAGAGCAACACGGTCGCTGAGGCCCTCGGAATCACCGACGCCCAGAAGGAGAAGCTGAGAGAAAAAAGCGAAGAGGTCGAAAAGGAATTGCGCGAGAAGCTCGCAAAGGCCCGTCAGGAAGCCATTCAAGAGTTGCTTAGCGTGCTAACCCCCGCCCAGCGAAAGAAGTACGAGGAATTGATGGGCGAGCCGTTCGAGTTGCAACGCCAGCAGTTCAACTTCGGCGGTCGTGGCGGAGATCGCGGCCGAGGCCGTGATCGAGGACGCTCGCGACGACCCGACGGCAATCCCGGCGCTTAATCCCCCCCTCGCGTGGCAATTTCCTTCCGCCAGCGAACACAGCACTCCCCA
>JADFKK010000254.1 GCA_022564995.1 Planctomycetota bacterium | reverse complement strand
TGACGGCTTGCCCAGCGGCTCCCCCGCTGCCGCATCGTCGATGGCCGCGAATAGTCGGTTCGCCGGTCGCGGCTGTCTCAAAGTGAGCCGCAAGGCGCTAGCCGCGGGTTTTATAGCCGCGGGTTTTGTAGCCGCGGGTTTTGTAGCCGCGGGTTTTATAGCCGCGGGTTTTGTGCGGGAGAACGTAACGTAAATTTACCGGCGGCTAGCGCCTTGCCGCTCACGCGCGATCGATGCCGTAGGCCGCCGGCTTGCCGCGGCGCTCTTAGTTCTGGTACGGTGAAGACGTCGCATCGCCCTGGAGAAGAATCATGCTCAGACTTCCGGTTGAAGTCAATGGAAAGTACGGTTACGTCGACGAGCACGGCGAGATCGCAATTCCGTTGCAGTATGATCTTGCGTCCGAGTTTTCCGAAGGCCTCGCGCGTGTCATGAGGGAAAAGACAGCAATCGAGATTATTGATATGGGAGGTAATGTCCAGGGCACGCTTGAGAACGCGTGGTCGTATTCCGACTTTTCAGAAGGACTGTTGGCGTATTTCGAGCGTGAAGACCGCGAACGCGGGGAATCGGGATATCTCGACGCTCAGGCCCGCGTGGTGATTCCGCCCAGGTTTTCCGCGGCTTTCCCGTTTGTCGATGGCCGCGCCGTGGTCGAGGTTGGCAGAAAACACGGTATCATCGATCGCCAGGGAGATTGGGTCGTTGAGCCACAGTTCTACTGCGTGCTGACGTTTGAGAAGGGAGAGGCCACGACACCGTTCGCAAAAGGCGAACAGTGGGGGTTCATCAACCGCGACGGCGAAGTCGTGCTGGAGCCGAGATATCGCGATGCCATGCCCACGTATCAGGGATTGACCGGCGTCTGGGTCGGAACCGAAGCGGATGAGTCGTGCGGCGTCGTCGATGTCAGCGGACAATGGGTCATCCCGCCCAAATTCCGACACTGCGGCGGTTTTCACGACGACACGATCCCGGTCGCGGTGGACGACAAGTGGGGCGTCGTCGATTTGCAAGGCAACTGGATCATCCCGCCCAAGTACACCTCGGCCAACGCTTTCCATGACGGACTCAGTCGCGTCTACGTGGGCGGCGGCAGAAATGAGGACTACTGCTTGGAAGACGGCAAATTCGGCTTCGTCGACCGCAACGACAAGCTCGTCATCCGGGCCAAATTCGATGACGCCGAGGATTTCAAAGACGGTGTCGCCCGCGTCAAAAAATTCCCCAGAAGAGACCCCTACGGACAAAAAACCAAGACCGGCTGGATCGACACCACCGGCAAGTTCATCTGGAAGCCGAGTCGGTAGGTGACGGGCCACGATGCCGTAGGCCGCCGGCTTGCCGCGGCGAAATCTACGGGCACGCGCCGCGGCAAGCCGCGGCCTACGGATCGGCTCGCCGAACGCATTTTGTTGTCACGGCCCTCGTGAGAGTTGTTACAATGGCCGGGGGCAAGGTGAGCAGTGGCACCCTACGTGACTCCCGAACTGACACGACGCCATGCAACGACGCCTCAACCTTTTTCGGTCTTTGCTTGGCGCCTTGGCGCTGATGGCGGCGATATGCACAACCGCAACGGCCGTCGAGCCGGTCAACTTTAATCGCGATATTCGGCCGATTCTTTCCGACACGTGCTTTGCTTGTCACGGGCCGGACAAGTCCCAGCGGCAGGCGGAGTTGCGGTTGGACACAAAGGCGGGGGCGTTTGCCAAGCGCGATGAGGGCCATACGATTGTGCCGGGGGACTTGGCGAAGAGTTTGCTGTTCGGGCGGATCACTTCGACAGACGAAGACGAGCGGATGCCGCCGGTTGATTCGGGGCGAACGCTGTCGGCCGAGCAGATCGAATTGATCGGGCGTTGGATCAAGCAAGGCGCGGCGTGGCAGGGTCATTGGGCGTTCATCGCGCCCAAGCGGCCGGCCCCGCCGAAGGTTCGCCAGGCGGATTGGGTAAACAATGCGATCGACGCCTTCGTGCTGGCGCGGCTGGAATCGCGGGGCCTATCGCCGTCGCCCGAGGCTGACCGCGCGACGCTGATCCGCCGCGTTACGCTCGACTTGACCGGCCTGCCGCCGACGCCGGGCGAGGTCGACACGTTTCTCACCGACGACGCGCCGGACGCTTACGAGCGGCTGGTCAACCGGCTGCTGGCTTCGCCCCGCTTTGGCGAGCGGATGGCCCGGCCGTGGCTCGACGCGGCCCGTTACGCCGACACGAACGGCTATCAGACCGACGGCCCGCGGCACATGTGGCGCTGGCGCGATTGGGTGATCGAGGCGATCAATGACAACATGCCGTTCGACCGGTTCACCGTCGAGCAGCTTGCCGGAGATTTGCTGCCCAGCCCCACGCTCGAACAACGCATCGCCACCGGGTTCAATCGCAATCATCGCGGCAATTCCGAGGGCGGCATCATCCCCGAGGAGTTCGCCGTCGAATACGTCACCGATCGGGTCGAGACGACCGCGACCGTCTGGCTCGGGCTGACCGTAGGCTGTGCCCGCTGTCACGATCATAAGTTCGACCCGCTGACGCAGACCGACTATTACCGGCTGTTCGCCTACTTCAACAACTTGCCCGAGCACGGCCGGGCGCTCAAAGAGGGCAACAGCCCGCCGGTGATTAAGGCCCCAACCCGCGAGCAGCGGACGCGGCTGAAAGAGATGCGGCTCAACGAGCGCGTCATCTCGGCGGCCTTCGACCGGCTGCGCGGCCCGCTGGACGTCGCACAGCAGCAGTGGGAAAAATCGCTCGACAAATCGCCGCCGATCGACTGGTCGGTCGAGCGTGGGCTGGTGGCCCATTACGCGCTGGACGATAAACTCAAGAAGCCGAGCGTTTTCAAAGTCGGCGCAGCCGCGTACACCAAGGGTCGACTCGGACAGGCCGGCCAGTTCGACGGCAAGCGTTTCATCGACGCCGGCGACGTCGCCAAGTTCGGCTATTTCGACAAGTTCTCGATCTCCGCCTGGATCAAGCCGCAGGGAACGGCCGGCGGCACGATCGTCTCGCGCATGATCGACGTCGAGCGGGAAACCGGCTACAGCGTTTCGCTCGCAGGCGGCAAGGTTCACGTCGATCTGGTCAAGCGCTGGCTCGACGATTCGATCCGCGTCGAGACCCACGACGCGCTGGCGGCGGACCGCTGGCATCACGTAACGATCACTTACGACGGATCGCGGGTGGCGGCGGGCATCAAGATTTACTTCGGCGGCCGGCCGGTCGACATCAAAGTCAACCTCGACGAGATCAACCAATCGTTCGCCGTCGATGACGAGCCGCTGCGGATTGGCGGGGGTGGCGGAGCGAAGGGGCGATTTCACGGGTTGATCGACGAGGTGCGGATTTACGATCGGGTGCTGTCGACGGGGCAAGCGGCGATTGTTGCTACGCCGCAGGCGGTGACGGAGATCGGTCGATTACCCGTCGCCAAAAGATCCGTCGGGCAGCGAATGAAGCTGCGGGCGTATTACCTGCACCATCGCGCGCCGAAGAACATTCAACAACTGTGGCGCTCCCGCAACGCGGCCCGCGAAGAGCTCGCCCGCTACGTCGAGAAGCTTCCGACCGTGATGGTCATGCAGGAGCGCGCGACGCCGCGCGAGGCGTTCGTGCTCATCCGTGGGCAATACGACAAGCCGGGCAAAAGGGTCACCCGCGGTGTGCCGGCGGCGCTGCCCGCGCTGCCGCCAGGGGCATCCAACGATCGGCTTGGGTTGGCTCGCTGGCTGGTCGATCCGTCGCATCCGCTGACCGCCCGGGTGACCGTCAACCGGCTGTGGCAACTGTACTTCGGCGCGGGATTGGTCAAGACGGCCGGCGATTTCGGCTCGCAGGGCCAATGGCCGACGCATCCGCGGCTGCTCGATTGGCTGGCGACCGAGCTGATTCGCAGCGGCTGGGACATGAAGGCGATCTGCCGCGAGATCGTCAGCAGCGCGACGTATCGGCAGCGATCGAGCGTCTCGCCGGAGCTTCGCAAGCTCGACCCGAACAACAAGCTGCTGGCCCGCGCCCCGCGGCTGCGTCTATCGGCCGAGATGGTTCGCGATCAAGCGCTCGCCGCGTCCGGCATGTTGGTCGAACACCTCGGCGGCCCGTCGGTCAAGCCGTATCAGCCCAAGGGGCTGTGGAAAGAAGTTGCCGATCAAGAGTATCCTCGTGACGAGGGCGAGAATCTTTACCGCCGCAGCCTGTACACGTTCTTCAAGCGAACCGTCGCCCCGCCGCTGCTGGCGACGTTCGATTCGTCAGGACGAGAGACCTGCATGGTCCGACAGACGCGGACCAATACGCCCCTGCAGGCACTAACGCTGCTCAACGACGTGACGTTCGTCGAAGCGGCCCGCGGGCTGGCACAGCGGGTGATGCACGATGAGCGCGGCGATGCCGCGAAGCGCATCAGGGCCGTGTTTCGCCTCGTGATGGCCCGCTGGCCGAGCGCCGCGGAGTTGAACGTCTTGCTAGACGGCTACCGCTTTCACTTGGCAAGATACCGGGCCAACGGCGAGGCGGCCAAGAAGTTGCTGAGCATCGGCGAATCGCCCCGCGACGAAAAACTCGACGTGGCCGAGTTGGCCGCTCTCACGACCGTCAGCAGTTTGATCTTGAATCTGGACGAAGCCATTACCCGGGAGTGAGCGATGAGCCGTTTATTGACAGACAGCGTCGCGATCGATCGTCGGCATTTCTTCTCGCGCAGCACCGCGGGATTGGGCCTGGCGGCGCTGGCTTCGCTGCTAGGCGATCAGACCATAGCGGCCGACCAAGACAAGCCAAGCGGCGGCCTACCCGGCCTACCGCACTTCGCCCCCAAGGCCAAGCGGGTGATCTATTTGTTCCAGTCCGGCGCGCCGTCGCAGATGGACCTGTTCGATTACAAGCCGGCGCTCAATGACCTGCGCGGCACGGAACTGCCCGACTCGATCCGCCGCGGCCAGCGATTGACCGGCATGACGTCGCGCCAAGTGAGCTTTCCAATCGCGCCCAGCAAGTTCAAGTTCAAACAACACGGCCAGAGCGGCGCCTGGATCAGCGAGTTGCTGCCGCACACCGCCAAGGTGGTCGACCATCTGGCGTTCATCAAAACGATGCACACCGAGGCGATCAATCACGACCCGGCGATTACGTTCTTCCAAAGCGGCCACCAACTGGCCGGCCGGCCCAGCATGGGTTCCTGGCTTTCTTACGGATTGGGCAGCGCCGCGGAAAATCTGCCGGCGTTCGTGGCCATGGTCTCCGGCAGCGGGGGCCAGCCGCTGTACGATCGGCTGTGGGGCGCCGGCTTTCTGGCCACGCGTTACGCCGGCGTCAAGTTCCGCTCGGTCGGCGATCCGGTGCTGTTTCTCTCGAACCCCGCCGGGTTGGACGCAGTGGCGCGGCGCCGCATGTTGGACGATCTGGCCAAGCTGAACCAGCAGCGGCTGAAGACGCAGGGCGATCCGGAAATCGCCACGCGGATCGCGCAGTACGAAATGGCTTTTCGGATGCAGACCTCGGTGCCGGAATTGATCGACACGAGCAAGGAGCCGAAACACGTTTTTGATCTGTACGGCCCCGATGCCAACAGGCCCGGCACGTTCGCGGCGAATTGTCTGTTGGCCCGCCGGCTGGCCCAACGGGGCGTGCGGTTTATCGAGCTGTTTCATCGCGGCTGGGACCAACACACGACGCTGCCGGAGAAGATCGCCACTCAGTGCCGTGACACGGATCAAGCTTCCGCCGCCTTGATCCAAGACCTCCAGCGGCTCGGCATGTTGGACGACACGCTGGTCATCTGGGGCGGCGAATTCGGCCGCACGGTTTACTGCCAGGGACGGCTGACCCGCGACGATTACGGCCGCGACCATCATCCCCGCTGCTTCACGCTGTGGATGGCCGGCGGCGGAGTGAAGCCGGGCACAAGCTACGGCCGCACCGATGAGTTCTGTTACAACATCACCGAAAACCCGGTCCACGTTCACGACCTGCACGCCACGATGCTGCACCTGTTGGGCATCGACCACAAGCGGCTGACCTTCAAGTTCCAAGGCCGCTATTATCGCCTGACCGACGTGCATGGCAGCGTGATCAAGGACGTGCTGGCGTGAGGTGACAAGGATTTCAGCGGCGCCAGAGGCCACGCCGTGTTGACTGAGAGGAAACACGGGGCCATAATGCGAGCATGAATCTGGTCGAACTAGCACAACGTATTCGTTCTTACCGGCTGGACCGTCGCACGACGCTGGAGGAACTGGCCTCGCGGGCCGGGCTTACCAGAAGCTGGCTGTCCAAGGTCGAGAACTTTCGCGTTACCCCGTCACTTCCTGCCTTGGGAAAAATTGCGGCAGCATTGGAGGTGACCGTTGCTCAGCTCGTCGAGGGGCTCGACCAACAGCCACGGCTCATCGTGGTCCGCAAGCATGAGCGAAAAGTCGTCGAGCGCGATCGATCGGAATCGAACCTGACCGTGTACGAGTCGCTGGCTCATAAACGTGCCCACCGGGTCATGGACCCCTTCTTGTTGACACTTCCCGCCGAATCGGCCCGCAAGGTCGCCCTCGCACACGAGGGAGAGGAGTTCCTGATGGTCCAGTCCGGTGAGGTCGACTTCGAGTACGAAGGAGAGGTCTATTCGTTGCGGGCCGGCGACTGCCTCTATTTCGATGCCACGGCCAAGCATCGTCTGCTCAATCCCTATCTGCGGCCGGCGGAAGTGCTGTGCGTGTTCCACGAGGGCAACGGTCGTTGAATTCCGCCCGTCCGTCTGGTGAAATTTCGGCCCAAAGTGACGTCGCGCCAAGAAAATCGTGCGTCAAGGGAGCTTTGCGGGGGAAAATTTGACAATTTTACTGCTAAATTGTTGACTCTCAGTCACTGTTGGTGTAGTCTCGCCTTTTGTGGATGCGACAGGCCCATGGCCCGCCCCGCGTCATGTCATGAACCGAATCACCCGACCACTAGAGCCACCGCTGATGAAATGAAATTCGACGCGACCGAGCTTGCTGCGACGATCGACTTCAGCGCCAACGTGAAAGTCATCGTTGCGCGCCGGTCCGGGAGTCGCCGGGCAAAACGTGACAACTGAACCCACCATTTCCACTTTTTCGTTTCTACTTTGGGAGACACCACGATGACCAAGTATTTTCTGGGAATTGTCGCTTTTGCCATTTTGCTGTCGAGTGGGCAAGCGCAGGCTGGGCTCGTCGCCGCCTGGACGTTTGACAACGATTTCACCGCCGGCGCCGGCGGCGCTGCGTTCGATTTTACCGCGGTCAACGGCGCTTCGGCCGGTGTCGCCGGCGGGAAGTTCGGCAATGCCGCGAGCTTCTCGCGCGCCTCCAGCCAGTATGCGTTCACCGACGGTAATGTGCTGACCGTAGGCTCAGACCATAGCTACTCCGTATGGTACAAGTCGGACGTCACGGAAATTTCCGGCAGCGCTCGTTATTTCGTCCTTGAGACGACGTTTGGCAATAGCCCGAGTGGAACCGGCGCGTGGTCGGCTTCGTGGGCCCTGCGCGATGCGGGCACCGGCACTGGTGACAAGGGTCAGGTGTTCACACACCCTGGTGGGCTCGCCAAGGAAGTTTTTGGTGCAAACAGCAACAGTGGCATCCCCGAATGGCACAACATCGTTGTCACGTGGGATAACGACGGTGGCGGCGTCGGCACAGGGCGTCATACCGTCTACCTCGACGGTGTCCAAGTCGGCGGCGCGGTTGACGACCCTGCCCCGCTCACGGCCGTGGAAGGCATGGTGATCGGTGGTCACCGCGCCGGGACGGGCCGCAACTGGGATGGCTTGATCGACGACGTGGCTTTCTATGACCACGTACTCGACCAGGGCGAAGTCGATGCCCTGCAAGCCGCTTCGGCACTCATACCCGAGCCGGGCACCCTGGCGCTCGCCACACTGGCGCTGGCCGGGCTGGTCGCCGGCTGGCGGCGTCGAAGGCAGAACCGAGTCCTCGGGTAGGAAAAACTCGCAGATCGGCGCATATGAGTATGATTACTTAGGTAAAGGAAACCGTAATGCTCATTTCGTCGGGAGTGACTTCGCCCGGCGCGGGCGGTCGTCGTGCTGCGCGCCCTGGAAAGAAACGCTTTACGTTCGAACCGCTCGAGCGGCGGACGATGCTGGCGGCCGATCCGATCATCTCGGAGTTGATGGCCGACAACGACGGATCGTTGCTCGACGGGGATGGCAACAAGTCGGACTGGATCGAGATCTACAACGACGGCGACGCGGCGCTCGACTTGGCGGGCTGGAAACTGGCGGACAGCATCGAGTCGTGGACCTTTCCCGCCCGCCAACTCAGGGCGGGCGAGTATCTGGTCGTATTCGCCTCCAACCAGTCGGTCGACGACTACGTCGATCCCCAGGGCAATCTTCACACCAACTTTGCACTCTCCGCCGGCGGCGAGTATCTGGCGCTGCTGCGGCCCGACGGGACCGTGGCCTCTGAGTTCCTCCCCGAGTTTCCCGCCCAACTCGAGGACGTCTCCTTCGGACCGTCGATGCGGACCGAGACGCTTACCCTGGTGGCCGACGCGGCCGAGGTCCGCACGCTGATTCCCACCGGCCCCCTCGACGATGGTTGGCGCGGCGGCGACCCGCCGTTCGACGACGCGACGTGGACGGACGGCGCAGGGACCACGACGGGCGTGGGCTACGCCGATGCGGTTTCCGGCGCGCCGGGTCTTGTGGCGCAGTGGACTTTTGAAACGGCCGAAAACCTAGCTGTCGTCGACGGGCAATGGGCGGGCGGCCAGGTCGACGAGACCGCCGGCGACGTGCGTGGTCCTTTCCACGGCAGCGGGTCGGGCAGCGGGCTGGCCGGTGGCATCAACTACGCGGCCGACGCGCCGGAGGTGCTCACCGATTCGGTTCACTCGCTGGTCATCAACGAGGCGAATCCGAGCGTCGAGTCCGTCGCGCTCGGCATGCCGGCGGCGATTGCCGAGTTGACCACGGGCGACTTCTCGCTGCAAACCTGGTTCAAGACCACCGATACGGGCCGCAGCATCTTGATGGGTTCGTATGTTGGCAGCGTCAACGCCCTGAACTTCGAGTTGCATACCGGCAACCGGCTGCGGGTTTACATTCAACACGTCGGTGTGGGCACGACCGACTTGAATCTGCCCCTGCCGACCAACTCGCGCAACAATGCCTGGCATTCGGCCACGGCGGTGCGGAGAGGTTCCAATGTCGAGCTGTATTACGACGGGACACTGGTAGGACAGAGGACGGACGTCGCCGGTTCGTACGTGCAAGCCGCACCGAACTATTTCCTGGGACGGGACAGCCGCACGGGTTCGACGCGGTTTAACGGGCGATTGGACAACGTCCGCTTCTGGAACGTCGCGCTGACACCCGAGCAAATCGCCGACATGGCGGCCGGGGCCACGCCGGCGGAAGTGTCGGGCAGCGTGTTGGACGAGTTGATTCGCACCGACGTAGAAACACCGATGCGCGACAACAACGCCTCGGCGCTGCTGCGCATACCGTTTGAGGTCGCCGATCCCGCGGCGGTCGATTCGCTGCTGCTAAAGATGAAGTACGACGACGCATTCGTGGCGTACATCAACGGATTGGAGGTAGCCCGTAGCGACAATGCCCCGGCGTCGCCGCTGTGGAACTCCACCGCGACGTCCGGGCGCGGCGACGTGGACGTGCTCGAATTTGAAAACTTTGACGTTTTTCTACCCGGCGGCGTGCTCGTGGCCGGCACCAACATCCTGGCGATCCAGGGCCTGAACGAAACCGCCGGCGACGACGACTTTCTGATGCTTCCTGAATTGTTGGCAATTGCCACGACGGTCGACCGATCGGACGTACGCTTCTTCACCAAGCCGACTCCCGGTGAGCCCAACGACGAGCTTGGCGTCCTCGGCTTCGTGGATGACACCGCCTTCAGTGTCGATCGCGGGTTTTACGAGCAGCCGTTTCAGGTCGAAATCACATCGGACACACTCGGCGCCGAGATCCGTTACACGATCGACGGAAGCTGGCCGACCGCCGGCCACGGGACGTTATACACCGATTCCATCTCGATCACGACGACCACGACGCTACGGGCGGCCGCGTTTCTGGACGAGTATGGTTCGACCAACGTCGACACGCACACGTACATTTTTCTGGACGATGTGATCCGGCAGCCGGCCAATCCGGGCCCTAACAGCGACCCGGCGTATCCGCTGGCATTTCCTTTGACGCATCAGCCGGGATTTGCGGCCGACTACCAGATGGATCCGGACGTGGTCAACCACCCGCTGTACGCTGAGACGATCAAGAATGACCTGCTGTCGATTCCCACCCTGTCTCTGGTAATGGACATGGACGACGTGTTCAACCAGCCCGACGGCATCTGGTCGAATTCGCAACAGAGCGGCCTGGCCTGGGAACGCCTGACGTCCGTCGAGTATATCGACCCCAACGATCCGACGCGGCAGTTTCAACTCAATTCGGCGGTCCGCAGTGTGGGGCGGGCCGCCCGCGTTCCCAGTTCGTCGATCAAACACAGCTTTCGGCTGATCTTCAAAGACACGTATGGGACCGACGATCTGCCGACCGGCGGCCCGACGAAACTCAAGTTCCCGTGGTTCGAGAACTCGCCGGTCGAGCGCTTTGATACGATCGTGCTGCGCGGCGGTTATAACTATTCGTATAACCACAACAGCGATTCACAAAACCGGCGGGCGCAGTTCATCCGCGAACGTTTCATGCGTGAAGCCCAATTGGCGACTGGACAACTAGGGTCGAGCGGGTCGTACGTTCATCTGTACGTCAACGGTCTTTACTTTGGACTTTACGCTCCCCAGGAGCGACCCGACGCTTCGTTCATGGCGCAGCATCTGGGTGGAGACAAAGAAGACTACGACGTCATCTCCGCCGGGGAAGTCAGGGACGGCGATGCGGATGCCTGGAACGAGGTGCTAAGTCGCGCAGCCCAGAACTTGTCGATCTCGGCGAATTACGACGCGCTGACGGACATGGTCGACGTCGAAAGCCTGATCGATTACATGATCGTCCACATCTGGGGCGGCACGACCGACTGGCCGGCCCCCGGGGGCAATCTGCGCAACTGGGTTGTCGGGCGGAAACGGGAAGACGGGGCCGGGTTCAAGTTTTTCATATGGGACGCGGAATACAGCATCCAAGGCACGGGCGACAACCGCGTTAACGTAGGCGACGCCCGCACGCCGGCGTTTCTTTACGCCCGGATGCGAGCCAATCCGGAATTCCGCCTGCGGTTCGCCGATCGCCTGCACAAACATTTCTTCAACGACGGCGCGCTCACGCCCCAGGCGAACATCGATCGCTACCGGGCTCTGGCCGACAACATCGATCGAGCAATCGTCGGCGAATCCGCCCGCTGGGGCGATAGCCGTCAGACTCCCGGCTGCAACCCCTGCCTGCGCGATCCGCAGTGGGTCGCCGAGCGCAATTGGATCCTGAACAACTACATGCCCGGACGGACCAATACGGTGCTCACGCAGTTCATCGGTGCCGGGCTGTATCCCCGCGTCGACGCGCCGTCATTCAATCAGCACGGGGGCGACGTCGCCGGCGGATTTCTGTTGACCATGCAGAATCCCGGCGGAGCCGGAACGATCTACTACACGCTCGACGGCAGCGATCCGCGGCTGCCAGGCGGGGCGATCTCTGACTCGGCATTGGTGTTCAATGCGTCATTGGTGCTGAATGCGAGTACGACCGTCAAGGCCCGCGTGCATTCTGGCGGCACTTGGAGCGCCGTAAGCGACGCCACGTTTATCGTGAGCATTCCCACGATTGCGATCAGTGAGATTCACTTTAACCCGGCCGCGGAGGCCGTGGGTAACTCTGATAACGACGACTTCGAGTTTATTGAGTTTTACAACTACGGGTCGCTGCCGGTGGAGTTGGACGGAGTGCGGTTGGTTAATGGGATTGATTTTGATTTTACGGACGGAGGCGTGAGCAGTCTGGCGGCGGGGCAATACGCCGTGGCGGTGCAGAATCTGGCGGCATTCGCCACGCGATACGACACGGACGGAATGAACATCATCGGCGAGTATTTCACTTCGGGCACGAAGCTGAGCAATGCCGGCGAGAAGATCGCGCTGGTCGATGCGTTCGACCAAACGATCGCCGAGTTTCGCTACAAGGACGGCTGGTACAACTTGGCCGACGGCGCGGGCTTCTCGCTGACGCGGATCGACGCCAGCGACGCGGCGGCCGATCTTAACCAGAAAGCGGCTTGGCGGCCGAGCAGCGAGTTGCACGGGTCGCCCGGCCGGGCCGATTCGCTCGCCGCGCCAAACCCCGGCGCGATTGTCTTCAACGAGGTGCTGGCCCACAGCGACGAAGCGTCCGGCGACTGGATCGAACTCTTGAACACGACCGACGCGGCGATTGACGTCGGCGGCTGGTTTCTCAGCGACGACCGACAAAATCCTCTCAAGTACGAAATCCCCTCTGGCACCGTCATCGCCGCTGGCGGTTTAGCCACCTTCACCGAATCACAACATTTCCGCGATGCGTTCGCTCTCAGCGAGTTGGGCGACGAAGTCATCCTCCAAGCGGCCCGCGACGGCGCGCCGCTCGGCTATCGCGCCCGCGAGGACTTCGGCGCCAGCGACAACGGCGTTACGTTCGGCCGTTTCATCAAGAGCACCGGCGGCAAGGACTTCATCGCGATGTCGTCGCCGACGTTCGACGCGCCCAACTCCGGCCCGCTCGTCGGACCGGTGGTGATCCACGAGTTCATGTACAACCCAGGCAAGGGTGATGACAACAACGGTGGCAGCGAGTTTATCGAACTAATGAACATCACCGGCGCGCCGGTCTCGCTGGCCGGCTGGCACTTCGAGGGGATCAGTTACGCGTTTGATTCCGGCGTGATGATCGAGCCCGGCGGTTTGGTCGTGGTCGTGCCGCTCGCGCCGGACGAGTTCCGCGCGACGCACCATGTGCCGGCCGGCGCCGCCGTGTTCGGGCCGTATCTCGGCTCGCTCAACAACGCCGGCGAGAGCCTGCGGCTGCGCAAGCCGGGCGAACCGATCGGCGAAGTCATCCCCTCGATCATGGTCGATCGGGTCAGCTACGACGATAAAGCGCCGTGGCCCCTCGAAGCAGACGGAACCGGCGCGGCCTTGCAACGCAAGCAGACAGACGGTTACGGCAACGAACCGCTCAACTGGAGCGTGACGTTGCCGGGCGGCACCCCGGGCGATTTCGCCGTGCCGCCGACGGTCGTCGAAGTGCTCGTCGGCAGCGGCGACGTCGTCTTTTCGATTCCCGCCGGCGGCGAGCAGCTCCAAGTCCTGCCGTGGGTCGGCATCAACCAGATCAGCATCCGCTTCAGCGAGCCGGTCGAAGTGTCTGCGGACGACTTGCGCGTGGCCGGCGCGGGTGTGTTTGAGTACGCGGTGTCCGGTTTTGATTACGAGCAAGCAACGCAAACCGCGACCTGGACGCTGGCCCAACCCATCGCCGCCGACAAGCTGCGGCTCGAATTGGAAAGCACGGTTCGCGACGCCTCCGGGCTGCCGCTCGACGGGAATTGGACCGACACGGTGAGCAGCTTCCCCAGCGGAAACGGCGCGATCGACGGCGACGATGCGTTTCGCTTCTCGCTCAACGTCGTGCCGGGCGACGTGACGGGCGACGGGCGTGTCGATCGGGCCGACCTCGTCGATTTGATTCACGCGCTCGGAGATCAAAGCGCGTCGGCCGA
>JADFKK010000449.1 GCA_022564995.1 Planctomycetota bacterium | reverse complement strand
GGCGACGATTTGGGATTCCGCCCGGCCGACAACGAGCGGCTGTTTCTCTACTCGGCCGGCAAGGGACGCCCGCTCGACGCCCGTGTGACGACGAATTCGCTGCGTGGGCGCAGCGACGAGCACGACGGGCGCTGGCTCTGGCCCGATGTGCCGACGCCCGCGGCAGCCAACAGTTTTGCCTTCCACGACGAGATTGTGATCAACGAGATTATGTATCACGCACGGCCGCAGTACGAGACCGACGCTCAGCCTTTTGTGGAAAATGACGAGGAGTGGATCGAGCTGTTCAACCGCGGCACCGCCCAGGTCGACCTTTCTGGTTGGAAGATTGAGGACGCGGTCGGTTTTGAGTTTGCCACCGGCACGGTACTTCAGCCGGGCGAATATCTGGTCGTAGCCAAGGACGCCGCGGCGCTGTCGGCCAAGTATCCTGGGATCGCCATCGTGGGCAATTTTTCCCGCTCGCTCGGTAACTCCGACGACCGCATTCTGCTGGTTGACGAGCACAAGAATCCGGCCGACGAGGTTCACTACTACGAACGCGGGAAGTGGGCTGAATCGGCCGACGGCGGCGGATCGAGCCTCGAACTGCGCGATCCTGACGCCGACAATTCCGCAGCCGCCGCCTGGGCGGCCAGCAACGAGGCGGACCGCTCTGCTTGGGAACATTATACCTATACTCGCACCGTGGCGGCCTTTCCCTATGATCCGCCGATCAATTTTCACGAATTCATCTTGGGGCTGCTCGACGTCGGCGAAGTGTTGATCGACAACGTCAGCGTGATCGAAAGCCCCGGCGGCGCGAACATCCAACTCATTCAAAACGGATCGTTCGAGGCGGATGCCGTGGGCGGCACGGCCGGCAGATGGCGCATTGGGGGCACCCATAACCAGAGCCGTGTGATCGACGACCCGGACCAGCCGGGCAATCAAGTGTTGCGGCTGGTGGCGACGGGAAAGGCCCACTACTTGAGCAATCACGCCGAAACGACGCTGGCCAATCGGGCCCGCGTGATCAACGGCAGAACGTACCAGATTTCCTACGACGCCAAGTGGATTTCCGGATCGCCACAACTTCGCAGCGAGCTGTTTCACAAGGACGCAGCCAAGACGACGATCCTCAGTCAGCCTGCCCGCAGCGGCACGCCAGGCGCTCGGAATTCGACGTTCGAGGCAAACATCGGGCCGACGTATGAAGGCTTCACCCACAGCCCGATTGTGCCGACTTCGTCCGACAATGTTACCGTTTCGGTCGCTGCGACCGATAGCGATGCGGTCGCCGCGATGACCCTGCGTTACGCGGTCAATGGCACGGGCACGTTCCGCAGCGTGGCCATGACCCTCGGCGCCGACGGAACCTACCGCGCCACGATTCCGGCACAATCCAACGGGACCGTCGTGCAGTTTTATGTCGAAGGACGGGACACGCTGGGCGCCGTCTCGACGTTTCCCGCCGCCGGTCCCGATTCTCGGGCGCTGCTGAAAGTCGACAACAACTTCAACCCCGACTCGCTGCGACACAACGTGCAAATCATCATGACGCCGGCCGACACCGGCGCCCTGCATCTGGTCACCAACATGATGCACAACAACCGCTACGGTTCGACGTTGGTTTACGACGGACAGCAGGCGTTTTACGACGTCGGCACGCGGCTGAAGGGCAGCATGTTTAGCCGAAACGGCATGAGCCGCACCGGCTACAACGTCCGCTTCTATCCCGATGAGAAATTCCGCGGCGTCCACGAGAACATCACGTTCGACCAGGCGAACGAACAAGAAATCGTGGTCAAGCACTTGAGCGTCCAGGCCGGCCTGATGGGCGCCATGTACGACGACGTGGTCATGCTGGAAACGCCGTCGGGAAGCGGCGGCGGCCCGACGCTCATGTCGATGGCCCGACACGGCGACGTATTTCTCGATTCACAGTTCGAGCGCGGCACCGACGGCACAGTTTTCAAGTTCGAGGGCATCCGCGTGATGACCTCGACGGTCAACGGATCGCCGGAAGGGCTCAAGATTTATCAGCCCATCGGTTGGGTCGGAAACTTTGACATCGCGAATCTTGGCGACGACAAGGAAGTCTATCGCTGGCCTTACCTGATCCTGAACAACCGAGCCCGCGACGATTACACGCAAATCATCGAGATGGCGAAGGCCATGTCGCTCTCCGGCACGGCGCTCGAAAACGCGGTCGCCGATGTTCTGGACGTCGACCAGTGGGCGCAGACGTTCGCCATGATGTCGCTGACGGGAATCGGCGACGCCTACAGCCAGGGAAACCCGCACAATCTCAATTTCTACGTCCGTCCCGAGGACAACAAAGTGCTGGCGTTTCCCTGGGATTGGGATTTTACCTTCAGTCAATCGACCAGTGCACCCTTGCACGGAGGCAAGAACATCGGCGACGTCTTAAACCGGCCGATCTACCAGCGGCTGTTGTACGGCCACATGTTGCACATGATTGACACGGTCTTCAACACGGCCTACATGAACAACTGGTTGAGTCACTACGGAGCCATGCTGGGCAGAGGGTTTTCGTATTCCGGCAATATCAGCAATCGCGGTTCTTTTGTCACCAATGCGATCAACAACGCGATTCCCGAGATCGATTTTACGATCACCACCAACCGCGGCAATCCGTTTTCGACCAGCAATGCGTCGGCCACCATTCGCGGCGACGGTTGGGTCGACGTGCGCGAGATTCGGCTGGCCGGCAGCGTCGATCCGCTGGAGGTGAAATGGACGGATAACAACAGTTGGCAGATCGTCATGCCTTTGGCCGAGGGCGCCAACGAGCTCGACTTCGAGGCTTATAACTTCCGCGGCGAACTTATCGCCACCGACAGCATCACCGTCACCAGCACGTCCGACTCTCCGCGCGTCGCCGACGTGCTGCGCATCAGCGAATTGATGTATAACCCGCACGATCCGCCGGCCGCCTCGCCGCTCGACAACGACCAGT
>JADFKK010000253.1 GCA_022564995.1 Planctomycetota bacterium | reverse complement strand
GAATCGGGCCGCAAAAGTTTCCCCGCCCTTCCCCTCCCCCGCCCCGGACACGATAATGGGGGCATGCGTCGATTCTCTTTGGCTCAATTGCTGATATGTGTGTTCGCGTGCTGCGTCTATCTTGCGGCGGTACGAAGCTTCAATTGGTTGGACCCATTGGATGAAGACGTAGGGCGAGCGACGTGGCCATTCGTCATCACGCAGTTCGTCATGTGGCTGATCCTCTCCGCTCTATATTGCTATTGGCGATTAGCGTACGCCATGGGCATTCATTCGGCATTTGCCATTTATGGGGTCTTCATTTACGTCCTCTTCCTTCTTGGCGGAGGGTTTGAATTTGTTCTCTCTGGGTCCAATATTATGGACGTAGCATTTCGCGGCGTCCCAACGGATTTCACAACAGGCATCGCGGCTGGCACGCTAATCAGCTTCCCGGTAGCAATCTTGACAATCGCGATTCGGGGACTCCGTGCGGAGCGCCAAGCGGATTAGCTTTTTTCCTCATTCCCACCGTTTATCTCTGACAACGGTTCAAACGGTATCACTACCCGATTCAGCATCTCTGACTTTTTCAACAGGCGGCTAACACTTGGGCCTGCTGACAAGGTCGAAATGTGGGCACGATCTCGCAATCTGCCTTGCGGCGCGTTATGGTATGGCACGCTTCGATTCTCTCTCACATACAAGGGGACGCGACATGGACCGGCGGAGATTTATGATTGCGGCTGGGACGACATTGGCGGCGTCCACCCAAGTCGTAACGGCCAAGGCTCGCACGATTGGCCCGAACGACCGTATTTCCGTGGCGGTGGTTGGCGTGCGGGGGCGGGGCAGTTCACTGCTCTCCACATTTGCGGCGCAGAAGGACGTCGACGTGAAGTACGTTTGCGACCTCGACCCACAGGTGTTGGCCTCTCGGGTCGCCGGGGTGTCGAAACAGGGCAAGCGGCCAAAGGGGATCAAGGACTTTCGTCGGGCATTGGACGACGACGGCGTCGACGCGCTGGTGCTCGGCACACCCGATCACTGGCACGCGCTGCCGACGATCATGGCCTGCCAAGCCGGCAAGGACGTGTATGTTGAGAAGCCCGACGGGCACAACATTCTCGAAGGCCAGACGATGGTCGCCGCTGCCAAGAAGTACAACCGCGTCGTGCAGCTCGGCACGCAGTCGCGCAGCGGAGTGATGCACAACAACGCCATGAAATATCTGGCCAAGGGCAGCATCGGCACGGTCCGCTTTGCCAAGGCCTGGGAAAGCTCGCGGCAAGGTTCGATCGGCCATCCCAAAGACACCGCGCCGCCCGAGGGCGTCGATTACGATCTCTGGCTTGGTCCGGCGCCGAAGCGAGCATTTAACCCACGGCGATTTCACGGCTCTTGGCGTTGGTTTTTCGATTACGGCACGGGCGACCTGGGAAACGACGGCGTGCATCGGCTCGACATCGCCCGCTGGGCCTTGGAGACGGCCGTCGCGGCCAAGGGCGAGAAACTGCCGGCGTATCCGCGGAAGGTCTCGGCCCTGGGCGGAAAATATTACTTCGACGACGACCAGGAGTGGCCCGACACGCTGATGGTCACCTACGATTATCCCGGCTACGTGATGACCTACGAGATGCGGATCTGGAGCGCCTATCCGCTGCACGGCGAGTCGGAAGGCGCGGCCGTGTACGGAGATCAGGGTTACGTGGTGATCGGCAATCGTCGCTGGCGCGCCTTTGACGGCCGGGGCAAATTGATTCACGAAGAGGCTGGCAGCTACAGCAACCCCGGCCATGCCCGCGATTTTCTCGACTGCATGAGAAGCCGCCGGCGCCCGGTCGCCGACCTGGAAACCGTCGGGCATCCGTCGAGCATGTTGTGCCACCTTGGCAATGCGGCCTGGCGATTGGGTCGCACGGTCGAGTTCGATGCGAAGAGCCACCGCTTCGTCGGCGACGAGCAGGCCAACGACTTGCTGACTCGTAGCGAATACCGCAAGCCGTGGCTGTTGCCGAAAATCGATGATATATAAAGACTTACGCCATTGCGAGCGGTGCTCGTCCAGGCTGGATTTCGCCGAGAAACGTGGACGCATCAACGGATCGTGATGCGATTCGTAAGGGATCGCACGGGCGATAAAAAAGTTTTCCCATTTTTTGCTTGCGTTCTGATTCGATTGGTGTAAATTGAGAGAGTCGTCGAGCATTGGCACGATGGCGCGCCGCTTGTATCGTCGCTGCGGCGCATTGGGTACAAAGAACATTGGAAGACTCGTGAACCGCCAACTTTAGTACGACATATTTTAGAGTCAACGCTAATTAACCAAGACGCCTAATACCCTTTCAGCAAGCCAGCATGACGCCGGATTTTTGCGCTGAGTTGGTATTTGGCGTCTTTTTTTCGCGTGTCGAACTAACCCGGCACGAGATTGTGTTGTCGAAGGGAATTCGTCTTTATTGCTGAGGGTGACCCTCGTCGTTCAAACGAGAATTAGCACGAATCATGTGGGAGAAACCAAACCATGTTTAAGCAGGTTCTTACAGCTAGCATTGCTTTTTCCATCAGTGCCGTGCTTGTCGGCAGCGCTCCGGCGGAACTGGTTTTTTACGTTCCGATTGAAAACAACAGCGCCGAAGACAAGGCCGGAATCATGGCGCCTGACCCCACGGCTCTCGGCGTGGTTGACGCCTTTTTCAGCAATGACACCCCCGCCGTTCTCAGCGGCCAATCGCTCGACTTCGCCGGTCCGGGCGAAGTAGTCGACTTCGGAAATCTGCCCTTGCTCTTTGGCGCGGAAGCTTCAACGGTTTCCATGTGGATCAATCCCCTCGAAATCATTCCCGATGGGAACCGTCGCCATTACGCTCTCAGCAAAGATGGGGTGCTGGAATACGGATTGCGCAACGGAGAGATAACCAATCGCATCAACAACGCGGACCACGCCCAATCGATCGATCTCGGCGCTGCCTTGTTAGACGGTTGGAACCACATCGCCAGCGTCTTCTCGGCGGCGGGTGATGACGGATTCGGTACAACCCAGCATTACCTCAATGGTGAACCATTCGGCGATCCCATCCTTCTGAACGGCAACCCGGACGCCGGCGCGAACGAGGGCGGCCTGATCTTCGTCGCCAACGACAACTCGCTCACGCTTGGCAACCGGTTCGGCGGCGACGACAAGGACTTCATCGGCATGATCGACGACGTGGCGATCTGGGACGAAATTCTCCTGCCGATTGAAATCGCCCGTTTGGCAGCCGGTGTCTCACCACCGAGCGTCTTCATTCCCGAGCCGACGACCGGAATACTGCTCGTGCTGGGGAGTTTCGTGCTCCTGCCGTTGATGCGCCGCCGACGCAGCGGACGATAGAGCCCACGTCTTTACGGCGCTTTGAAGCCGGCCGCGTGATTGTCGTTTCACCGCGTTTTTCGGCCGCGGAGATTCCGCCTCTCGAACTTTTTCTCTCAACGCCGAGATGTTGCCCTCAGAAGCAACACTGCTATGATTTTCGGGTGCCCAAGGCGGCGCCTCGTTGCCGAGGGCGACCAACGTCGCCCAAATGAGAATTGGTTCGAATCATGTGGGAGAAATCAAACCGTGTTCGAGCGGATCTTTACAGCCAGCGTTGTTGTTTCCATCAGTGCCATGCTCATCGGCAGCGCACGGGCCGATCTGGTTTTCTACGTTCCGATTGAAAACAATAGCGCCGAGGACATCGCCGGGTGTATGGCACCCGACCCTGCGGCTCTCGGCGTCGTCGATGCCTCTTTCAGCAATGACACTCCGGACGCTCTCGGTGCAGGACAGTCGTTGGTCTTCTCGGGGCCGGGGCAGGTGGTTGATTTCGGTAACCTGCCGCTGTTAGCAGGCGCCGAATCCTCGACGGTTTCCATGTGGATCAAACCTCTGGAAATCTCGCCCGATGTGGACCGCCGACATTACGCCCTCAGCAAAGACGGGGTGCTGGAATACGGACTGCGCAACGGGGAGATAACCAATCGTATCAACAACGCTGACCACGCCGAATCGGTCGGCCTCGTAGCTGCCTTGCTAGACGGTTGGAACCACATCGCCAGCGTCTTCTCGGCGGAAGGTGACGCTGGAAGCGGTACGATCCAGCATTACCTCAATGGTGAACCATTTGGCGATCCGATCCTTCTGAACGGCAACCCGGCCCCCGGCGCGAACGAGGGCGGCTTGGAATACGTCGGCAATGACAACCCACTCGCCCTTGGCAACCGGATCGGCGGCGACGACAAGAACTTCATCGGCCTGATCGACGACGTGGCGATCTGGAACGTAGCGTTTCACGACACTAATATAGAACTATTGGCTGATGGTTTCCCCCCGCCGGAGTTTTATATTCATATTTGCGTTCCCGAGCCGACCAGCGGCCTGCTGCTCGTGCTGGGGAGTTTCGTGCTCCTGCCGTTGATGCGCCGCCGCCGAAGCAGAAGCTAGCGCCCGCGTCATCCCAACCCGCAAATTCCGTCACGCAATCGCCGCTTCGCCGCGATGTTGCCCCCAGCCGCAATGCTGCTATGATTCGGCTGTAGGTTATGCTTCAGCATAACAAAACTCAGCCATTCTCGCCTCAGGCGCCGCATTATGCTGCAGCATAACCTACGCCTGCACATCGAGGTGCCCGTCGCTCATGCTCGTCGTCATGCAACATCAGGCCAGTGAGGAGCAAATCGCCGGCGTCGTCCGCGCGATACGCGAGATGGGGCTCGACGCCCATCCGATGCCCGGCGCCACGCGCACCGCCATCGGAGTGACCGGCAATGCCGAGGCGATCGACGCGACGCGGCTGGAAAGTTTTCCGGGTGTGCTCGAACTGGTCCGCGTCACCAAGCCTTACAAACTCGTCAGCCGTGAGATGCAGCCGGACGACACGCTGATCGAGCTTCCGCCCACCTGCATCGGCGCCGGCACCTTTACGATCATCGCCGGGCCATGCTCGGTCGAAAGTGAAGAGAATATCATGGAGGTGGCCCGCGAGCTTACGCGGCGCGGCGTTCATCTGCTGCGTGCCGGGGCCTTTAAGCCGCGGACAAGTCCGTACAGCTTTCAAGGCATGGAGCAGGCGGGGCTCGATATCTTGGCCAAAGCCCGCGAAGAAACCGGCATCCGCATCGTGACCGAAGTGATGGACGCCGAGCACGTCAGCGCGGTGGAAGATGCGGCCGACATATTACAGGTCGGCACGCGAAACATGCAAAACTATTCATTGCTCAAACGGCTCGCTCGTAGCCGTCACCCGGTGTTGCTGAAACGTGGCATGTCGGCCACGCTCGATGAGTGGCTGATGGCCGCCGAGTATCTGATGGCCGGCGGAAATAGGAAGGTGATTCTCTGCGAGCGGGGCGTGCGAACCTTCGCCGATCACACCCGCAACACGCTCGATCTTTCGGTCATTCCGCCGGTCAAGCAGTTGTCGCACCTGCCGATCATAGTTGACCCTAGCCACGGCACCGGGCGGCGGGACTACGTGCCGGCCATGGCGTTGGCCGGGCTGGCCGCCGGGGCCGACGGGTTGATGATCGAGGTCCATCCCGACCCACAAAACGCCCTCTCCGATGGTGCTCAAACGATCGACTTCGAGCAATTCGACCGCCTGATGGAATCTCTGCGGCAACTCGCCGAGCCGCTGGGACGGGAAATCAACTGATGGTTGGGACTCGGCGTAGGGTGGGCACTGCCCACCAAAAGTATTAAGGGCGAGGCATCCGGTGCGCGATGTTGTTGAAGAATAGTGCTGTAGGTTATGCTTCAGCATAACACCACCAACTCAATGTCGCCGTGGACGCGGTGTTATGCTTAAAGCATAACCTACGCCCTGTGCTCCCCAACCCTTTCCCTCGTCCGCCCCAAGCGATGCTCGAATCACGATACTCTGAAAGGAAACTCATCATGCGACGAATCTTAATGGCGGCTGCTCTTTTGGTGCTTCTTCAAGAGTCGGCAACGTATGCCGATAGATTTGTCCCTTTGAATCTGGCCCAACTTGTCGAACAAGCGGATCAGATCGTTGTTGGCGAAGCGGTGATCGATGAGGATTTCAGCGTCGTTCGTGTCTCGCGCGTGCTCAAAGGGAAGCCAGCGAAGAAAATCACTACGGTAAACCGCGTGAAAAGCACACGGGTGTTCAAGAATGGAGACCAGGGCGTCTTTTTTCTGAAACAATCCGGGGATGGGGGGGTGTTTACATTTCATCCCCGCAGCTACGTGCCGTCGAAGTTACTGCCACAAGTCGAGATACTTCTGTCGATGAAGAAGGATCCCGCGCCCTATGTGAACCTGGAAAAATACCCTGAGAGCGAGAACATTGTCTATATGTTGGGAACGCTTTTTTCAGGATTTCAAGTTACCTGCCGCGAGTTCCCAGAGTTGGAAAATGCAGGCTGGCTCAAGCCGTACTATGAATACGTCCCCTGGAACGACAAGAGTCTGGTGGTTCTTAAAGGGACTGTTAGCAAGGACAACAAGGCGGTCGTCACGATTCAATCAGCGCCGCCGAAAAGTCCACTCGCGGAATTCTACCGTGACAACCTCGCGGGTTTTGCCAATCGCCTCAACGGCGTCACGGGTCCGTACACACTTACCGTCGACGCGCGCCTGCCCAAGCGAGTTGGTTCACTGAAGACGACCGAAGCGATCGCTTATCTCCGCACTCGACTGACATCCACTAACCCAAGAGTTGTGGCGCAGGCCATTCTTGCCTTGGCAAAGACCCGTGACCTCGATTCCCTGGATACGGTGTGGAAGTTAGTGGGCCATAAAGACCCGTCCGTCCATTGGGCGGCTGAGAAGTTTGTTGCCAGCGCCAAACCGATCCCGCTTTACGAAGGCTTTGAGGCCGACCGAGCGCTGCTCCGTAAGACCTCCGTGCTGAACACGAAAACAGTGCCAGTGAACGCCTCATCGCCAGAGGCATGTCGAGCTGCAAACCGGGTTTTCGCTCGCGTCTCGTTTCTCTTTCGGACGCGTGCGGAAGTGTTAAAGATATTAGGCGATCCGGCGACGGTTAGTGACTATGGCCAAGCCGCAGGAAGCGACAAGTCCAGCCCGTTGGTGTATCGATTCGACTCGGGATTGGGGGGACTGCAGTACACACTTAGTTTTCGCAATGGCAAGGTTTACCGCGTCGAAGCCGATAGTCTTGATTGAACGAGACCGACTAATGCCGAGTTGATCGACTTCGATCAGTTCGACCGTCTGCTGGAGTCGTTGCGGCGGCTCGCCGAGCCGTTGGGACGGGAGATTAACTGAGGAGCGGCCGAAGGACAGCTCGCCGATTCTCGGCGAGCCCCGAGCGTGAGCTCGGGGGTAATACACCCGCTTGCAGAAATCGTGAGCCCGAAGAACGTATTACCAGCGGCCTCACGGCCGCCGCTCGCCAGGTGTCGCTTCGCGAGAGAGTCATCCTTGAGCCGATCTTATGCGTTGACCGACCACGCGGCCGTTGGTCATAATCGAAGCTAGGCTTTCCCGCTTTTCTTGTGACGCTCAGCCATGGCCTCAACCTGTACCAATTGCGGCAATCGATACCCCGGCGGTTCGACGATCTGCCCACACTGCGGACGACCGCCCGGCAGCGACGTAAGCAGCGACGCAGATGTTGCGCCGCTTGAGGAGGTGATCGAAGACCAAGGCGATCCGGTGCTGGCGTTGGGGGATGAGCAAGACGAAGTGGTCCTCGCCACGCCGGTCGTAGCGGACGCCGCGCAGGCACCTGCCGAAATCGCCGACTCGCCGACAACCGAACCGACTTCGCCGTGGCAAGCGCACCTTGGCGTCGGCCATGACCAGTTGCGGCGCAAGAATTACGAAGCCTCGATCCTAGCCTACACGCAGGCGTTGGTCGAAGCCCCGGACCATCAGGTCGGGCCATGCTATCGCAGCCGCGGCCTGGCCTATTTGAAAGACCGGCAGTTCGACCGCGCGATGGAAGACTGCAACCTGGCGATCGAGGCCGACGAGCGCGATGCCGACGCGCACGCCTGGCGTGGCGGCGCGCTGGGAGGCAAGGGCCAGTGGCGAGGTGCCATCGAAGACATCGGCGAGGCGATCCGGCTCAATTCGCCTGGGACCGACGCCTATCGCAAGCTCGCCGCGCCGTTCGTCGAGCGGGCGCTGCGAGAATACTCCGATATCCTCCGCAGAGACTCCAAGTCGGCCGAGACCTATCAGGACCGCGGCGTGATCTACGCGTTTGGGCAGGAGCACAAGAAGGCGATTCACGACTTCACGCTGGCGATTCGGATGCTGCCCGAGGATGCCGTCGGTTACGTGAAACGGGCGCTGTCGTACGCGGCGGTTGAAGACTACGAAAAGGTCATCTCCGACGCCAGCATGGCGATCAAGCTTGCCGAGAGCGGCGCCGTGATCTATCACACCCGGGGCGACGCCTATCGCCGCACGGCGCAGCACGCCAAGGCGATCGAAGATTTCTCGGCAGCGATTCGCGCCGAGCGAAAATTCTCCGGCTACTACCACGACCGCGGCAGCGTGTATGAGGCGATTGGCGATTATGAAAAAGCCGCCGCCGATTACAGCGCGGCGATTCGACTGGGTGATAACGTCGCGGCCTATCATCACGTCCGCGGTCGCGTTTATGCCAGGCTCAGCCGACACGACAAGGCCGTGGCCGATTTCGATAAGGCGATTCAATCCGAGACACAAAACCCGAAGGTCTACAACGCCCGCGGCGAATCGCTGCTGACGACGGGCCAAAACGAACAGGCGATCGCCGACTTTAGCGAGGCGGCTCGCCTCGACCCGATGATGACGGCGGCCTATCGCAATCGGGGCAGGGCCTATGCGGCGCTGGTGAGTTACGAGAAGGCGGCCACTGAATTCACCAAGGTGATCCGGCTCGATCGTGACGATGCGGAAGCGTATGACCGGCGAGGCAATTGCTATGCGGCGCTCGGCCAGCACGAATCGGCCGCCGCTGATTTCACCCGGCGTATCGAGCTCGACGATGATGCAGCGGACGGCGCAAACGACGAAGTCTGCATCTTTGCTCGTCGCGGCAGGGCCCTGCTGGAAACAGGCGATTACGAGAGCGCGATCGACGACTTCGACGTCTCGCTCCGCCGCCATCCGGAAAACGGACCGGTTCATGCCCTGCGCGGCGCGGCCCGGGCGGCTTGTTACGAGTGGAGCGCGGCCATTGACGATTACGAAGCCGCGATTCGATGCGATCCCAAGCAGCGAGATGCCTACGTCGTCGCCGCGCGATCTCATGCCGCCGAAGCGATCCCGACTTACAACAAACAGATCGAAAGCGATCCGGACAACGCCGATTTGTACCGTGGCCGCGGCGTGGCTTATTCGCTCAAGGGCGACGCCGAGATGGCCGCCGCCGACTTCGGCCAGGCCCTCCGGCTGCGGCCCAACGATGCCGATCTGTATCTGCGGCGGGCCGAGGCATTCATGGAGGCGGGGCAATTTTCGCAGGTCGTCGCCGACGTCACCAAGGCGATCAAACTGGGAAAAAAATTCGCACCGACGCTCTTCCTGCGCGGCCTTGCCCACCAGCGGGCCAAGCAGTTCGAGCAGGCCGAAGGCGACATGAGCGCGGCGATCGAGCTGTCGTCGTCGGAGCCGGAGTATTACTACGAGCGGGCGCGCACGCTGGCGGCCCTGGGAGAACAAGCCCGCGCCGTCGCCGATTTTGACGAGGCCATTCTGCTCGTCGGAAATGAGCCGAGCTATCATTTTCATCGCGCCACCGTGCTCAGTTCGATGGACAAATTCCGCGACGCGATCGATAGCTTCAGCGAGGCCCATCGGCTCGATCCGAACGACGCGCTGACCCTCAACAGCCGCGGCTTTGCCTATGCCCGCCTCGAACAATACACCAGGGCCATCGCCGATTTCGATCGGGCCATCGAGCAGGACGACACGCTGGTCTCGGCCTATCGCAATCGGGCGATGACCTACTCGAAGGCGGGCGACGTCGACAAGGCGCTGGTCGAGCTGACCAAGACCATCCGCCTCGATCCCCGCACTTACATGCACCGGGCCGACATGTACATGGGCGTCGACGATTATGAAAACGCCGCGGCCGATTATTCGGAAATGATCAAGCTCGACTCGCAAGGCCCCGAAGCGGCCCTGGCATATCGCCGCCGTGGGCTGGCTTATCTGAAACTGTCGCGGTTCGACAGGGCGATCCATTCTTTCCGGCACGCGCTGCAGCTCAAGCCCGACGACGAAGAATCGCGCCGCGGAGCCAAGGTCGCGCTGCTCCGCCGGCGGGAAGCCCTGGAGGCCGAACCGCAACAGCAACCGGCGGCCACGCCAAGCGGCGGCGGACGGGCCGAGTGGCTTGTCAAAACGGCCGATGGCGAGGAATACGGCCCCGTCACGAAAGCCGAACTAGACAATTGGGTCCGCGACGGGCGGCTGAATGACAAGTGTCAGTTGTTGCGAGACAACTGGGAGGCTTGGCGCTGGGCTCAAGACGTTTACCCGGAACTAACCATCGCCTCGCACCGCGCCGCCCACCGCCCAATTCCCGTCGACGTCGGCCTGCCCGAGGACAAACACCCGGACGCCGCCGACGCGCCGATTGAAGAAACAACCGAAGCCCCCGACGTATCCGGCCCGCAAGGCGAAACCACCGACGGCATGCCCGACATCCGCTCCCGCCGCCGACGACGCCAGTAGGCCGCCGCCCGCGAAACGTAACCTCTTCCCCGCAAGCGGCGTGAATGTCAGGCCTCGCAACCGCGTCACCCTGGCCCATCCGGCTGCTCCCGCTCCGTTCGCGTCATCCGCACCAGATCGCTCACGACGATCTCGGTGATCAGGGCCTCGATGGGTGAACGACGTGTGGGGCAGGTTTCCCAACCTGCCTAGATAGTGCTTACCACTGGCAGGTTAGGAAACCTGCCCCACGACTCTCCTCGCCAGAAACTCTGGTCACACACCAATGGTTCACGATCTTGTTCGAGTTGGTTTTTCCGGAGTATAAGACAGCAAGTTTGGCGACTTCGCTCCGCGATTGCGGATGTCAATGCGGCTGGATATCACGTCGCCCACGTGGAAATGGAACCCGATTCCGTCACCTCGCAGACGGCGTGACTGCGGCGAAACGAGCCCGCTTTCGCGGCGAAACTGGTCGCCGCCGCATGCCCGAATTGATCGACCCTCGCCTGGCGCTTACAATTGTCGTGATGGCAAAACATCCCAACAAACATGATCCATCGATTTACCATTCTGATCTCCGAAGTTAGCGAAGAGTTGTTCGACCGGATTGCTGGCCAGTGTCCGGACTCTCTGAACGGGGTCAGTGAAAATCGCCCTTACGTCGACTTTTCCCGTGAATCGGACTCCCTGGGTTCGGCGATCGATTCCGCGATCGCCGATTTGACCAGCCTCGGCGTTTCACCGCTGGGCGTGCAGGTTGATGCGATGGCAGGCATCTCCTAGCTCGCGCGGAGACGGCACCGAGTCGCCACGCAGTGCAGCACGTGGTAGAATGCCGGCAGGTTTTCTGCCTTTGGCACATTTCAACGGTTGCTGGTACTTTTTCTACTTCCAATTATTCAAGCGAGGCAAGACATGGCACTGTGGATGAATCGTGCGGGACGCCACGGCGAATGGGAGCAGAATTTTCTCCAAGATAGCCGCATCTATTTGCAGTGGGAGGAACTCGATCAGGATCTCAGTCTGATCGCCGACAGGGACGAACTTCGCTTGTTGCTGCGCCAGACCTATCCGGAAGCGTCCAATGGAAAAATCGGTGCGTATCTTGGCCAAATCTGGATTTTCGCCAAGAACATGCAACCCGGCGATTGGGTTGGCCTGCCTAACAAAGCCAAACGCGTCGTTCACTTCGGCGAAATAACCGGCCCCTACGAATTCGATGGGAAGCAAGAGCCTCGGTTACGCCACCACCGGTCCGTGACTTGGTTCGCACCGAATATCCTACGGTCAAAAATCCCGCAAGATATTCTGTACTCCTTCGGTCCACGGACCATTTGTGGTATTTCACGCAACAACGCCGAGGAACGAATTCGCGCCATGGTGAAGAATGCCTGGAAACCGCCAAGCATAGGTGAGTGGATTTCAGGAAAAAAAGAAGAGGAGGACACCGAAACGGAACAGCCGCTGATTGATTTGGAAGAGTCGGCGCGCGACGAGATCGCCCTGTTGATCGGCAGAAAGTACAAGGGCCACGGCATGGCCCGGTTAGTCGAAGCGGTTCTCAACGCGCAAGGTTACACCACTTACCGTAGTCCCGAAGGCCCCGATTACGGCATCGACATTCTGGCCGCTCCTGGTTCGCTCGGTTTCGCGCAGCCCAAAATCGTCGTCCAGGTAAAGTCCGGCGATACTCCCACGGATCGCCCGACGTTGGACCAACTCATCGGCACCATGCAAAACGTCCAGGCCGACCAAGGGCTGTTCGTCTCTTGGGGTGGGTTTAAGTCGTCCGTCGACAAGGAAAAGGCTCGGCAGTTCTTTCGCGTAAGACTTTGGGACCAGCAAGCGCTGATCGACCAAATCCTGGAAAACTACGACAAGCTTGACGAGGACTTGCGGGCCGAACTGCCGCTGAAACGCATTTGGACTGTGGCCCAGACCGAGGACACGAGTTTGGAAGATTAGCCGCCGCCGATTCCGCGATCTTTCATCCCGCCGCCCCACGCTGCTTTTTCTTCTTCACGTTGGCGGAAACGACGTTGATCTCAAGGTCGCAATCGAGTCCTTGGGCATATCGACGGAGTGTCCGCAATGTGGCGTTTTTTTGCGACTCCAGCCGCGCCAGATTTCCGCGGGTCATCCCGGTGCGTTTGGACAGTTCGGATAAGGTAACGCCCTTCGCCTCGCGCATGGCGCGTAGCTTGGCGATTGCGATTTTCTCCGGTGACGACTTGGCTGGCGGAATCTCCTCGGTGACTTGCCCGCGGATCTTGCGGTATTTGGCAGCTTCCGATTTCGTCAACCGGCGAGATCGCGTAACGCCTCGATAAGTTTTCTTCGCCATCCTTCTCACTCCTCGACTGGATAGGCCGTTATCGGATAGATCGTGCTTTCGTCAATCTCGTCGTAAATGATAACAATATACTCGCCACTTGGCGTGAATCCGTAAACGATCGGCCGTCCGCTGGATCGACTCAGGTCATGACGTTCGGGATGGTTCAAGACGTGTTCAACGTCGAGCGGAGTGAGGCCGTGTTCAGCGATGTGCTGGACGTTGCCTTCCGGATCGTCGGCCAAATCCCAAATGGCATCGACCAGCGGCATGCGTGAAACCTTTCCTCAACGGTTACCCGCGCCTTCATAAATGATAGCACAGAAAGTCGTGATTCGCCAATGGCAACAGTAAACCGCCGCACAGCTAGAGCACCGCCGCGTCATTTCCGACCTTCCTTCTCCCGTTCCGTTCGCGTCATCCGCACCAAATCGCTCATGACGATTTCGGTGATTAGGCTTGCGTAAGTGCCGCCGGCCTTTTGCGCCGCTGCGTGAAGCTTGGCGATGACGCGCGCGTCGGACGCCCCGAGCGGTCTGCCGAGCGCGAACTGTGTGACTTTCCAGGTCAGGGTCTGCCGAACCCGGTCGCTGCCGGCGAGCAGGTTCATCAGTTCGGCCGATGTCTTGTACGAGACCGGCTTGTCGCTGCCGGGCAATAAGATTCGCCCGTCTTCGCGGAGCTTGTTGCCGTGTTCGTCCACCTCGTGATAGGCCCCCACGCCGTCGAATTTCTCCAGGCCGAAGGCCAGCGGTTCGAACTTGCTGTGACACCCGCCGCAGGAGACGTTGACGATGCGGGCCTCGGCGATATGGCGCTGCGAAAGGCCCGGC
>JADFKK010000252.1 GCA_022564995.1 Planctomycetota bacterium | reverse complement strand
AGCGTCGTGTCGGCCTTGGTCTGTCGATCGGTTGCATACTCGAATGCCCCCTCGTTGAACACGTTGCAGTTTTGGTATACCTCGACGAACGCCGTGCCACGATGATCGGCGGCGCGCTTTAGCACCATGCCCAAGTGCTTGATGTTCACGTCGATGCTTCGGGCGACGAACGTGGCCTCACACCCCACAGCGATCGAGATCGGATGCAGCGGATTGTCGATCGACCCCATCGGCGTGCTCTTGGTCACTTTGCCCAGCGGCGACGTCGGTGAGTATTGCCCCTTGGTCAACCCGTAGATCTGATTGTTGAACAAGATGATGTTGATGTCCATGTTGCGCCGGATGGCGTGCATCAGATGATTGCCGCCGATGCTCAACGCGTCGCCGTCGCCGGTGATGACCCAGACGGACAACTCCGGATTGGCCACTTTCACACCCGTGGCGATCGCCGGGGCGCGTCCGTGGATGCTGTGCATGCCGTACGTGTTCATGTAATACGGGAACCGGCTCGAGCAGCCGATTCCGGAGATGAACACCGTCTTTTCGCGCGGGACGCCGAGGGTGGGCAGCACCTTCTTCATCTGCGCGAGAATGGAGTAGTCGCCGCATCCGGGGCACCATCGGACATCCTGATCGCTGGCGAAGTCCGCCGGCTTTAGCACGGTCAACGATTCAGTACTCATGAGGAAGCGGCCTCTCAACGCCGCCGTCGCTTGAAACAAGGTTGGTGAAGGCTCTCGTGGAAGCGTCTATTGGTCTGTTGAAAAGGTGACCGTTGCGACCAATCATAACCCGAAGCGTAAGCGAGGGAGGGCCAACATCGGCGTTTTCCATTCCTCGCTTACTTGGACAGCGTCACTTCGGTTGGCAATACTAGCACGAAGCGCAAGCGAGTGAGTAGTTTACGTCCCGGCCCACTCGCTTGCGCGTCGTGCTTGTATTCGACGCCTAAGTGGCGCTGTCCAACTAGGGGCGGCCAATTTAATAAATGTCGTGGTTCGCTCCGCAAACCCTAGCGAATTCTTCGCGGAGCGACCAACGACGATCCGCCAAGCGCTCTTTGCTCACACTCAGCCTTTGGTTTTCCTGCCCGTGCTACTTCCCCAGCGGCGTCAGCGCGACTGTGCGGAATTGAACGACGCCGCCTTCGGATTGTAGGCCGATGTGGCCGGCGCGGACGTCGCATCCGGTGGCTTGGTTGACTTGCTTGCCGTTGACTACCAGGGTGATCGTACCTCCATCCGCGGTGATCTCGTACTTGTTCCACTCTCCCGGCTTGTTCTCGTTCCCTCGAACCTTTTTCAGGGCCCGCAGGAAGCCGGCGAGCTTGTGCTTGGGGACGTCGCTGCGCCGCGCCTTGTCTCCTTCGATCTTGAATCCTTGAAAGCCGTACATGTCACCGGCGTTGCCGCTCATGAGTTGGGCCTCGACGCAGTTGGGCAGCGCCGTTTTCTTGCCGGTGATTCGCATCAACACCCCGCTGTTACCCGGCTTGCTGCCGGGGGCCCAACGCCACTCGACGACGAGCTTGAAGTTCTTGAACTTCTTTTTCGTAGCGAGATAGCCCATCGGCTTGCCCTTGCAGATCAGCAGGCCGTCTTGAACGCTCCAAACGTCCGCCATCTTTGCGTCCGGATCGACAAGGAAGAAATCCCACCCCGTGAGATCCTTGCCGTTGAAGATCGGCTGGCCGGCCGGCTCGATCAGCCGGATGTTGCTGATGCTGGCCCGCCCTTCGGCCACCGAGAGCATCAGGCCGAGCCGCAGATCGGCCGGCAAGTTGCCGCTGCCGACGGTTTTGCCGTCGATCGAGAGCGTGTACTTTTCGCCGTTTCGCTTGAGCACGGCAGTGTGGGCGCCGCTCTTGGTCGGGGCGATTTCTTTTTCGCTCACCACCACGCGCCGCCCCACCGTTACCAGATCGATGCTCTTGCCCTCGGTCAGCGACAGCGTCATCCCATCGCCGGCGGGCATTTTCGGCAGCTTGACGATCAGCTTGCCATGTTTCGAGACCGACCAGTCAAATCGCAGCTCGAAATCCCCAAGCGTCCAACCGCCCAACAGCGGCGTGGCCCCCTCGCTACCGGTGAGTCGTCCGTCCTTGATGGTCCAGCCGCGAATCGGCTCGGCGCTATGTTGCCAGCCGTCGAACGTGTCGGGCTGCAAGAGTTGAACGCCGGGCGTGTCGGCCGCATTCGCGGGATCGTTCGATGGGGCGCACAGGAAGATTCCGACGCAAACGACTTTCCAGAGTGGTCGATTCATGGCGGATCATTTCCTGGGGATGGAAAGAGCGTGGGTGGGATGGCGTTGGTAATCGCCACACGCCAGTGTATTGGGCAGCATGGCCCGAGGGAAGAACCGAGGAGGGTGGATCTAGAGAATTGTGGTCGGGCAGCGCCGTTGCATCTCGTACTCGTACTTCCTCCTCGTACTCGTACTCGAAGCGGCACTCCGCCGCTCGGCGTTACGAATCGAGTACGAGTAGGAGGCACGAGGACGAGGACGAAAAGGAGTGACTTGCGCCCACCGTTCCCCGCCGACGAAAAAAGGCACGTCCGTGTGCCTGAAAATGCCTCGTGCGTTGAATGTTGCTACTTCTCGCCAGCGGCTGCCTTGCTTGCTGCTTTCTTTTCCGCCGCCCTCTTCTCTCGCTTCGCCTTGGCTGCGGCCACCAGCTTGGCCACTTCGGATTGCTGCTCGGCGGTTAGCACGGCGGCGACTTCGGTGTCGCGTTTGACCATGAGGTCTTTGAGCTGCGCTCGCAGCTTGGCAATCTCAGCGGCGTGCGACTTTTGAATCGCGTAGATCTGCTCGCGCTGCTTCCGGTCGACAACCTTTCCGTAGAAAGCCGGCAGCCGCCCGCGGGGCTTGGCCCGCGTTTTAGGCTTCTTGGCATCTTTCGATGCAGCTTTTGGGGCATCCTGCGCCTGGCCAATTTCCACAGCCGTACCGATGGCACCAAGGATAACCGCCGTGACGAGCATCGCGGCCACAACTTTCCTCGATCGTGTAGTAATCATCTGGATCTCCTGTCAAATGAAAAGAAGGAAGTGTTCCGACGGGGGTTTTACCACACCAGCAATGTACCTGCCCCGGCAATGAAATGAAAGTATCCGGGTTCCGCCAGAGGGGCCGATGACGCTAACGATTGCCGAATCAGGGAAAAATGGGCGATATGGCGATTGGCCGCCCGCGGCGGATACTCGTGTTTCGGCTGGTGCGAAGGCCACGATTGCCGAGAGTCGGCGGTGAAACGAGTGTGTGTCTGGCCGAATAAGGGTAGAATGGATGTCATGCGAAATGACCCTGTCTCTAATGCTGACGAAGGAATACCCATGATGCGATTGATCGATTTGCCTGCTTCGCTTCGCCGGGCGAATGACCGTTCCGACAGCGGTTGCTCGCTGTCTCGCGTATTTGGTTCGGGCCTCGCCGCCTTGGCGGTCGCGCTGTTGCTCGGTGCCGCAGCGCCGTCGGCCTCGGCTCAGACGTTCGCGGAGCGCATTCTCAGTCTCGACGTTTCGGACATCGGTGTGGAAAAAGACCTCGTCAGAGATGCCGCCGTGCGCGTCAACAACAACGACACCGCCGGGGCGATCGATTTGTTGAAAATGGCCCGAGAAAAGAACCCGGCGATTGCCCCGGCCCACGTTTTATTAGCGCGCATTTTGGCCGCGGTCGGTCGGGGCGCTCAAATGCGCGCCCCGCTGGAACAAGTCGTCAAGGAGAACCCCAGCGACCCGGAACCTTATTTGTTGTTCGCTCAAATCGCCTATCGGGCGGGCCGCATTACCGACGCGGAGTTGCTCTTTGAAAAGACCACGGCGCTGGCCAAGCCTTTCAAGGATAGCGCCAAGCGCAAGCGGCGTTTCTTGATCCAAGGCTACAACGGCCTGGCCCAAATTGCCGAACGTCGCACGAATTGGCCGGCGGCCGAAAAACATCTGCGGGAAATGATCACGGTTGATCCCGACACGGGACTATCCCACCAGCGTCTCGGCATTGCGTTGTTTCGGCAAGACAAGACGACGGACGCCTACAAATCGCTAAAGGACGCCCGGGCAGCCGATGCCTCGCTGCCGGCCGCGGAAGTTGTCATGTCGAAACTGTACAGCCAAAAGGACGACGACAAAAGCGCCCAGGAGTGGATCAAGAAAGCGCTGAAAGAAAACCCCAACGATACCAGTACGCGATTGGCGGTCGTCCAACGGCTGTTGGAAACCGGCCAGGCCGATCGGGCCAAGACGCAGGCCGACGCGGCCTATGAAGCCGACAAGACTTCGGTCAATGCGAAGGTGTTGCGCGGGATCGCTTCGCGAATGACCAAGAACTACGAAAACGCCGAGGCCTGGCTGGTCGCGGCGCATCGACAGGCACCGACCAATTTCGCGGCGACCAACCATCTCGTGCACGTGCTATTGGCCCAGGCCGACAAAACCAAGCGCGAATTGGCGTTGCAGTACGCCATCGTAAACGCCCGCGTGTATCCGTTTCAGGCCAATCGGCCGACCGCACAAGGCATCGAAAGCACGGTCACCCTGGGCTGGGTTTACTACCAGATGAATCGCAACCGGGAAGCCCAACAATTGCTGGCGAACGTGATCAACCGACTCGGCAATAGCCCTGACGGCAGCTATTTCGTCAGCCGCATCCTCGTCGACAGCGGCAAGAAAGAACAAGCCGCGCAGTTTCTCGAGCAGGCACTGAAGACGAAGCAGCTTTTTGTCGAACGCGAGGCGGCCGAGAAACTGCTCGCCAAAATCAAGGGCGGCTGAACCAATTTGTAGGAGGCGTCTCCGACGGCGAATTGTAGAAGGCGGACGGCACGCAAGACAATCGCTGTCGGAGATTACAAACGACAATCGCCGTCGGAGACACCTCCTACAAACTCAGCGCATATAAAAGGTCATGGCAAGTCGATCCGTCGTCTTGCCATGACCTTTGTCCTGAATCGGGACTCTGCAGAGTCCCACCCTTCCGGTAGGGGCGTGCTTTATTCATCGTCGCAGCGATCCGCCACGCTCCATCGCATTGTTCGCACAACCGGCGCGGCGAGCCGGTTTTTCACGGTCTCGCGCGAAACGGTGCGGAGCAAGTAGTTGATGCCGATTAGTTGGGCAGCGCCGGTTCCGGCGTGAACTTTGTCGTAAATGGCCAATGACAAATGACAAATAACAAATCGAGCCCAGACCTCAGGCGTCCAATCCCAATACGCCTGGAATTCGACGCCAATCTACACAAGGACCGCGTCAGAGCCAACGAATTGGTCATTCATTATTTGTCATTGGTCAGGGGTCATTGAAAAGGGCGGGCAAGCCCACGAGGGACTCACCCGCCACACACTTGACTCGCCGCTGCGTTCCGCACTCCCCAGTTCGGTTCGACACCGGCAAGACATCGCTGCGTTAATCTGTTGCGCCCTAGGAATCGCTCGATGAGAGCTTCCGCATGAAGCGACACTCGGCGAGCGGTGGCCGTTAGGCCGCTGGTAATTCATCCTGCGGTTTCAGGTTTTCTGCGTGTGGACGCATTACCCCCGAGCTAACGCTCGGGGCTCGCCGTGAATTGGTTCGTCAAGAAAGCCAACGAGCGCGGCCAATTCTCGAAGAGGCCGGCCGAGACGTCGGGCTTGGGCGTCGGTGGATCGGGGGCGTCGTCTTGCGGGGCCGCCTCAGGCACCTGCGGCACACTTTCATCCCATTGCCCGTGGTGAGGGTGATGTCCACATCCGCAGCCGCGATGATGTCCACAACCATGGCGCTGGTGGCCACGGGCGCAGCCGCATCCTCGATGACGCGATTTGCCACAGCGATTGCAGCCGCCGCGATGGCTGCGGGTGCATTTCTCGTGGCAGAAACCGCTCCACAATCCGTGGAAATTGCGACAGCCTTGCCGGCCATAATAAAATGCACCGTGGTGGAAATCGCGATTGTGATACCAGGCATTGCCGGTGTAGTAGCCGTGATTAACATGCAGAGCGTAACCGGCCGGCTGATGATACCAGCGGTGCGGCGTGTCGCCGGCTAGCTCAACTCCGTTGGCATGATAGACCTGGCTGGTGACCGGGACGGGCGTGCGCCAAAAATCACGCGCCTGGGCGTCCGCTGCAAAAATCATGACGACCGCCACGATGGCGAGAGAAAACCATTTCATGTTGACACTCCTTCTAGTTCGACGGATGGGGAAGTTTCTGCTTCTGTGGCACCGCGGTCTGGAAGCCTGGTGGCGTGGTAACGTGAACCACATAAACTCGCGGATTGGTTACCGCGGCGGCTGAAACCGGGTGCGTCTGAAGAAACATTGCTTTCGTTGGGCGGTAGAGCAAACGCAACCGGTGAGTTTTTTCCAGATTGCCCAGGCCCACCCTGTTCTGTGATTGGCCACAAGCCCTTACGTAGCCTTGACTTGTCGATATAATGGACGGCCGAGATGCGTTGATTTTTCTCCACGATGTACATCCTGGCCGTGGGCTGTAACGACCGTGACGATGATTCCTGCGATGTCCTTGGCCCTCTCCGGTGATGCACTGACCGGAATCGCCGCGCTGGCGATGGTGTTCGGCGTTGTGCTGCTGTTGCGCGGCCGCCGCGGCGTGCGAGAAACGACGCTCGTCGGTCCGTGGTGGTGGCTGCTGGCGTCGCTGTTGGCGGTTGGCGGCGTCGAAATCGTCGCGCACTGGCTGCTGGCGGGTGCGTCCCGCGATTGGCTCGACCTGCTGCGCTACGTCGCGGCCATGGCCACGTTTTGCCCGCTGGTCTCCTTACTCGGGGCGAAGCGGCCGCAGAGCCGAGCCTGGAAATTCATCGTGCTGTCGCTGCTGGGCGTTTTGTCGCTGCCGGCAATCAGAGCGCTGGCGGTCGGACGGGGCGAGGGAATTGACACGCATGTGGCGCGGCAGTGGTTTGCCGTCGCGCTGATCGCCGTGGGGCCGCTGAATTACGTGCTAACGCGTTACGCGCCGGCGACGTTCGTGTTTGCCCTGGCCCAAGTCTTCTTGCTGGGGGAGCATTTGCCCGGCGGGCAAAATCTGGCGTTTGCCGGCTCTCAAGTCGTTGGGCTCATGTTGATACTACTGGCGATTTGCCTGACGGTCGTCTGCCGCGGCTCTCGCCACACCGCCAAGAGTTTCGCACGGCTGTGGCTCGATTTTCGCAGCATGTACGGCTCCCTGTGGAGCCTGCGCGTCGTCGAACGCCTCAACGCCGAGGCTGAATCGCACGATTGGCCCGTGCGATTCTGCTGGGGCGGAATGGTCCGCGCCGATGGCGATCCGTCGCTCGAGATCGAGATCTCGGCAGAGACGATGACCGCCGTCTCGTCGACCATGCGGGCCGTGCTGTCGCGTTTCGTCTCGCCCGGGTGGATCGACGAGCGCTGGGGTGAGGTAACTCCAGGCGAGCCCCGGGCGTTAGCTCGGGGGTAATCCACCCACAGGCTGAACGTGTGAAACCGAGTGAGGAATTACCGGCGGCCTGACGGTCGCCGCTCGCCGGATGCTGGCGTAGCTGAATTCTTGCGAATTCAGCTACAAACCGCCTCCCTCGGCGAGTCGATTCAACTCGCCGTCCGGCGCCGGTACAATGCGAGAGGATCTTCCGCGTCTCGTAAACCCCATCCCGCCAAATTGTGAGCCATCGCCATGAACCGACGAACCTTTTTGCAACAGTCCACGATCATCGGCGCCGCAGCGGCCACATGCTGGCCCGCCACGAACTGCACGGCGGCCGCCAAGCCAGACAAAAAGATCAAGATCACCCGGGTGATCGGCTTCGTGCTGCGGACCCGACGCTCGAAGATCGCGGGGCGTAACTCGCGATTGGACGTGCATGGCGACCGTTCGGGCGATCGGATGTTGTGGATCAAGACCGACAAGGGGCTCGACGGACTCGGCGCGTGTCGGGCCAATAAGACCGCGGCGGCCAAGCTGCTGGGCAAGACGCTGGGCGAATTGTACGACGAGAAGAATCAGCGCATGAAGGGGCCGTTGGGGGCAGCCACCATGCCGCTCTGGGATCTGCTGGGCAAGTCGCTCGGCCAGCCCGTCTATAAGCTGCTCGGCGGCAAGGGGCCCGACCGTGTTCCGGTTTACGACGGATCGATTTACTTCGCCGATCTGCTGCCGCGGTATACGGCCAAGTGGCAGGATCGCTTCAAGGAAGAGATCGACATGGGGCTGAAAGACGGCCACCGGGCATTCAAAATCAAAATCGGCCGCGGGGCGAAGTGGATGAAACGGGCCGACGGCGATCGCCGCGACGTCGAGGTGGTGCGGCTGATCCGCAAGCACGCCGGGGCCGACGTCGCGCTCGGCGTCGACGCCAACAACGGCTACGATTTGGCCGGCACAAAGCGGTTCATGGATCAGGCCGGGCCGCTCAAACTGGCCTTTACCGAAGAGATGTTCGACGAGACGGTCGAGCAATGTCTTGATTACAAAAAATACCTCGCCGCGAAAGGCTGGAAAACGCTATTGGCCGATGGTGAAACGCAGGGCAAATTGGACGCCTTCAAGCCGTTCATCAAGAGCCGGGCGATGGACGTGCTGCAAGCCGACATGAAGCGCTTCGGCATCGAGGGCATCCTGACTGAAGCCGCCTGGGCTCGGCCGCAGGGCATCCAGATCGCGCCGCATAATTGGGGATCGCTGCTGGGCTATTACATGCAGTTGCACGTCGGCCGGGCCATCGACAATTTTTACATGGCCGAACACGACCCGCTCTCGACCGACGTGCTCATCGCCGACGGCTACGAGCGCAAAGACGGCCGCAGTAGCGTGCCGGACAAGCCCGGCTTTGGGCTGGCTCTGCACAAAGCGAATTTCGCCGCCCAGATCAAGCCGACGTTTGACCTGCGGGCGTAGTGCAGATTCTTCACTAGCCCGACGCGCAAGCGAGGGAAATGACGGCCAGTCCCTCGCTTGCGCGTCGGGCTAGTGAGAAAATCGGCGACGGGAGTCGCCTCCTACAGATTAAAACACGCCCATCGCCATCAGGCTGTAGCGGACGACGAGGCCGGCGACGACGACGCTGACGACGCTCATGAGCTTGATGAGGATGTTCAGGCTGGGGCCGCTGGTGTCTTTGAAGGGATCGCCGACCGTATCGCCGACCACGGCGGCCTTGTGGGCGTCGGTGCCCTTGCCGCCGTGCTTGCCGGTCTCGATGTATTTTTTGGCGTTGTCCCAGGCCCCGCCGGCGTTCGACATAAACACGGCCACACAGAAGCCCGTGGTCAGCGTGCCGACCAACAGACCCATCACCCCGCCGACGCCCAACAGCAAGCCGACCACGACCGGCGTGGCCAAGCCCAATATCGCCGGCAAGATCATCTCGCGCTGGGCGGCCTGGGTGCTGATCTCTACCGGCCTGGCGTAGTCGGGCTGCTCCGTGCCCAGCATGATGCCGGGCTTCTCCTTGAATTGCCGACGAACCTCTTCGACCATGCCCATCGCGGCCCGGCCGACCGCTTTCATGGTCATCGCACAGAACACGAAGGTGGCCATGGCCCCCAGGAAGATGCCGACCAGCACCTTGGGATTCATCAGCGTGGCGTCGTAATAGTCCATGAAGAAAGGCAGCGTAGCCTTTTCTCGCGGCATCAGCCGGGCCACCGACGCCTCGGATGGTTTGAATCCCTCGAAACGGGCGACGGCCTTTTTCTCAGGATCGACCCAACTCATCACGCCCGTGAGCTTAACCGGCCCGCCGCGGAAATTATTCTTTTCGAGCACATCCTTCACCGCGGTATGCACGACCTGCTTCCGCAAGGCGAGAAAGCCGCTCAGGTGCTTGTGGATGTCGTCTTTCTTTTCTAAGTCAACCTTGCCGTCGCTGTAGACGAAAAACTTCGGCGAAAGCTGATAAAAGCCTTCGTCCTGCATCTGCTCGGCGGTGGAGACGGCCCAACGATCGAAGCCGACTTTGACTTCCTCCATGTAGGCCGCCAATAGGGCCAGCGCCGTGAGCGCCGCCGAGCCGATGGCAAAACCCTTGCCCGTGGCGGCTGTGGTGTTGCCCAAGCTGTCCAGCGCGTCGGTCCGCTCGCGGACGATGGCGTCGAGGCCCGCCATCTCGGCGTTGCCGCCGGCGTTGTCGGCGATCGGGCCGTAAGCGTCGGTGGCCAGCGTGATGCCCAGCGTGCTGAGCATGCCGACCGCGGCGATGCCCACGCCGTACAGGCCCAGGGCGAACAGTTGCGGATCGCCGTAGTTCCAGCCGTTGGCGAATCCGAAGGCCGAGAGGGTCGCGCCGCCGATCACGATCACGGGCACCCAGGTGCTCAACATGCCGTGGGCGAGTCCGCCGATGATGATCGTGGCCGGTCCGGTTTCGGCCTGCGCGGCCAGATTCCGGGTCGGCTTGAATTCGTCGCTGGTGACGTATTCCGTCCATTTGCCGATCAACCAGCCGGCCACCAGCCCGACGATGATGCTCACCGCGACGCCGGGAATCTCAAAGCTGCCGAGGGCGAATTTCGTCTCGTCGGTCGTCGGGAGCAGCCACCACGCCAGGCCGACGACCGAGATCATCACCAGGATCGTCGAGGCGTTGATGCCGCGCGCGATGGCCCCCAGCAGGTTTTTCTGCGTGGCGTCGTCGCGGGTGCGGACCAGATAGATGCCCAGGATCGAGAGCAGGATGCCGACCCCGGCGATCGTCATCGGCAGCATCATGGCTTGCATCTGGACTGCCCTCGATGCGCCGGCGAAGGCCGCCACGCCCAAGGCCGCGCTGGCCAGGATCGAGCCGTAATATGATTCGTAAAGATCGGCGCCCATGCCGGCCACGTCGCCGACGTTGTCGCCGACGTTGTCCGCGATGGTGGCCGGATTGCGGGGATCGTCTTCGGGGATTCCATACTCGACCTTGCCGACGAGATCGGCTCCCACGTCGGCCGCCTTGGTGAAGATGCCGCCGCCGACGCGGGCGAACAGCGCCTGGCTGCTGGCCCCGATGCCGAAGCAGAGCATCGTCACGCTGATCTCCGAGGGAGTGGTCATGCCGAATCCCCAATACAGCACGGCGAACCAAATCGAAATGTCGAGCAGTGCCAAGCCGACGACGGTCAGCCCCATCACGGCCCCGGAGCGGAAGGCCACTTGCAGGCCGGCGTTGAGCGATTTCTGCGCCCCGGCCGCCGTGCGGCTGCTGGCCCAGGTGGCCGTCTTCATGCCGAACCAGCCGGCCAAACCGGACAGAAAACCGCCGGTCATCAGCGCGAACGGCACCCACACGCTGAGCACATCGAACACCTGCGCGCCGATCATCAGCAGGACAAACAGGCCCACAAAGAACAGGCCGACGACTTTGTACTGCTGCATAAGATAGGCGTTGGCCCCGGTGCGCACGTGCTGGGCGATCTCGATCATCTTCTTGGTGCCTTCGTCGGCCGCCATCATCTGCTTAAAGAAGAACAGGGCCTGCACCAGGGCGATCAGCGCGGCGACCGCGGGGATCGCCCAAATCATGATTAACTTGCTGGGACTGATCTCATCGTCGGCCTCGCCAGCCATCACTGGCGAAGTCAACAAACAGACAAAGCCGATGGCTGCCAACAACAACACGATGCGACAAACGACAGGGCGGGATAGCAGACGACGGAACTTCATTGCGACAGCTTTCTTTGCGTAGCGAGGCTTTGCGTAGTGGGGGAAGGCTCAAAAATACCGAATGATGAGTTGGACTCAGCGGTGGGGTGGGTTAAGCGACACTCGGCGAGCGGCGGCCGTTAGGCCGCTGGTAATTCGTTCTTCTGTTTCGAGATTTCTACGCGCGTAGGTAACACCCCCGAGCTAACGCTCACGGCTCGCCGTGGATCGCTTGCACATCGAAATATAGGCCCCTGGGGCTCGTTGGACCGGAATTCAATGTGCGCTGCTCGGCCGCTTTTTCCATAGCAGATCGCCCGGGATCGTCGTAATCGGTATCATCGGGCGCGCTACGGCGATTTGGGGCGTGGCTGCGGTATGGCTACACTGGGCGCAGGTGGTTGGTCAACCATCGGTTACCGAAGGCATCCGAAGTTTACAGAATCGCCGCGAGAACTGTCAACAGCGGGTGCGGGCATAGGTGAGCCTTGGCGATCCCTCGGACCCCAGCCCTCGCCCATGATTTATCCGGGCTAGCCCTCGCCGGGAGGCGTGGGTTCAAGGGTCCGAGCGGAAGCTTTCCTTTGACGGGTGCGAGCGAGGCACAGCGACGCGATTCGCCCCTCGCGCAAAAAAGAAGGCCGCCAGGGGGAGGTGGCGGCCTAGGGATTTTGGGGATGGGGCATCACCCTGCATCAGCCCCAAGCCTTGTGAACGCCGCGGGTCGAACTTTCCCCGTTAGCAGGATGCCAGCGTCGCGGCCCGACTCTCTCGGGCAGGCGTCGCGTTTGGCCACGTAAATCGAAGCTCGCGTCCGACCACAAGGCTCCCTCTTTACCCGATACTTTGCGGCTATGTTCTCAAGCTCCTTTACTGGTAAGAACCCTACGTTCCTCGGCCCTGCCGAGCGCCTTGGCCCGGCCCTCTATTTTCCATGTGTTACCCTCTTCTTCCGCTGTTTCTACGCAACTCACTGCCGACGGGTTCGAGACGCTGGCTGCCCACTCTCCGTCGCTTCCTCGCGCGGTCGTTTCTTTTGCACGCTGCTAAGCCCCTTGATGTTGACCACGTCGACGTCGTTGACAATCCGCTCCACGCCGTCAATCCCCGTCAGCAGCGACTGAATCACCTGCTTCAAGTAGTACGACGGCACGCGTCCGCATACCGTCAACACGCCGCACTCCGATGTACAGGCCATTTCTCTCAGGTGATAGTGTGAACTACGGCAAAGCCGCCGTCCGGCTTCTTCGCAAATGTGTCGGTCGGCCGATCTCGCTTCGACTACCGCAGGCAAGGCGAGACGGTCGGAGTTCGTCTCGCGCATCACGCACCTCCTTTCCGACCGGTTCCCTCAGATCCTCAAGGACCGTTTTCTTCTCCGCGTCTGCTTTATCTTGGGAGCAAGCCGCGTGCCAAGAAGTGGCGTCGTGCCGATTGCCACGAAAGTTCGCCTGGCAGCCGTGTTTAGGCCCGTGAGGTTCTCAACCCAGCGTCCGCCAGCGTGCCCATACGGCCATCTCCGCCGCGCGCCTGTGACAGGTGGGCACGGAACGAGTAGGTCCCGCTTGCCGAGCGGAACCTCCTGCAATCGTGGCACAGGCGTCTCGCCTGTGATTCACCGGCGGGACGCCGGTGCCACGGCCGAGTTCATAGCCCGGCGGATTTCCAGTCCAACGGACGGATTCACCATGATCGCGGTAGCTAATTGAACCGACGTGGCGCCGGCCGACAGATACGCCTTCACGTCGCCGGCCGTGGCTGCCCCGCCCACTCCGATCAGTTCGAGGTCAACCTTTCGCTCCGCCATCAGATCGGCGAACGATCGGGTTTGTCGTAGCGAGGCATCTAGCGTGGCGGCGCCGCAGATGCCGCGCTGTTGGCCGTCGAAAAGTCGACCGCCGGCCCCATCAACTACCGTGGTGGCTACGCTGTTCGTCATGGCCAGCGCGTCGACGTGCGGCCCGATGGCGTCGAGCAGCGTGGCGGCCGCCTGCGGTTGTTCGACGTGACCGAGCTTGACGACGAAGGGAACTCGGCCGATCGCCGCGCGGACCCTCTGGGCGACGATCGCGGCGTCTTGGGGCTGCGTGTAAAGCTGCCCGTCGCAGGTTGCCACATTCGGGCAGGAGAAGTTCGTCTCGATTGCGTCGGCCCCCGCCTCGACGGCCCACCGTGCACACTGGGCGTAGTCGTCGGCCAACTGGTCGATCGTCCAGCCCGCTTGCACCGTGCCGCCC
>JADFKK010000251.1 GCA_022564995.1 Planctomycetota bacterium | reverse complement strand
TTCGTTGCCGGCCCGGCAACGATGGCCCAGCGAGAACACCTGTTACGTCGATTACAGCGATCGGGCGACCCGTCTCTGCGCCGCGCGGCAATCGCCAACATGGCCGCACTATTAGTCGAGGCTCGTCGGCCCGACGAGGCGGCCGGCTTTTACGCCCGGCTCCTCAGCGATCCGGAACTGGCGGGCGCCGTCTGTCTCGACGGCAAGACGGGCCGCGAACTGGCCGATGCCCTCGCAAAAAACTCGCCGGTACGGCGCTATTTGGGGTCCGCGGGCGTTTGGCCACGGGGCGCGGTCACACACGACGCCAAGCGGCTGAGCGGTATCCGCCAACCCAGCCTGGCGCGCAGCTACCATGTGAAGATGCGAGGTGACCCCGGACCGTTTTTTACCGAAACAACAGCCTACCTCGACCCCGATCGCCGCACGCTCTCCGCCCGCGATGCTAACGGCTCGGAGCGGTGGCGGATTTCGCTCGCTGCCGAAGAGCGTCGCTCTGGTTTCGGCTATCCGATGATTGCTCTGGACAGCTATTGCGCTGCCCGCGGGCACTTGCTGTTGTTCTCGTCGCGCAACAGCATCTACGCGATCGACACGCTCCGCGCTTCGGCCCAGCCCAGCGGCCAGAGCGGTTCGAGCGAGACGCTGCCGCCGGCCGTGCTGTGGCGTCAGGAGCGCAACGAGCGGATTCCCGGCGTGTCGGTCGGGCAGGGATATCGGGCCGGACTATCGTTTGGCCGCTACTACGGATCGATTCGCGAAAACCGCCGCGTCTCCGCGCTCGGCCCGGTGACCGACCACGGCGTCTGCTTCCAACGGGTCGGCGAGTTGGTCTGCGTCGATCCGCTGACGGGCCAAACCCAATGGGTGCGGCGAGGGCTGCCCAAGAAATGCGAATTGTTCGGCGACGAGGAACTATTGTTTGTTGTTCCGCCCGGCAGCAAAACAGCCCGGGTGTTTCGCTCGGCCGACGGCAAGCTGCTGGGCGAGCGCGAAGTGCCCCGCCGGCGCGAGTGGATCGCCGCGATCGGTCGGTATCTACTGACGAAGATGGTCACCGACGACGGCGAGTTGGTGATCGACATGATCGATCCCTGGAAAGAAGACAATCGCGAACGCTGGCCGCTGCTGTCGTTTTCGGCCGACTCGAAATACACGCTCGTCGGCCGCGATGCGCTGGCCGTGTTGGAGCCCAACGGACATTTCGTCATCCACGCGTTGGAAGATCGCCGCCTGCTGGTCGAGGCCCACGTCGAGGTGGAAGAGATCGATAGTATCTACGTCATACCCTCGCGCGAACGGTATCTGCTGGTGGTCAATCGGCCGCTGCGGGGCTCCGAGCGCGACAATCGCGTGACTGCCGCCCCATCTGGCAGCGACATCAATCTGAAGATGCTCAACGCGCGCGTGTATGCCTTCGATCGGGTCGGCGGAAAGCAGCGCTGGCCGGCCGCGGCCCGCGTCGAACAATTCGGTCTGCTGCTGCATCAGCCGCGCGAGCTGCCGGTGTTCGTGGTGGCCCGACAAGTCAAGCTCTCGGGCAGCAGAATTGCCTGCGAGGTGCTTTGCATCGATAAACGCAGCGGCCGGTTGGTGTACCGCTCGCCGGCCTTTTCCAAGCCGATTACGAATTACACCATCGCCGGCGACCCGTCGCAGCGGGCCGTCTCGCTGGTGATCCAAAGCGGCGAACGACCGACCTACGTTCGGCTCGTTTTCAGCGACCAGCCGACGGCGCCCGATCCGCCCTATCAGGGAAATCAGTCCGTCGGGCCGCCGAGTCAAGCGGCCCAGAAGTTCAAGGGTGCCGGCGACGATCCGTTTTCGGAAGAAGGATCGGGCAACCCGTTTTCGGAGGAGGATCCCGAGGATGACGATTAGGAATTGCACTATGAAGACCGTGTTGTCTGGAGATCACTCGTTTAACCGCAGGGCCAGCGGCCCGCGCGCGATGGCAGACGATCACACAGCGCGCGGCCCGTTGGGCACTGCGGTTAAACGATAGGACGATTGCGAACATGGCGGAGTTGGCACCAAACATTGCGGCGAAGCGGGATCGTCTGCTCGATACCCTGCGCGGATACGAAAGCTGCGCCGTGGCATTCTCCGCCGGGGTCGACAGCACGGTCGTCGCGAAGGCGGCGCAGCTTGCCTTGGGCGATCGCGCGGTGGCGGTGACTGGCGTAAGTGCTTCGCTGGCGGAGGGCGAATTGGAATCGGCGGTTGAGCTGTCCGCGTTGATCGGCATTCGGCACGAGACACTTGCGACGGACGAACTGGCGGACGAGCAATACACCCGCAACGCGGCGGATCGCTGCTATCACTGCAAGACACAGCTCTACGATCAGATGGCGCCGCTGGCAGAGCGGTTTGACGCGCGAGTGATCGTCAACGGCGCGAACATCGACGACATCGGCGACTATCGACCCGGTATGATCGCCGCCAGCGAGCATCGCGTGCGCAGCCCGCTGATCGAGTGTGATATCAACAAGGCGGAGGTTCGCCAACTGGCCGCGCATTGGGAACTGCCGGTCGCCGACAAGCCGGCCACGCCGTGTCTTTCCAGCCGCATCGCGTATGGCGAAGAGGTCACGCCGGAGCGATTGCAAATGATCGATTCCGCAGAACAGTTCCTGCGGGCGCGTGGATTGCCGGAAGTTCGCGTGCGATTTCATCGCGGCGAGATGGCGCGGATTGAGGTGCCGACCGTTGCGCTGGAGAAGCTGTGCGATCCGACGTTTCGCGAGGCGCTGGTGGAAGAGTTGAAATCGCTCGGCTTCACCTACGTGACGCTCGACCTGGAAGGCTTCCGCAGCGGAAGTCAGAACGAAGTGCTGGCGATCCGCTCTCTGGCGAGCCGCGAGCGTTAGCTCGGGGGTATTACGGCGATCCGTATTGGGACCGAAGCGAGGCGATGTATCACCGGCGGCCTCACGGCGGCCGCTCGCCGATAACGCGGCGGGACGCCGCGTCTACTTTAGGGCCTGCTCGATTCTCACCAAACACCGCTCGCGGCCGAGAATGGCCAGGGTCTCGAACATGCCGAAGCCTTGAGCTTTGCCGGTGACGGCGACGCGCAGGGCGTGGATGATCTGGCCGATCTTGATCCCGCGGGCTTCGACGAAATCTTTGAGCGTCTTTTCCAACGACTCGGCGTCGAACGATTCGGCGGCGGCCAGAATCTCTTTGAAGTCGGCCAACAAGGCCGCGGCGTCGGGCGGTTTTCGCAGCCGCTTCTCGAAAGCCTTCTCGTCATACGTCAATTCATCATCCGCGGTGAAGAAGTCGGCGTAGTCCAGAATGTCGCCGGAGACCGTGATCCGATCGCCCGCCGCCTGCACAATTTTGCCGACCATTGCCTTTGTCTCGTCGGTGACCGGTGAATCAATCAGCCCCGCCGTTTCCAAATATGGCAGCACCAGCAATACCTTTTCGTCCGCCGGCACTCGCGACATATACCGCGACTGAAACGCCGTTAGCTTCTGCGGGTCGAACGAGGCTGGGGCTTTGTTGACTCGCTCCAGCGAGAAATTCTCGATCATCTCGTCGCGCGTGAATTCCTCGGTCTTGTCATCCAGCGACCAACCCAACAGCAAAATGTAATTGATGATCGCGTCGGGCAAGTAACCGACTTGCTCGTAAAAATCAACAATCACCGGGTTGAACGTATCGGCAGAGATTTCCAGCCCGAGCCGCTCGGCGATTCGCTGCCCGTGATCGTAGATCTTTGCGAATTCGCGGTTCTTGAGATATTTTTCCAGCTTCCGTTTGCTGAGCTTGTTCTTGCTGCCCGGCTCGGCCACGAACGGAACGTGGGCGTATTGCGGCAGTTCGTAACCGAGACCTTGGGCGATGAACACCTGCCGCGGCGTGTTCGAGAGATGTTCTTCGGCCCGAATGACGTGGCTGATCTGCATGTCGTAATCGTCGACGACGCTGGCCAGATGATACAGGCAGGTTCCGTCGGCCCGTTGGATGACGTGATCCTGCTCGCGGGCCCATTGGACTTCGACCCGGCCGCGGACCAGATCGTCGATCACCACGCTGCCCTCGCGAGGCATCTTCAATCGCACGACCGACTGCCGATCCTCGGCCTCGAAGGCAGCCTGCTGCCGGTCCGTTTCGGCCATCCAGCGGCGGCTGTAGATGAAGTCGCGCTTCGCGCTTTGGGCCGCCTCGCGCTCGGTCTGAATTTCCTCGGGCCGCGCGTAGTCGCGATAGGCCAAGCCGGCGTCGAGCAATTTGTCGGCGGCTTGCTGATAGCGATTGAGCTTCTGCGACTGAAAATACGGCCCATGCGGCCCCTCTTTGTCCGGCCCTTCGTCCCAGTCGATTCCCAGCCAGCGAAAGCCTGCGAGGATCGGTTCCAGCGACTCGGCCACGTTACGCTGCTGATCCGTGTCGTCGATCCGCAGAATGAATTGCCCGCCGTGCCGCCGGGCGAATAGCCAATTGAACAGCGCCGTGCGAACCCCGCCGATGTGCAGATAACCGGTCGGGCTGGGGGCGAAGCGAGTACGGACCATGGATTTGGGATTTGGGAGTTGGAATTTGGGATTTCAGATTTGCAATGTAAAGCCGCGACCTCTCGATGTAAAGCCGCGACCAGTGGTCGCGCCTGCACGGGCTGAGGTGTCACGGCTGGCGTGGCCAGCGGTGCAGACGGCATTTCGCGAGTCTTTCGACGAATGCCGCCCTACCCGGCCAATCGCGTTGACTGGCCCCTTGCTGGCTCGATATAATGAAGGTCGGCACTTACACCCCAGCCCCTGTCGGTGAGAACACTCGCCGTGCAGCCCGCCCGGAAAATTCATCGCGATGGCCCGCGCTTCGAGGAGCCTTTGACATGCGCAGCGGATTGTTTCGCCTATCTATCGTGGTTGTGTTGTTGGGGCTTCTGCTGCCGGCGATTTCGTTAGCGGCTCAGGGCGACAAAAAACCGTCCAAATTCACGCCGTCGCAGCTCGAACATTTCGAGACGAAAATCCGGCCCCTGCTCATCAAACGCTGCTACAAATGCCACAGCGCCAAAAGCAAGAAGCTCCAGGGCGGGTTGCGATTGGACAGCCGGGCGCTGGCGATCGAAGGCGGCGACAGCGGGCCGGCGATCGATCCGGATGAACCGGACGCGAGCTTACTGATCGAGGGCATCCTTTTCGACGGCGAATTGAAGATGCCGCCCAAGTCGAAGCTGCCGGCCGAAGAGATCAAGCTGTTGGTCGATTGGGTCAAGGCCGGCGCGCCGTGGCCCAATGAAGCCGCCGAGCCGGGCACGAAAACCAAGATCAAACCGTTCGACCTGAAGCAGCGGATGGCCGAACATTGGGTTTGGCAGCCCGCGAAGGTCGTGGCGCCGCCGGCAGCGCCCGAGAAGTTCAAAGAGTGGGCCGCCTCGCCGATCGACGCTTTCATTCTCGCCAAGGTGCTCAAGGGCGGATTGACTCCCTCGAAGCCCGCCGACCGGCGGACGCTCATTCGTCGCGTCTATTTTGATTTGATCGGCCTGCCGCCCTCGCTTGCGCAAATCGAGGCGTTCGCGGGCGACAAGTCGCCGCAGGCTTACGAAACGCTGGTCGATGGACTGCTCGCCTCCGAACATTTTGGCGAGCGCTGGGGCCGGCACTGGCTCGATTTGGTCCGCTACGCCGAATCGCGCGGACACGAATTCGATCACAACACGCCCAACGCCTGGCAATACCGCGACTACGTGATTCGGGCACTCAACGCCGACGTACCCTATAACCAGTTTGTCGTCGAGCACATCGCCGGCGATTTGATCGAGCAGCCGCGCATGCACCCCCAGGAAAACTTCAACGAGTCGATCATCGGCACCGGCTTTTGGTATCTGGGCGAGTGGATTCATTCGCCGGTCGACATTCGCAACGACGAAACCGATCGGCAAGACAACCAGATCGACGTCTTCGGCAAGACGTTCCTCGCCCTGACGCTGGCCTGTGCCCGCTGTCACGAACACAAGTTCGACGCCATCTCGCAGGAAGACTACTACGCCATGGCCGGCTATCTGCAAAGTTCCGGTTATCGGCTGGCCCGTATCGATTCGCTCGTTCACAACCGGAAAATCGCCGAACAGCTCGACGCGCTGCGGCGAAAGTCGACGGGGCGGATCGTTAAAGCGACGATCGACGCGCAGCAGCCGGTGCTTGGGCGGCTTAGCGAATATCTTGTGGCGGCGCGAGAGGTGATTCAGGCTAAACCGCTAGCGGCTGTAGCAGGCCGGAAAGATCCGCCGGCCAATGAAACGCTCGACCCCAAAGTTCTCGCCGCCTGGGTGAAACATCTGCGCGCCGTAAGCAACAACGCGGACGATCCGCTGCACCCCTGGGCGAAGATTGCGGCGGACAACAACGCGAAAACCGCGGAGCAACTGGCTGGGCTGCTCAAGGGCGTCGTTGACACTTGGAGCGCCAAAGCTGCTGCGTCGAAGACGGCGCTGAAGGACGCCAGCGTTATCATCGATTACACGAGCGCTCATCCCGGGCAATGGATCTCCGATGGTGTCTCGTTCGGGCTTGGCCCTGAACGGCTGGGTGAGGTGCGGCTGGGCAGCGATGCGGCCAACCCAATCAGCGGCGTGGCCACCTTCGGCGCCGCCCGCCGCGATCCGGCCTTTGCCAATTTGAAGCTGAGCAGCGGAGCGGCCAACGACGTCGGAAACATCGGCCGTTGGGTTCGCTCGGGGCAGACGATTCGCACGCCGACTTTCACGGTCGAGCACGGCACCATCTATTACCTGGTTCAAGGCGCCGGCCACGCCTTTGCCGTAGTCGATTCACATCGCTTGATCGCCGGCCCGCTGCACGGCAGGGTAATTACCCAATGGAACGACGACACCAAGGGCAAGCCTCGCTGGGTCGCTCACAATCTGTCCGATTACAAAGGCCACCGCGTTCACGTCGAGTTGACGCCCAAGGGCGCCGGCAACATGGCCGTGCTGATGGTCGTGCAAGCGGCCCGCACGCCCGGCGATCCGACCGATCGTGGTCCGGCGCCGTCGTTGGCTGAGGCGCTTGGCAAGACCGAGGCGAAATCGCCGCAAGCGGTGGCCGATGTGATTGCCGGCTCGATTGCTCTGGCGGCCAAAGCACTGGCCGACGGCAAGTTAGCCGGCTCCGCGGATGCCGCAAAGATCGCTCCGCTGGCCGATTGGATCGTTCGTCATCCCGATCTGTTCAGCCCGGCTGGCGGCCCGGCCCGAGAGCAGATCGCCAAGGCGGCGTCCTCATACATGGCCGAAAAGACGAAGCTCGAAGCCCAAATCAAGCGCGATTCTCGCCTCGCCATCGCCATGTGGGACGGCAGCGCCGAAGACGAACGCCTGCTGATTCGCGGCAGCGCCGGCACTCCCGGGCCGCGCACGCCTCGGCGAATGCCGACGGCGCTGGGCGGGCAAGGACCATCGGCCAAGGTAACCGGCAGCGGCCGGCTGGAGCTGGCCCGGCATCTGGTCGACCCGGCCAATCCGCTCATCTCGCGGGTGATGGTCAATCGGCTGTGGCACCATTTGTTCGGCCGCGGCATCGTGGCCTCGGTCGATAACTTCGGCGTGCTCGGCGAGGCACCGAGTCATCTCGAACTGCTCAATCATTTGGCCGATCAGTTCGTCAAAGACGGCTGGTCGGTGAAGAAGGCGATTCGCCGCATGGTGCTTTCCAGCACGTACCGGATGTCGAGCAAGCCCAACGCCAAAGGCAGCAAGATCGACCCCGGCAATCTGCTGTTGCACCGCATGCGCATCCGCCGGCTCGAAGGCGAAGTGATTCGCGACGCGATCCTCGCCATCAGCGGAAGACTCGACCGCAAGGTGTATGGCCAGAGCGTGCCGGTTTATTTGACGGCCTTCATGACCGGTCGCGGTCGGCCGGGCGGAGGTCCGCTCGACGGCAACGGACGGCGGAGCATCTACACGTCGGTGCGGCGCAATTTCCTCTCGCCGATGATGTTGGCCTTCGACATGCCGCAACCGTTCTCGTCGATGGGCCGCCGCACGGTCTCAAACGTGCCGGCCCAGGCGCTGATTATGATGAACGACCCGCTGGTGTTTCAGCAGGCGCAGCGCTGGGCGAAAGGAGTGCTGGCAGAGAAAGACATGACCGCCCAACAGCGGATCGAAAAGATGTACCTGACCGCCTTCGCCCGAGGGCCGAGCGAAGCGGAAACAAATGACGCGTTGGCGTTTCTCCAGAGCCAGGCCAAGCTGCACGGCATCCCGGCGGAGAAACGCGACAACGCCGAGCAGCCGTGGGCCGATTTGTGTCATGTGTTGTTTAACGTGAAGCAGTTTATTTTTGTGAACTAGGTCGGAGACCGGGCAACGGATTCGGGGGTAGGGGACTGGGGGCTGGGGGCTGGAGACTGGGTGTCCGTTTTTCCAGCCCCCAGTCCCTAGCCCCCAGTCCCCTGCGTAAGAGTGAATCGTCGAACTACATCTTAAAGGGACCGCACCATGTCACACTGCCGCCGTTATTCGCCCCGTCCGATGACTCGTCGCGAGATGCTGATGCAGGCATCGAACGGCTTCGGTGCGGTGGCGCTCTCGGCGTTGTTGGCCGATGGGACGCTGGGGGTGGCGCAGGCTGCCGGCGAAAAGCGAGGTCTGCTCTCCCCGCAGACGCCGCATTTCAAGGCCAAGGCCAAGAGCGTGATCTTTCTCTATATGGACGGCGGACCGTCGCAGGTCGATACGTTCGACCCCAAGCCGGCCTTGGAAAAATACCACGGTCGCGATCCGCGCAAGGTGCTCGGCCGGGTCGAGCCGACGCAGTTCAACAGCATCGGCAAGGTGCTCAAGAGCCCCTGGAAGTTCAAGAAATACGGCAAAAGCGGCCTGAGCGTCAGCGATCTGTTTCCGCACGTCGGCAGCTGCGCTGACGATCTGGCCGTGATCCGCTCGATGCACGCTCCGTTCTCCGAGCACACCAACGCTAACTACTTTCTGCACACGGGCCTCGGCATTCAAGGCCGCCCCAGTCACGGTGCCTGGGTCACTTACGGCCTGGGCAGCGAATGTCAGAACCTGCCGGGCTTTGTCATTCTCAACGGCGGACTGACACCGCCGGGCGGCCTCGACAATTTCGGCAGCGGATTCCTGCCGGCCGCCTTCCAGGGCTCCGTCTTCAAACATGGCGCGGTGCCGGTGGCCAATATCAAGCCGCAGGAAAAAACTCGCCAGTTGCAAGACGGCAAGCTGGCTCTGATGCGAAAGCTCGACCGGCACGTGCTCGATCGGGTCGGTCACGTCGACCAGTTGGAATCGGCCATCGCCAACTACGAACTGGCCGCGCGGATGCAGACCGCCGTGCCCGACTTGATGGACCTCAGCAAGGAGTCGAAGTCGACCCTCGACATGTACGGCCTCAACGACAAATTCAAGAACACGCAGACCTACGGTCGCATCTGCCTGGTGGCCCGCCGGCTGGTCGAGCGGGGCGTGCGGTTTATCGAGCTAACCTGCCCCGGCGGAAACGGCGACCGCTGGGATCAACACGGCGGGCTGGTCAGCGGTCACAGCAAGAACGCCAAGAGCGTCGACCAACCGATCGCCGCGCTGATTAAGGATCTCCGGCAGCGCGGCCTGCTCGATTCGACGCTGATCGTCTGGTGCGGCGAGTTCGGCCGCACGCCGTTCGCCCAGGGCCGCGACGGCCGCGACCACAACCCGTTCGGTTTTTCGATCTGGATGGCCGGCGGCGGCATCAAAGGCGGGGTCACTTACGGCCACACCGACGAGTTCGGCTATCACGCCGTGCAAGACAAAGTCGAAATCTACGACCTGCACGCCACCATCCTGCACCTGCTCGGCATGGATCACACCCGGCTAACCTACCGTTGGGGCGGCCGAGACATGCGGCTCACCGACGTGCATGGAGTTGTGCTGAAGGACGTGTTGGCGTAGGGTGGGCACTGCCCAGCAGAATACAAGTGCGCCATTGGTGGGCAGTGTTCATTCTAGGCCAAGTGACACTTTAAGGCATGTGTCGATTTCGTCAATGGCGGACTCTGATAGTCGGCCGATCTTTCGGCTGATGAGATGCTGGCGAATAGTAAAGACGTTCTCACAAGTCACCACCGACGCAAATCTAAGCCCCGACCCACGTTCTTCTTGTGACGCGGGGTCAATGATGAGTTGAGTCGCCTCGCCGGAACGATACGTGGTCGACGTGATCATCGCAACGATCGTATTGGCGATGCGCCGGTTGTTGCGGTCGCTCTGGACCACGAGAGCAGGACGAAGCTTGGAACCCGCGCCTGAACTGAACGGCCACTGGACAAGCACCACGTCGCCGCGCTCGATGTTCATTCTTGCGCGCCGGGAAGAGGGTCTTCGTTGTACACATCCATTGCCGGATCGTCCCAGCCGGCATGGCGCGCGACTTCATCCTGCGCGGCATAGGCTCCACTCGCATCAAACGAATCCTCTTCCAGAAGCGACCTGACCTTTTGGTAGGTCGCATCGGGAACGAGCCAAGCCTTGACGTTCGTCGCCTCATCAACCAGCGGGACCGCAACCCCAGGGTGTTCCCGCAGGGCTCGCCGTTGTTCTTCGCTGAGCTTGGTTGGTGTCATGGTATTTCCTGAGTGGATTCGATCCCCCGCTGTTATTCTACCACAAAGGAGACAACGCTGGCACCCATGAAATGTCGTTTGATCCCTCCTCGTCGGCTCCAACTACTCCATCGGGTCTCCGTCACGCCGGTTGGTCGACCAACATCGCGGCGATCCTCCGGCGCTGATTCCTTCGTGCCCGCAATTGCCGCTGCCGTTTCCAGAAACGAAATCTAAGAAAGTGTACGCCGCCCATGATTGCCCATCTCTCGATGGTCGCCCGATTTGTGCTAGCGGTCCCCAAAAACCGCTCCTTTGAAGTCATCCATTTCTCGACTTCAACAAAGTGAGAAATGCACCTATGCACCCCTGTAACCCGGGCCGTATCGATTGCTCTTCCGACCGCTGGTGGCCGGCTCTACAATCTCCGCCCCGCGAGCGGCTCCGCCTGTTTCATCTGTCGGCATTCTCGAAAGGACCGACCATGGTCATTCGATCCCACTTTCGCCTGGCATTAACCGTTTCTCTTGCCACGGCCGCCGTCGTGATTGTCGCGGGGCTCATCGCCCACAGCGGCCCGCCCCGCGCCGTTGCCGCCGCGCCCCGAACGTCGGGCGAGGCACGTCTGCACGCAACGCTCGGCCGCAGGCAAACCGACCTGCTTCGCCTGGCCAAACAAATCGAGCTTTCTCGGCTGATCGGTGCGATGAGAGGCGTTCGCAGCGCGTCAGTTCATTATCAGCACGGGCCGGACGTCATCGGCAGAGATTGGCCGCGGGCAACGGTCAGCATTTTGCCGGACGATTCCGCGCGTCTCGAACCATCTTTCGTCGAGTCGCTCAAAAATCTGGTGGCCTGGGCATTCGACGGCCTCGACGTAAACCTTGTCGCGGTCGTTGATGCGTCGAGCGGCTTGCCATTGAACCGCGAAACCCTCGAAGCTTCAAGGATCGCCACTTCCGGCAATTCGCGGGCCGCACCGGCCTTGTTCAATCCGGCGGCTTCCACCAAAGAATTGAACGCCGAGAAAACGAAGGCCGACGACGATCGCGCGCCTCGCACTGCCCGCAGCGAAGACTACGACTACGACAACATTACGATCGGCGAGGCGATCGAAATTGACGCCGAGCAACGGCCCGCGCCAGCGTCATACGGCATACTCATCGAAGACATTGTCCGCGTCAAAGGCCAGGAAGGTAACGTCCTGCGGGGCGTCGGGCTGGTGGTGGGGCTAGACGGCACGGGTGACAGCCCGGAGTTTTTGCCGACGGGACGTGCATTGGCGACGTTACTGGGACGAATGGGTTTGCCGGCGAAGGATGACGCCGAAGTGGTGTCCGGCGCCACCAACGTCGCGCTCGTACTCATCACGGCCACGCTGCCCGCGGCCGGCGCAAGACAGGGTGACCGAATCGAATGTCAGGTCGCCAGTTGCGGTAACGCCACCAGTTTACAGGGCGGAAAGTTGCTGCTGAGTGCGATGTTGGGACCGCGCCCCGACAGCGATTTGGTTTATGCGCTGGCCGCAGGAAACATCGCAATTCAAGACCGTCGGCAGCCACTAACCGGGCTAATCGCCGGCGGCTGTCGGGTGGAAAAAGACGTCTTCAGTGCGTTCGTCAAGGATGACAAAATCACGCTCGTGATCGATGAATATCATCGAGATTTCAAGGTCGCCAACAACATCGCCATGCTGATCAACAGTTGTCTTAAGGCCGGCGGGTCGGACTCGCTGCCTGCCCACGCACTCGACGCCACGAACGTCGAAGTCCGTATTCCGCAGGCGTATCGGGACGACGCGGCGGAGTTCGTTGCTCTATTGCTCAGCCGGCGAATATCCGGCGAAGACCTCAGAACGGCGCGCCGGGTCATTCTCAACAAGAAGTCCGAAACGATCGTCATCTCCGGCAACGTAGCGATCTCGCCGGTGGTGATCTCTCACGGCAAGCTTTCAATCAACTGTAACACGGCGAAGCTTCGTACGCTGCTCGAGACGCTCAACTCCGCCAAAGTCTCCGCTCACGACGTCATCGTCATCATCGAGCAGATCGCCGAGGCGGGTAAACTGCACGCCAAGCTGATCGTAAAGTGAGGCAGTTCGTTCCAACCCGGGTAACGATGGGCTTCACGAAAACAGCACGCGCTCGGCCGTTTTTCGGAGCAGCCACTGGCGATCGTCGTCAGAAAGAAAATCGAATCCCCTTCGCACCAGATCGATCGACGGGCCATACTTGTGCCCGCCCACGACTTGAAACGGACCGTCGCTGGCCCACATCAGCCGCTCGGGTCCGAAGGCGCCCAAGAGACGGCGGGTCATCGGGGCCAGATCCAGATACGGGGCCTTCTTCTTGCCGAGGGCGTAATAGGCGGAGACTTTGACGAAGACGTTTTTGTGTTTGGCCAGCGCACACAAGTTGTCGACGTCGCGCTTGCGAATCGTCCCGTCGATGCCGATGCGGCCGTAATGATCGATCACCACCGGCGTCTTCGGGAACTTGACGCACATGCGGCCGATCGCTCCGAAAGCGTGGGGCTGGCAGAGATGACACATCGCCAGCTCTTCCTCCGCGCCGCATTTCCACATCTGGGCCATCGCCTTGGTGCCCAGCCACGCATCGCCGCTAAGCTCCCGCTGCACGATACGAAACCCGCGCACGCCCTGTTTGGCCAGTCGCCGCATCGTGGCCGCCGGCTGGTCACGGTCGTCGATGACCGCCACGCCGGAAAACACGCCTTGGTGTTTGCGGATCATGTCGAGCATGTAGGAATTGTCGTAGCGGTAATAGCTCATCTGAATCAGCACGATCCGCGTCACGCCGTGCGGCTTGCAATGCGAGAACAATTCTTCCGGCGTAAAGCTGGCCGGCTGCATGTCCGATTTCTTGTAGCCCTTGGCCAAAGGGTAACTCTTCGTGTCCGGCGTCCAAACATGAACGTGGGCATCGATGTAGCCGGGTGTGGGTTTGTCGTCTTTCGCGACGGCGCAGCTCGGCAGCATCATGGTTCCGGCAGCGATGGCACCGCCGCTGAGAAGGGCGCGACGCGAGAGCGAAAATCCGGCAGGACGTGCGGCGTCTTTCACAGGTTGAATCTCCCGGGCACGGGGTGAGGCGGGTCCACGAATCGGCGGATCGAGCAGAGACACTATAGAGCCTACGCATAAATAACGTGGGCGTGTTTGAAGCGGCTTCGATCACGGGTTTCGTTTGATTGACAAGGTACTTGTGTTTGGATTTTGTTGCAAACGCGAGCCGTTATGTGGGCCGGCGAGGCACGGTAAACCGGCATTCGGCGAGGTTTTTTAGCGCGGCGTCGCTGAGGGCCGA
>JADFKK010000250.1 GCA_022564995.1 Planctomycetota bacterium | reverse complement strand
ACAGGGTCAACACGTCCAGTCGCATTTTGGCAAACCAATCGACGGCGAGCCGCGAGCATTAGCTCGGGGGTATTACATCCACACGCAAAAAGCTAAACACCGGCGGAGGAATTACCGACGGCCTAACGGCCGCCGCTCGCCGATGGCTGCTTCATGCAATCGTTAATTCTAGCGATTCCTTACTCGCTCTTCTCTTCGGCCGGCGGCTCCGGCGCTGCTTCGGGTGTAGCTTCTGCTGCTTCCGCGACAGGAGCCTGTCCGGCGGGCGTCTCGGCCACCGTTTCAGCCTCCGGCGCCGCTACGGCTTCGGTTTCCGCCGCCGGCTCTTCCGCTACGGGAATCACCACCGGCTCCGGCGCGTCGGGCACGGTCTTGGGCAGCGAGAGCTGCTCGCGGGCGGCCTTCTGCTGTTCCAGGTGGGTTCCGTTCGTACCGTACTTCTTGATCAGGGCGTTCACATTTTTCGACGGCTGGGCGCCGACACTCAACCAGTAGTCGATTCGGTCGGCCTTCAAGACGGTCCGCGCGTCAACGTCGCTGAGCATCGGGTCGTAGGTGCCCAATTCCTCCAGCGCTCGACCGTCTCGCGGCGAGCGTGAGTCCATCGCACAAATGCGAAAGAACGGCCGATGCCGGCGTCCCAGTTTCTTCATTCGAATTCTAACGGCCACTTTACTCTCCTGTAAACCGGTGTAGGGTGGGCACTGCCCACCGGGGGTTGGAAAATTCAAAATCCTAAATCCGAAATCCCAAACAAATTAGAAGGTTCCAATGACCAAAACCTTGTATCAAAACGAACGGAACTCGACGGTTGCGGACATTTGAATTTCGATATTTGAATTTGTTTAGGATTTCGGATTTCGTGCTTCATTCTTGGTGGGCAGTGCCCACCCTACATTGCCTCACGCATCCTCCGGCGGGCGCTTCCCGTTTCTTCTCAACTTCGCATCTCTTTGCAATCGCTTCTTTCTCCGCAAGTCTTTGTCCCGCTGTTTCTTGAGCTTGCCCTTTTCCTTCGCCGAGAGCCGCTTGCCGGTCGACTGCTTTTGCCTGGCCATGCGGCCGCCGGGGTCGAGCAGGCCGCCTTCTTGCATCTCCTTGACCATTTTCATCCGCTCGCCGATCCCCTTGCCGGCCATGCTCGTCATCACGCCGGACATCACGTCGAACTGTTTGACCAGATCGTTCACCTCGTGCGGCTCGACGCCGGCACCGGTCGCGATCCGCCGCCGCCGCCGCTGGTCGATCAGCTTGGGGTTCTCTTTTTCGGCGGGCGTCATCGAATCAATCGCGCCCAGCAGCCGCTTTACGTCGGCGTCGGCGTCGACGCCGTCCATCGCCTCCTTCATCGCGCTCATGCCGGGCATCATGCTCATAATCTTCTGCATGGGGCCCAGCTTGGTCATCTGCTTGAGCTGCTTGCGGAAATCTTCGAGAGTAAATATGCCCGCCAGCATCCGCTCCTCTTGCTGGGCCACCTCCTCCTGGTCGAACTTCCGCTGGGCCTCTTCGACCAACGTGAGCACGTCGCCCATGCCGAGAATCCGCTGGGCCATCCGCTCGGGATGAAATTCTTGCAGGGCGTCGAGATGCTCGCCGGTGCCGATGAATTTGATCGGCACGCCGGTGATGTGCTTGACCGACAGCACGGCCCCGCCGCGGGCGTCGCCGTCGAGCTTGGTCAGGATCACGCCGTCGAGTTCCAGGGCATCGTTAAAGGCCTTGGCGCTGTTGACCGCGTCTTGGCCGGTCATGCCGTCGACGACCAGGTAAATCTGTTCGGGCTCGATTCGCTGGTCGATCTTTTCAAGCTGCCGCATCAACTCTTCGTCGATGTGCAGCCGGCCGGCCGTGTCGAGAATCACCACGTCGGCGCCGACGGACTTAGCCTGCTTCACGGCATTCTGGCAGACCTTCACCGGGTCGCTGCTCTGGCGATCGCTAAAGACGGCCACGCCGATCTGCTCGCCCAACACACTTAACTGGTCGATGGCCGCCGGGCGTTGCAAGTCGGCCGCCGCGAGCAGCGGCACCCGCCCCCGCCCCTTGAGCATCATCGCCAGCTTGCCGCAAGTCGTCGTCTTGCCGGAGCCTTGCAGGCCGCAGAGCATCAGGACCGTGACCTCGTCCTTGCTCTTCAAATGCAGCGAATGATCGACCGGGCCCATCAGGTTGATGAGTTCCTGATAAACGATGCCGACCACTTGCTGGCTGGGGTCGAGCGATTTGAGCACGCTCTCGCCAACCGCCTGCTCACCCACCGCCGCCATAAATGCTTTGACGACCGACAGGCTAACGTCCGCCTCGAGCAGCGACTGCTCGACGAGCTTCAGCCCGTCGCGCATATTGGCCTCGCTCAGCCGCGCCTTTCCGCGCAGCGTCTTCAGGGCCGAAGTCAGACCGTCTTGTAGGGAATCAAACATATATGTAGGAGGCGTCTCCCGACGGCGATTGTCTTATAAAACGGCGGGTGCCATGGGCAGCTTGCCTGCCCTTGCCAATCGTGTTGCCAACCGCGGCCCAGGGCAAGGGCGGACAAGCCGCCCATGGCACCCGAGTCGCAATTTCACGCGAAATCACACCGCCCGCGCGGACCCCCAGCCTGGGGTCCGCTCAAAAACGACAATCCCGCAGTATATCGCAGAGTGGCCAGGTTTGACAATGCTGGGCGGAGAGCGGAGAACCGGAATTGGCTTCTCAGACGTCATAAAGCCGCGACCGTTGGTCGCGTCTGACCGCCAATGAGCGGTCATGGTGAAAATCGCCGTGAAATCGCCCAGGCGCGACCAGCGGTTGCGGCTTTATGGTCGTGGGGCGGGCGGCGCGACGAGAGGCCGCGAAAGGGGCAACCCTTTTCTAGCATCTGATCTAGGCTTCAGAGTCGGCAAATGCGATAGAATCATTGGGTGGCCCCTTTTGCCGGCCTCAGACTGAAGGAAAGCTCCATCTTCTTACCGAATAGTCAGAAAAAAGGAGTAACTCGAAATGCTCACTAACCAAGTTCTAAGTTTGGCGATTGTACTATCCATGACAGGCTGTGCTGAACAGATGAATAGACCTCGCTCGAAAGAGGCGTTCGTCAAAGAGTACACAACAGCCTTCGATAGGGGCGATACGGAGCGAGTGTTGAGCCTTGTCGACTGGAACGGAGTGCCAAAACCGCTTCGGGAATTGTACGAACGACTCCTGACGTTACACGCAGGAAAACACAAGGTCAGTGACGCCCGCCTCGTTAAATACAAGCCGGATCCGAAAATAAACGATACGTACCGTGGACGAAAAGTTATCACCAATTCAAAACCGTCGTATTGGTTTGAGGTAACAACAAAAGGCAATCTCGGTTTTGAAGGAGGCTCATCTGAGAACACCTTGAAGTTTCCGGTAGGAGAAGCGGATGGAAAGTTTTTTTTCTGTGGAGCAATATGGGCGGACGATGACGGTTCGACCGGCAAATAACGCCGACCGCCGCATCCAACGGCGGAAGGGGCCGCCCATTTTCTAGTGCGTCTTCAGGGCTTAAAAGCGGGGTTGAATTACGTCATCGTAACCCGAAGCGTGAGCGAGGAAGAGGCGAGAAGCTGCGGCAATCCTCGCTTACGCTTCGGGTTACCATTCCAGGCAGCCAACCCTTGCCTTTAGTCTTGAAGACGCACTCGCATCTGACCTTGGCTTCAGAGTCGGCAAATGCGATAGAATCATTGGATGGCCCCTTTCGCCGCAAACAAGTTTTCGTTGAACACTGAAATCCATGGCATGAGCATTCCAGCAAGAGCGTTCGTTGCGGCTCTGCTCCTTGCGGCAGCGGGCGGTGTTGCCTTCGGGGTTGGTGTCGCAGCGGCCTTTGGTCGGGCGGGAAATTGGTCCAACGACCTCGCGTTACTGGGGATCGTGTTACTCGTTTCTGCCGTGCTGAGTAACATCTTGGCCTGCGCCGGTGGGGCGATTCATCTTTTTCGCCATAGGCGAATGCAGTGGTGGTGGCCTCTCAGCGTGGTGGCGATGCTTGCTTCCCTTTACGCAGCCTGGGTCGCATTGCATCTGTGATATTCGACGCAAGGAAGTGGCTTTTCAGATGTCATAAAGCCGCGACCGTTGGTCGCGCCTGACCGCCAATGAGCGGTCGCGGTGAAAATCGCCGTGAAATCGCCCAGGCGCGACCAGCGGTCGCGGCTTTATGGTTGCGGAGCGGGCGACGCGGCGATGGAGAGTGCGAACTCGTTGGGGGCGAACGGATGAAACCGCCGGGCCGCTTTCCTCGACCACGGTAGCGAACGCCGGCTGGCCTCTCACGGGCGTTTCAATCACCGCATTCCGCGGCGACGGCGCCGGCGATCCGCCCAGCCGGTCGAAAAACGCGTCGGTCGCAATTAGTGGCGTTGAATTGCCGGAATCACCCGGCTCGCCGCTGGGCAGGGCGGCTCCCAGGTGATGGATCACGGCTCGTAGGTCGTCCAGATCGATCAGGCCGTCGCCCGTTACATCGAGCCGCGGATCGTACCGGCCGCTGTCGCTGGTGGTCGAAAGCCCGTAAATCACATCGAGCAGATCGCGACGGGTTACCTCACCGTCGCCGCTCACGTCGCCTGGCAACACGTTGAATCGCAGCACGAAGCGATCGTCCGATTCGATCAGGCCGTTTCCCGAGGGGAAATTGCTAACGCCGTTCGTCCAATTCCCGTCGAGCGGTTTGAACGACTCGTCGTGAATGGCATCCGACAGTTCAAAGTGCAGCTTGTCGGCCCGCAGCGGCGCGGCCAGCGTCCAGGTGGCGACGTGCGCGTCGGCGTCGTATTGAAAATCGGCCGGCTCGTATCGCGCGAGATTGACCCCCAGCAGCGTCAGGTCATCGGCCGAGACCACCACGTCGCGGCTAAACCGCACGCTGATCTGATCGATCGTGGTCCACGGCAGCGCGACCGAATGTTCGGAGCCGGTGGGAATCACGATGCCCGCTTCTCCGACCGCCGCCCGCATTTCGTCGGTCCATTGGCTGCTGCCGACGAAGATCGCTTCGACTCTCGGCAGGCGGCCCACGTTCGGCGGAAAAACGATCAATTCGCTGCTGCTATCATCCGTGGCCCTGGCCCCGGAACTGTCGATGACCGTTACCTCGACGTTGTACGTGCCGGGGGCCAGCGGATCGATATTGCCCGCCGGCAAGATCCAGGTTCCGTCGCCGTGGTTGTCGGCCAGCACGACGTGCCCCACCGAAAGGATCGCCGCGGAGGCGTCGTTGTTGCCGGAGACCGCCAGCAGCGTTTTCCGGGCGACCGACCCGTCATCGAAAAACACATGGACACTGCCGCCGACCAGATCGTGGCCGTCGATGGGCGGATCGAAACGTTCCTCGCGGTCGAGGTCGATTCGCCAGGCCAGCGATTCGCCCGGGTCGAAGTCGTCGAACGTGAGCGTAAGCGTCTTGGTCGAGTCGGCCACGTCCGCGTCGTTTTCGTCGTCTGACTCGGGCGAGAGCAGCCCTACGGCTGCGGCCATCGCCGGCACGGCCTTGAAATCCTGCGATGAACTGCCCGACGTATCGAAAAACGGCGTGTCGATGTTCAGCACGTTCTGCTTGATACCCGACCTGGGCAGAATGATCTCGACGCGAGATATCTTCGCCGAACTGGTGGAGTTGTTCGTCAGACGAAAGGCATCGATCACCGACGGGTCGCCATCGACGAACAACGTCGCCCGGTTGTCGCCAAACGCCTCGGGCAATCGTACGAAGACCTGCGCATCGGCCTCGCTAACGGTGCCCGATAGCTCCGGCTGAGTTTCAATCGTGACCTGCATGTCGACGGTCACGCTGGGCGGCTCGCCAAATGGTCCGCTATCGTGCCAGTCCCAACCGATCAGTCCCAGGATGCGCAGGTCGGTCTGGCTGATTCCGCCGACGATGCCTCGCGAGAAGGTCGGTTCCATCAGCCCGAGCAACACGTCGGTCTGATCGCTGTCCTTGAGGTGGCTCGCCTGGCGTCCGTCGCCGAGTTCAACGCCGGTTGCCAGCGGGATATCGCCCGTTTGCAGCCCCCTCAGGTCGGACCCGTCGAATACAGAAACGTCGAACTGGCCATCGTGAAACACCTGTACCGGCACGGCGTCGCCCGTGTTGAGAATCCGCGTGGCAGTCGAAAAAGAGTCTCCCTGGGCGGGCGCCAGCCGGAACAGATCCATCACCATCGGATCGACGCGAGCGAACGGATCGCCCTCGTTGACGAAAAAATCGACGTCGTCGACGGCGCTCACAAAACCCATCGCGTGGGCGATTTCGTGAATGGCCAACGCCTCGAAATCAAATGAGCCGGAATCGACGCCGTCGGAATTGTCGAAGTCGAAATCGAAGCGGCTGTTGAACGTGATCGAGGCGTCGATGCTGTCCGGCAACTCGGTAAATCCCAGCGCCAGCGCGTTGGCCCGTGTTAGCTCGATCACGACGTCGGGGGCGATCGGTTTCGCGTTGATGCTAATCCCATCCGCCAAGTCGAAGTTCAGTTGGTCGGGCGTGGGAAGCTGGTTGAGCAGTGCCTCGTCGGCCGAGGCGTCGGCGATCAGCCGGCTGCGAACATCTCCGTAGAGAAACCGCACCATCGTCGATTCGGAGAGCCCCAGCACGTTATCGTTGAAAAAGCCCTCGTCGGTAAACTCGGCGTTGATGTTGAGCACCACCGGGTCAAACAGCACGCCCTCCCAGAATTCGGCCGCCCGCTCGAACGCAGCCCGGGCCGCTTCGTTGGCGGCCAGATCGTTGCCGATATTGAGGTTAATCACCAGCGGGCTGGCCTCGGCCGCCAGCATCAGCCGCGCTTCGAGCCGCTCGACTTGTAGAGGGGCGGACCGCTGGCGCAGCAGCTTCGTTGCCTTGTCGCGTTTGCGCAAACGCATCACGGTCGTTCATCCTACGAGTTATTGTGGTGGGCAGTGCGTACCCGACACGATCGGAAGTCTCAACACCCAGCGCATCAAATCGTTGCCGGACACCCCCCCCGAACGGGCTGAAATCAAAAGGTACTCTCCACGCTCCATTATGCCCTTGCTGCCCCATTTCATCAAGAAATAGGTCGGCAAATCCCCACAAATACCCCGCCATCGGCGTGCATTGGTGTGGAATTCTGAACGCTACCTCTCCAGCGGCGTCTCTTCATCGGTCCATATTTTGGCACGCCCTTTGCTGGTTATCAGGGCGAGGCACAACCTCGTCGCTGGGTGCTGCCGGAACAGACAGCGCCCGCGACGGGGCCGGAACAGAGAAGAGGTTCCATGCGGATGGGGCCGGCTAGAGAAGCGTAGCGAAGAGAAGCGGCAAAAAGCCGGGCGCGAAAAGACGGGACTTGACCGCAATCAAGCCCTCCGTCAGAGAAGAGGCACGTCGCGCCCGGACGTTGGGGAGAGCTCGCGCTTCCCCCAGCCCACATTGGCGAGTTGGAGGTCCAACGCACAGGCGGACCTGCAACTCGCCTGTTTTATTTTAGATGTATTATTATTGCACAGGTGTTGCGTAACAATACACTTGTGACCACATAGATAGGGGGTGCTCGATTAAGTTAATAGACGATGGTTTTTGGTTTTCTTGCGAGAATGACCGATTTTATTCGCATAAAGCGAGCTTGATTCGTGTTAACAGGCGTTAGCATAAAAAACTCGGGATATGGGGCTGGCGCTGAAAACCCCATAATCCGTCCTCTCGCTTTGATCTTCATTCAAGTTTTCTCTGACTCATTGCCCCACCCACGCCGATTTCTTGGCTAGCAGGCTGTTGGGATTCCTTTCCCCGTGCTGACCGCCGCTTGCGGATTTGCCCCTGCTCTCGCCCACCAACCATGCCCACGCTCATCGAGATTCGCGACGCCCACAAACGCTACGGCGAGCAATCGCTGCTCGACGGCGCAAGCTGTACGCTCGGCGACGAAGCCAAGGTCGGCTTCATCGGCCGCAACGGCTGTGGCAAGTCGACGCTGTGTCGTGTCTTGCTGGGCGAAGAGGAGCTCGACAGCGGCGAAGTTTCGTTTCACCCACGATTGCGACTCGGCTATCTGCGGCAGCATGACCCCTTCGAGCCGGGCGAGACGGTGCTGGGTTTTCTGCTGCGCGACAGCCGGCAGCCCGAATGGCGCTGTGGCGAGGTGGCGGGACAATTCGACATTAAAGGCTCGCGGCTGGAAGGGCCCGTCGACGTGCTCTCCGGCGGTTGGCAAACCCGCCTCAAGCTGGCGGCGCTGTTGCTGCACGATCCGAACCTGTTGGTGCTCGACGAGCCGACGAACTTTCTCGACCTGCGCACCCAGATCATGTTGGAACGCTTTTTGCGAAACTTTCGCGGCGGCTGCCTGATTGTCTCGCACGATCGGGCGTTCTTGAAGGCCACCTGCGATCACACGCTGGAATTGTCTCGCGGCAAGCTGTCGATGTTCCCCGGCGACGTCGACGTTTATCTCGAACAGCAGCGCGAACGGCGCCAGCACGACGAGCGCGTTAACGCCGCCACCGCGACCAAGCGCCGGCAGTTGGAACGGTTCATCGCCAAGAACCGGGCCGGGGCCAACACGGCTTCGCAAGCCCGCTCGAAGACAAAGCAGCTCGACCGGCTGGAGCTGATCGACGTCGACGGCCCCGAATCGGAGGTTCGCATGCGCGTGCCCGAGGTCGAGCCGCGCAAGGGAACCGCCCTGCGCTGCACCGGCATGTCGATCGGATACGAAAACCTCACGGTGGCCGAAGGTATCGACCTGGAAATCGAGCACGGGGCACGGGTGGCCTTGGTCGGCGACAACGGCCAGGGCAAGACGACGTTCTTGCGGAGCGTGGTCAACTCGCTGCCGCTGCTGGCCGGCGTGGCTCGTTGGGGACACGGCTGCCAATTAGGATGTTACGCCCAACATGTTTATACGGGCTTGCCGGAAGATTGGACGATCGAGGAGTATCTGCAACGGGCCGCGGCCGCCGGCACGACCCACCAGATGGTGCTCAACGTGGCCGGCAACTTTCTATTCAGTGGTGACACGGTCAACAAGAAGATCAAGGTGCTCAGCGGCGGCGAGCGGGCTCGACTGTGCCTGGCCGGCATCTTGCTGGGCCGCCACACGGTGCTCGTGCTCGACGAGCCGGGCAACCACCTCGACGTCGAGTCGGTCGACGCGCTGGCCGACGCGCTGATCGGCTATCAGGGCACCATCCTGTTCACCAGCCACGATCGGCACTTCATGCACCGTGTGGCCACCGGCGTGATCGAGGTCCGTGATGGTCGCGTGGTAAACTATCTTGGCGATTACGATTCTTACGTCTATCGGGTCAATAAAGAGATTGAGGACGGCCAGCGGGAGCTAGCCAAGTCGAAGAGTGCTGGGAAGCCCGCGGCAGCACAGGTCGATCGTAAACAGCAGAATCGCCGGCGGCAATCGCTGCGTAAAGAGATTTCAAATCTGGAGCGAAAAATTGCCCGACTGGATGAATCGCGGCGCGATCTGAACGAACAACTGATGAGCAGCACCGACGCGGCCGAGGCCGCAAAATTGCACGAGCAAGTCACCGAAGTAGCCGGCGAGCTGCAAACGCTCGAAGACCGCTGGCTGGAATTGCAAGAAGAGCAGTAGATGACCACCGCTCCGTTTCCCGTGCTTTACGAAGACAACCACTTGCTGATCGTGAGCAAGCCGGCGGGATTGCCGACGATGGGCGTGGCGGCCGACAAGCCGAGTCTGTTGGAGATCGTCAGACGGTACATCAAGGAAAAGTATCAGAAGCCGGGCAAAGCCTACCTGGGCATTGTCAGCCGGCTCGATGCTCCGGTGACCGGCGTGGTGTTATTGGCACGCACCAGCAAGGCCGCGGCTCGACTCAGCGAACAGTTTCGCGAGCGGCGTGTCGAGAAGACCTATTGGGCGGTGATTGCCGGTGTGATGGATCCGCCGGAGGAGACTTGCGTCGATTGGCTCCGAAAAGACGAACGTCATCGCCGCGTGCATGTCACCGACCGCGATCAGCCGGGAGCCCAAGAATCGCGGCTCGCCTATCGCACGCTGCAAGCCGTCCATGGCGGCACGCTGCTGGAGATTGAACTGGAAACCGGCCGCAAACATCAGATTCGCGTGCAACTGGCCCATCGCGGTCATCCCGTCATCGGCGATCGTAAATACGGCAGCCGCGTCGAGTTTCCCGTCGGCATCGCCCTGCACTCACAGCGTCTGAAGTTCGTTCATCCCGTCGGCGACAGTGAGATTGAGTGCATCGCCCCGCTGCCGGAGGCGTGGCGCAGATTCGGGATTGATGCGTAGCGGGAAGCGAAAGGAGAGGGAGAGAGGGAGAGAGGGGAGAGGGGGAGAGAATAAATATCCTCCCTCCCGCTTTCTCCCCCTCCCTTCCTCCCTCCCTCTCCCCCTCCGTCCCTCCTTCCCTCCGTCCCTCAAACCTTGGCGCCCCACCCCTCGGCACCGTACACTGGAACCAGGGGCGATCCTGCCCAACCGAACGGATGTTTATGTCGCCACTTCCAACTTGCTTGCTTCACCTCGCCGAGTTACGCGATGCGTCGTCATTTTTCCGAATGCGCCATGATCAGCGGCCTGGTCACTCAGGAGCAGCTAGACGCTGCGCTGGAGCAACTCGACGAGGCGGGCGCCGACGACGGCACGCCGTTGGTCGAGGTGACCGATAGGCAGCTTGCCGGCCGGCTTGTCGAGACCGGTGTGCTGCATCCCTATCAGGCCGATCAACTGTTGGCCGGGCACACCAAATTCAACCTCGGCCCCTACGTGGTGATCGACTCGATCGGACAGGGCGGCATGGGGCAGGTTTTTAAGGCCGAACACACGATGATGGGCCGCGTTGTGGCGGTCAAGGTGTTGCCGAAGGCCAAAACCACGCCCGAGGCCATCGCCAACTTCACTCGCGAGATTCGCGTGCTGGCCCAGCTCGACCACGAAAACCTGGTCCGCGCGTTCGACGCCGGAAAAGACGGCAACATCTATTATATGGTGACTGAGTACGTTCCCGGCACCGATCTGCGGCGGCTGATTCGCAGCGGCGGACGCCTCTCGATGCAGCAAGCGGCCACGATCATCTCGCAGGCAGCCAAGGGCTTGGCTCATGCTCACGAGCAAGGGTTGATCCATCGCGACGTGAAACCGGGCAATGTGCTGGTTACGCCCGACGGAGACACGAAGGTCTCTGATCTGGGGCTGGCCGGATGGTTCGACACCAGCAGCGAGCAAGACTCGCGGGCGAACAAGATCGTCGGCACGGCCGATTATCTTTCGCCGGAACAGATCAAGACGCCGTGGGATTTAACGCCGGCCAACGATATTTATGGCTTGGGCTGCACGATGTATTACGCGGTGACCGGCAAGGTTCCCTTCCCCGGCGGATCGACGCGTGAAAAGGCCCGGCGTCATTGCGAGGAGATGCCACTCAACCCCCGGCGCCGCAACCCCGCATTGAGCGAAGCGTTTACCAGCGTGTTGGCCGACATGATGGAAAAGGACCGCGACAAACGAATTCAAACCGGCCACGAAGTTGTCGAGCGGTTGGCCCCCTGGGTCGGCGACGAAGTCGAGTCGACCCTGGCCACCGAAGACGTGCCGCCCGTCGTGTTCGACGGCCCGCCGCTGCCCACTCCGCCGCCGCTGCCGCTGGGCGTGGTCGAAGGCTTGGCCTCGCGCGACACGGGGCCGTTCAACCTGCGAATCTCGCAGATCGACGTCGGCGGCCAGGAGAGCCAAAGCCAAACATCGCAGGGCACCGTGCGTGTTGCTGCCGCCACGGAAGAAACCGTTCGCATCCCCTCGCTGCCCGGCACCGCCGGAAAACACCGCCGCGGCAAGCGATCACGCCTGAACAAATACGCCATCGGAGCGCTGGTCACCGCGGCGCTGGCGGGAGTGGCGGGGCTGGTGTGTCTGTTGGTGTGGGCAATGAGTTGAAGTCTTTGTAGGGTGGGCACTGTCCACCGACGCAAATCCTAAATCCGAAATCCTAAACAAATTCAAATGTTCCAATGACAGAAATGTCGACGCGGAAAGAAGGAAGCATGATCGTCTTGGAGTTTTGGATTTCGACATTCTGATTTGTTTAGGATTTCGTGCTTCTGATTTTTTCTTGGTGGGCACTGCCCATCCTACGAGATCAATCCATGAAAATCACACGCATTGCTGCTTATCAGGTCGATCTTCCGCTGCACGAGGGAAGCTACAAATGGTCGGGTGGAAAATCGGTCGACGTGTTTGACAGCACGATCGTTCGCGTCGAAACCGACGAAGGCGTCGTCGGACACGGCGAGGTTTGTCCGCTGGGGCCGTTTTATCTGCCGGCCTTTGGCGGCGGAGCGAGGGCCGGTATCGCCGAGCTGGCCCCGCACCTGATCGGCGAAGATCCCACGCAAATCGGTAAGCTGAACCGACTGATGGACGCGGCCCTCAAGGGTCATCCGTATGTTAAATCGCCCATCGACATCGCCTGCTGGGACATCCTCGGTCAGGTCACCGGCCAGCCGGTTTGCAACTTGCTCGGCGGGCGATACGGCGACGACTTCGTGCTCTATCGGGCCATCTCGCAGCAGGCACCCGAGACGATGGCCGACAACGTGGCCGGCTATCGGGCCGAGGGTTATCGGCGGTTTCAACTCAAGGTGGGCGGCGATCCCGATACCGACATCGAGCGCATTCACGCCGTCGCCGAAAAAATGCAGCCGGGCGACAAGCTAATCGCCGACGCCAACACCGGCTGGCTGATGCACGAGGCGGCCCGCGTGGTCCGTGCGGTCCGCGACGTCGACGTCTACATCGAGCAGCCCTGCCTGAGCTACGAAGAGTGTCTGTCGATTCGCGACCGCACCGACCATCCGTTCGTGTTGGACGAATCGATCGATTCGATCGACATGCTACTCCGCGGCCACGCCGATCGGGCCATGGACGTGGTGAACATAAAAATCAGTAAGCTCGGCGGCCTGACCAAAGCCCGCCAGGCCCGCGACCTGTGCGTCTCGCTCGGCATCGCCATGACGCTCGAAGACAGTTGGGGCGGCGACATCACCACCGCCGCCATCGCCCACCTGGCCCACAGCACTCCCACCGAGCTGCTCTTCACGGCCACCGACTTCAACAGCTACGTCACCGTCAGCACGGCCGCAGGCGCGCCGCAAAGAGAAAACGGCCGCATGAAGGCCTCGACCGAATCGGGGCTAGGCATCCGGCCGCGAATGGACGTCCTCGGCGAAGCGTTAGTAGACGTGAAGTAACCAGCGCCGCCGCCCGCTCTCTTCGCTTTTTGCGACGTCGCCCCCTTCGTTTTTGCATAATCCACCGCGCGCGATTTCCCAACTCCTTGCGCCCCAGCCACTTCCGCGTTTCGTCTTTCTGCTTTTTGTCGCCAAAACCCCCGTTTTTCCGTTTTCGCGCGCAAAAAGATCCTTGTTGCAACCCACAAGTGTCGCTCTACTCAAACGGCCCGCACGCCGATTCCCCGTGTTTCCTCGTGCGAATGGTCCGGCGCGAAATGCAATTTTGCAAACCGCCTCGGCCATCCGGGGGCTCAATTATGCGAAAGCCCAACTTTTTCGCGGGCCTCAAAACCCCCCGGTCAATTCAACGTAACCCTTCTGTCCATCGCGACTTGCGAACCGCCATATCGCCCGCCGCCTGTTTTGCAAAATTCCCGTCCCGGAGGCTGGGCTGACGAAAACATTTCTGATGTGGTTTTCTTGCTAACCGTGCGTGGCGGAGGCGAATTCTTGGTAGGCAGTGACTCGCTTGGAAGTCAATGTTGTACCTAATTCTTTAGTTGGACAGCGCCACTTAGACTCCAGCTAGCATGGCGAAAGAGGGGAAAACAGAAGCCTAACCTCCCGGATACCTTACCCAAAAACACAAGACGATTACACGAGGCAAGCTCTTCTTTCCCTTTGCGTCCTTCGTGTT
>JADFKK010000249.1 GCA_022564995.1 Planctomycetota bacterium | reverse complement strand
ACGCGCCGGGATTGCCGAGCGGATTGACCACGATGCCGTCGTCGTCGGTGGCCGAATTGACGCCGAAGCCGCCGATGCCGAACTGATTGAACGTGACAAATCCGCCGCCGGCGATCGTCGTGCCGTCAGATCGAGCGGCGCATCGCCCATGTTAATCAACTCGACGAACTCCAACTCTTCGCCCCGCGGGTTGTACATAATCTCCGAAATCCGCAAATACCGCTGCTGATCCGCCAAACTCTGAAACTCCGCCGGCAACTGCGAAAGATCATTGGGGCTGACGGGGTTGCCGAGGTTCTCGATATCGTTCCTAATGCGCGTGCGAACATTGTTTCCGCGGTCAACGATAAAGTTCTTGATCGACGTGATCACGTTCGTCGAAACCCAATCGCTGCCGCCGACGCCGAACAGCTCGTCGATGGTCGGATCGAGATGCTCGGCGTTGAAGACCGTGTCCAGCAGATCCTCCAAGTGTCCGGCGAAGATGGCCCGCAAAGCCGGATGTTCGAGAACACGAAACAGGCCTGTGAACGGTGAATCGGTGCTCCCCAGGATTAGGTCTTCAAATGGCTCTTCAAATGTCGTGTCGAGATCGTGCGGCACGAGTTCGAACCGCGTGTCCAGTTCGCCGCGATAGAGCCCGTAATCGTCGCCACGGCCACCCCTGGCATAGCCGCCCTCGTTGTTGCGGATCAATCCGGTCACGGCCATGTGCCTGAGCCACTGGTTGACGTTGATGATCTGGCTAACCTTGTGGACGAAGTTCAGGTCGTCCCCGCCCAAGGAATCCGGCGTCAGCGACGTGCTCAACCCACGGGCCAACTCCGGCAGATCGCTCCAATCGTCGTCGCTGCCGTTGGTTTGCTTCGTGAAGCCGGTGTCGTGAACGCCGGGCGTGCCCGCCGGAAAGCCGGTGCGGTCCTTGAAGTCGAAGTCGGGGGTTTGCCGAAAGTGTGCGTCGTTGGGTCCGGTAAGGCTGCCAGCGGGGGCGGGGCGGTCGTCGAGCGCGTATAGATTGCCGCCGCCGTCGAGCGGGTAATTCGCCTCGACGAGGTTTCCGTCGCGGGCCTGCAACTGAACGTAGGCGCCGAAATTTACGACGCTGTCCGTCGCGGCCGGGTTGTTACTGTTGAGTCGAACCTGCACGGCCTTGGTGGGCGCTTCGGCCGAGAGACCGGCTTCGTTGAATACCGTGTGGCCGAGCAATTGACTGTAACTATACTGGCTGTTGAGCGGAATCACCGACTGGCCGCCCAAGAGCTGGTCGCCCGGGAGCGACACGCGGAGATTTCTCGGCAGCGCCTCGCGGCTGCCGTTTCCGCGGATGCGGATCGAGACGTTGTAGAAGACCTCCGTGTCGGTGCCCAGGCCGGCGTTGTCTCCGTCGGTCGAGAGGATCAGCAAGTCGCGGCTGGGGTCGACGAACAGGGCGTTTACGTCTTCGTTGCCGTCGGAAAAGTTCGACTCGTCGAAGAATATCTCGGCCGTTGAGCTGTCTGCGTCGACTCTGACGATCGAGCCGTTGGTAAACGCAAAATCACCAATCTGTTCGCTGCGGGTCGTCGAGATCAGGAAATATCCGCCGTCCTTGTGAACGCCGTCGATGTTCGCTCCGCCGACAAACAGCGAAGTCTCCGACAGCACGCGCGTCACGGCCAGTCCGTCGAAGCTATCGAGCGGTGTCTCGTTCAGGTTGACACCGCCCGGGATCACAACCTTGACCAGATCGCCGTTGAGGAATTCGTCGCCGCCGACGACATACGTGCCGTCGGTCGAGAAAATCAACTCGCTGATGCGGCCGGCCTGTTCGTTCACCCAGACTGCGTCGATGTCTACGTTGTTACCGAAGGCGTCCTCGGAGATGAGCAGCGTGGCGGTGTCTTCTGCGGGATTGTACTCGATCAGATCGCCGTCGCGAAACGTCAGGCCGCCCAGCGTGGCGCCGCTGGTGGTCGAGAGAATGATGTTGCCGTTGTCGCGAACGTGTACCGCGTCAATGTTCTCGCCGCCGACAAACAGCGCCTCGCGAAAGAAAATCGAAACCGCTCGGTTGTCCGTATTGAACGCAGCCAAGTCGCCGTTGTCGACGTCGATGCCGCGGGCCGGATCGCGGACGATGAACGTGGCGTTGTACTGTTCGTCGCTACGAGGTCCGCCGGCGACGTTACTCTGGAGTCCTTGCAATTGTGAGGAGGTTAGCACGACGCGGTAGATCGGCTGATCGACCGGCCAATCCTTGTTATTGGCCAAATCGTCGCGCATCGTCAAGGAGACAAACGGCGTGGGCGAGGTGGGGGTGTTGGCGTCGAGGGGACGTGCCGGATCGATTCGATAAAACAGTCGCACCTCGACGCCCGATTCCGCCTCGTTGACGATCCGCGCGCTGACGACCACCGGTTCGTTCGACTGCGGGATCGCCGGCGAGTGCATCACGTCGACCAACATCGGCGCGATGTCACTGCTGGCCACCGAGTTGGCGGTTCCCGGCGTGCCAAGCGGAGCGGCACTGGGAGCCCAGTTCTGACCTTCCCGGTTGGTCAAATTCGGATTCATTAGCTCCAGCGAATGTCCCAAGTCGTCGTGCGGCGCGAACCACTGCCAACCCCAGACGCCGGCGTCTCCGTTGAAATCCTGCACCCAGCGCCGCACACCCCAATCGCCGCTGTCGGCGTAACGAACCCGATCGACCAGATCGCCGCCCGGTCGTTCGAAGCGAATGTTCTCGCCGGAATTGCTGAGCTTTCCGATCCAATCGGTCCGTTCGTTGCCGCTGCCGTCGCCGCCGACTAGCTGATCGACCGTGCCGTACCTGGCGGTGAACATGTTGACGTCGGAGGCTACCACGAGATATCCGCGCGGGGCGATGACCGTGCCCTGCGGAATCACATAGCCGAAGCCACTCGTGAATTTCCAACCGCTCACGTCGACCGCGAGGTCACTGTTGTTATAGAGTTCGACATACTCTTCGTCCGTCGGCTCGAAATTGCCGGCCGGAGCCGGTTCGACCAACGCCGACAGCGGACGATAAAGAATCTCGTTAATCACGATCGGCTTGAGCGGCAAATCGCCGGGCGTTCCGCCGTAGAGGCCGGCCACCCAATTGGCGACGTCGTTCCCGTAGGCTGACGGATCGATGCGTTGCAGCGACGCGCCCTGTTGGGCCGACTCCAGCGGCCACGGCTGGGCGTTGTCGTATTTCACACGATCAACCTGAATCAGCGGCGACGTGCCATCCGGTTCCACGTCACCCGGCATGAACAGTCGCACGTCCTCGCCGCCGTTGTTGAGCGAACCGAGATACGGCCCCAGGATCGGCACGTCGAAAGCGATCCGTTCGGCGGCGCGAAACGATTGCGGATCGACGGGCGCGATGACGAGCAATCCGCCGGCGTCGATCGTCGCATCGGGCGGAAAAACGAACTGAACTCCGCTGAGTGACCAGCCGGCCAGCGACACGGCGGCGGCCGACGTGTTGCGCAGTTCGATAAACTCTAGCCGCCCGCCCTCGGGACGATAGCGCAGCTCGTGGATCACCACCGGACCGACCAGCGGCCGGGCGTTGTCGGCCCCGAACGTCTGCGTCTGCATGGCCACGAAATCGTCGCCGCCGGTGCTTTTGACGTGCAGGCCGAAGCTCACTTCGCGGCGGGCCGCGCCGAACTTGCGGGTCGCCCGGTATCCCAGCAGGCCCGACGCGTCGGCCGCCGAGAGAATCGCCCGCTCGCCGAGTTCGCTGAATCCGAATACCTCGTTTACGCCGGCGGCGGCCAGATTGCCAAAATGCTGCGACTGATCGAAGACGAGATACCCGCCGGGTTCGATGGTTGCCGGCGAGGGGATGACGTACTTGTCCAGTTTGAGCGGATCGTCGCTCAACAGCCAACCGCCAAGATCGATCGCGGTGTCGGTCGTGTTGTATAGTTCAATCCGATCGCCGAGCGCATCGTCGGTGTGCGTGAGTAGTTCGTTGATAATGACGGCGCCGAAATCGGGCGTCGCACGGCGATCGGCCTTGCCCGGCGATCCGCCGAGGTCGCTGCTGGGCCGCCAGGCGGCGCGCGATTCCAAATCGGCACGGTCGTCACCTGCATCGGTCCGCGTGAGCGAAAAGCCCTCGCCGTCGGCCAAATCGTGCCAGCCGTCCTTAAATTTGAAATCGACGATCGCCTGATCGAAGCGATCGACCAGCGTGATTCGCTCTCCGGAATTGCTGAGTTGATCGCCCGTGCCCCCGTACTGCCCCGCGATGTTGATGCGGGTGATATCGTAGCGCGACGTGAAAGCGTCCAAGTTCTTCACGACGATCGTGTACTGACCGGCTGCCAGGCTCGTCACGTTGCTGCCGGTGAAGTCGAACTGCACGCCGTCGACCAGCCGCACGCCGGCCAGATCGATCGTCTCGCTGCCGTAGTTGAACAACTCGACGAATTCGAAATCGTCGTTGTTCCGCGAGTCGGCCTCGGGCGGGGCGGCCGGGTTGAAGTGAATCTCACTGATGGTTAGCGCCGGCGGCTGCACGAGGAATGTCGCTTCGTTCAAGGCGCTCCATGTGCTGCCGGAGAGCACGCGCGTCTTGACGTGCGTGCTGTCACTCAACGCCAGCGGCCCGTCGAGCACTTGGGCGCCGGGCGAAGGCTCGCCCGTGAGCGCCGTCCGCGGATCGCTGCCGTCGGTTGTATAATAAATGATGCCCTGCGGCGCGACTGCCGTAAGCTGAAAACCCGCCGCGATACTGCCACCGTGTTGATTGAACTCGGCCGCCGCGAGATTCGGATAAAGCCCCTGGGCGCGAAACTGATTCAGCAGAATCTGCGAGCGATCTGGAAACCAATTGGTGAGCAGGCTGTTGCGCAGCGAAAGCAATTGATTGTCCGGCGTGTAAAGTTGATCGCGCACGTCGCCCCAGCGGGCGCTCTCGGCGATCAGCGCCTGGTCGATGCTCTCGGCGATCTCGACGAAGCGGGCCGCCGGCACATTCCGCTCGGGATGCTCCGGATCCCACTGCGAATGGTCCGGATCGACGTACAACGCCCCGCTGCTGAAGAGTGCCCGATGCAATTGATCGGCGAACAGCAGCCGGTATTCGGCGTTGCTCCGCAGGGCGTGATGAAATTTCGTCGGCGAATCGGCATCGTCTCCGCGCGGCAGCGTGCGATTGACGTTCACTTCCGGCTTGAAACCGCGCTCGTTATCCCAGTCGAAAAACCGAAAGCCGCCGCCTCACGTGCCGGCGGCCGTGCGATCGATGCCGAGGTAGTAATTGCCCGGCCAGTCGTTGGCCGCAGCGTACATGTTGTGGATCATGTAGTCGGCCAGATTGACCACGTCGACGTACCCGAGCACTTGCTGGTAAGCCGCGTTGCTGGAGAGGTCGCGATAGCCGGACGAAAAGTTGTTCGGATCGTTCTGAACGAGCGCCAGCAATTCGTGGTAGGCCCCGTCATCGCCGTCGATCACTTCCTCGTGATTCTTGATCGCATCGTAGTCTTCTTTTTCGCCGCCGAAGTACGACGCGGCAAAGGAGGCGTCGGGCCGTTCGGTCGGATTGTAAACGCCCCAGTACAGCCCGTTGATGTACAGGTGGACCCAATTTCCGTGGGCGGCGGGCTGCCCCATGGCCAGTTGGGTCTCGCGGGCCCACTGGTCGCGAATGAACGTGCCGAGCCGATTGCCGGGCTTGCTGTCGACCCAGGCGTCTTGCGAATTGGACCTTAGGATGAGCGTGTCGAATTGGTCGACCGGCGAGTCGTCGAAGAACTGGTAGTTGAGCTTCGCGTCGCCGTATTGCCTGCGAAATACGAGCCGTAGCGAATGCTTGGGGTTACGGTCGGGGCGGCGCGACGTGAAGCCCTGGATGCGGATGCCGGCGTCCGTTTGAAAGGCCGTCTTGCCGTCGGGGTCGATCAACTCGACCGACGTCGGCCGCTCCCAATCGCCGCCGCCGAGAAGCGTGTTGGCGTAGATGCCGCGCTGGGCGCCGAAAATGTCGTCGACGTCCATCACAATCGACATCGTGGGCAGGGCCGTCAGCGCGTCGGCGATCACCTCACGCGCTTCGGCCAGCGTGAAGCTGGCATCACCGGCAATTAACTTCAAGCTGGCCGGGTCTTGATCGAGGCCCCAGTCGGTGAAGGTTCCGCCCCAGGTGGCCGGAAATCCTTCCGGCGGCGTGCTCGACTGGTTCAACACGTCGTCGAGAAAAATGTACGTGTGTGTGTCGACGTTGGTCGGAATGAAGCCGATCTTGAAAGCGGCGGCCCGCAGCGTGGTGGTGCGATCGACGTGAAGCGGCGCGGTGTGAGCCCGGCCGTTGACGATCGCTCCCGTCTCGTCAACTTCCGGCGGGCTGCCGTCGAGCGTGTAGACGATCATCGCCTCGGGCGTGGCGGTGGTGATTTCCACGTCGAACGCCTCGGCCGCCGAGCGGAAGATGCCGCGATCGACGCTGAACGTCGTGTCTTCCACAAAACCGTCGAAGCCGCCCAGGTTGGCCTCGCCGGGTGTCGGCGCGTCAAAATAGACTAGCCGGTCTCTGAGCACGACCGTGCCGGACAGCTCTGGTGAGATCAAGAAATCGTCGTCGTCGGCCGAAAGGTTCAAGCCGTGGATCGCCAGCACGTTGGTTTGCCCTGGCAGAATCGCTTGGCGATGGGCCGATACGTCAATTACCTCGAACACGACCGCTTCGTCGACGATACGCTCCGCGGTTGCCGCGGCGTTCCAGTCGAGCGCCTCGGGCGCGTTACGGCGGGCGATTTCGGTGCCGTTGAGATAGGCCACGAAGCCGTCGTCGTATTGTATGCGCAATTGCAGTTGGTCGAATTCGACTCCCACGGCGACTTCGAACTCGGTGCGAACGTAGGCCGAGGTATTTACGCCGTGCATTGCCCCGGACAGATCGGTCGCGACGCTGCCGATTACGCTGGGCGTCGAGATGCGAACCAGTTCGAAGCCAGACAGGGCCATGTGGTCATGGTTGCCGGGTTTCCTGTAGGTGATCTCGATCGGCGAACCGTCTACGACGGAAAAGGCAATCGTTTCGATCGCCAACTTGTCGCTGGTGTTGTCCGACATAATCACCTTGTCGGCCACCAGCTTGCCCTCATCGATGCCGTCGGTCAGCAGAATGTCGAACGGCGTGAACGGATCTCCGTCGCGAATGCCAAACTGCGTCGTGTGGTTATAGAGAGTGATTTCGTAGCTGCCGTCATACAATCCGTCGAACGTCAATCGCATGTTGCAGGCCACGTTACATAGCGGTCCGTCGCGCAATAGATCGCTCAACTGGGCGAACTGACCGGTGGCCGGGTCGTAATCGCGCCAGTGTGTGTTGCCGGCGATGGTCACGTCGACACGGCTTCCGGGGCCGGCCAAATGGTCGCTGGCAAACGACCGCGTGACGCTCTCGCCGCCGTCGATGCCAAAGGCAAATTCTTGCCAGCCGCTTTGCAGAGGCCGAATGACGCCCTGGCTGAAGTCGATTTTCAGCGAGTCGCCGTTGGGTAATGCGGCCCCGTCCGTAACATCGAAACCAACCGTCGAGATTGACCGCCTCGCTGCCGGGATTGAGCAGTTCGATCCAGTCCGACGAATCGCCGTCGGCATCGAGCAGGCCGCCGTTGTTGTCGGCCAAGAACTCGCTAATGATCGGACCGACCGCCAGCAGATGGCGGGCTTCGAGCGGTTCCAGCGACAGCGCCCGATGGCGGCGAGTGCCACGGCTGGCTTGTTCAGCAGTGACACCCGACGAACGGCGAACCGACGTTTTGTGGAATGCCTCGCCCATCGTCACGCCGGCCGGCGGCGTGGGCGCCGTTGCGAGAGCGATAGGAACGAAATGAGCCCGATCGTTAGCAGCACGATCGAACTCGGTTCGGGAATCAGAAAACCGACGCGCTGGATGTTCACTGCGGCCAGTGTGATGTGCATCCCTTCGGTGTTTACCGTCCTTAGCAAGTCGATCTCAACCGGCGATCCGCCTGATACGGTGAATTGGAACGTCGCGGTCGACAGGCCTGAACTGGCGTTGTCGGACTCTTCGATGCGGGCGACGACGATGCTGTCGGTCAGCACGCTGTCGGTCAGCGCGATGTCGAACAGGTCGAGGATTTTCTCGTTGGGTCCGAAAAAGGTCGTGTGGTGATACGTCGTGATTTCGTAGGTGCCGCTGGCGAGATTGCCGAGGCCGAGCGTCATCGTGCATGGGCCATTGCAGAGCGGGCCATCTCGCAGCAGATCGCTCTGGGAAGCAAACATTCCGTCTGCCTCGCCGTAGCTGCGCCAGTGGGTATTGCCGGAGATGGAGACGTCGACCGTGCCGCCGATTCCCAGCTCGCTCGTCAATGGCTTGGTCACCATCGCACCGCCATCAACGTCGTGCGAAAACTCCTGATAGCCGGCCTGCAAAGTGCCGCTCGATCCGCCCGCCGTGAAATCGATCTTGAGCGTCGCGGCGCCGGCGCCGCCGATCAGAACGACGTGGCCCCCGATGACGATGGTCGCGATTAGGCCAGCGACGATCTTGCGCGCGTTCAGTCGCGTGAACATGTGATAGTTCCTCACAGTCAAGTGAAGCAATGATGTAAGTCAGTGAGGTAAAACACTTTTAACTAGCCCAGGCATTTATGCCTGGGTATCCGAACATCAGCCAGCCGTCTCAATTCTTCCGCAGCGGCCTAAGTCCGCGCCCTTCTTCGTCGCCAACAACCCATGCCGCACAATCCAGCCACGGCCAACATCAGCCCCGACGGCTCCGGCACCGCCTCCGCAGCCAACGCCGCTTCGGGCGCGCCGGCCGGCCCAGGCCCAGTCCAGCCGGCCAACAACACGGTCAGATCCTCGAAGTTGACCGGCGTGTTGGTCGGATCGACGAGGTTTCCCAGTTCGGAGCCGACCTGTTGATTCCAGTTGGCCAGCAATACCGTCAAGTCCTCGAAGTCGACGAACCCGTTTCCGGTTAGGTCGCTGGCGAGCGAAGTGCTTGCGAACAGATACGCCGATCCCGATTCAAAGCCCGCGCCGTCGTCGTTGCCATTCGCGCCGATGAGGGCCGCGGAGCCGCTGATGGCAACCGACCGGCCGAACCGGTCGCTGAGGGCCGTGTCGGAGGCGGTCGGTTTTAGTATCTGATTGCCCGTGGCTACGTCGAAGGCGTAGGCCGAGCCAGAATTGTCCGCTGCGCCTTCCGCCCCCACGATCGCCACACCGTCGCTGATCGCCACGGAAATGCCGAACTTGTCAAACGCCGCGGCGTCGGAGGCGGTGAGCTTGAACAGCTCTTTGCCCGTGGCCACGTTATAGAGGTACGCCGAGCCGGAACCGGTGCCGGCGTCGGAATCGGCCTCGGCTCCCACGATGGCGATGTTGCCGCTGATGGCGACCGACCCGCCGAACGATTCGCCGCCCGCTGCGTCGCCGGCGGTGAGTTTGAACAACTCATTGCCTGTAGTTACGTCGAACAAATAGGCCGCGCCGGCGCCGGCTGCCGCGTCGTCATCGCTGTGTGCTCCGATGATCGCCGTGTTACCGCTGAGGCCGACCGATTGACCAAACCGACTGCCGACCGAGGCATCGGAGGCGGTGAGCTTGGTTTCCGTAGAAAATTGCGCCCGAGCCACCTGAGTCACGGTGCCGGTAGATAAAATACCGCTAGACAAAATTACCGCCAGCGACAAACACATCGCCCGAGCGGCGCGACCTCGCCGCAGCGCAACACGGCCGACCTCTTGGTGGAACGTCGTGACGTCTTTCATGGCGAGTGACCTCATCCGAGGCATGTCGACGACCGGTCAAACGACACGATACGACCGCCAGCGCAGACCTTCAGACAAGCCGGCATTTGCGGCTCGCTCGACTTGAAGATTGCACCCCTCGTCCAGAACTGTCAGCGGGCGAAAGAAAAGCCTCTTAATTCCGCTATGCTTGCGGCCCAGTGGATTGCAAGCGGATAATCTACCGTGGGCAGAGAGGCCCCAGCCCCGGGCAGAGACATCGCCCAGAGACATCGGCCGAAACCCCAAGAAATCGGGCCTCGCCGCCGTTCGATACGGCAGAGTGCAAAACGGGACAAGAAGCCCCAGTTACCCGGCCAGGACTTGAACCTGGAATGAGGGAATCAAAATCCAGTTAGAGCCCTTGAACACCCCTTGGTCGTTCCGAGAATTGCCGACTGTATAGCGGTTTTTTAACGAACGATTTTCGAGAGAACACGGGAAGTGGCAAGCTTTGGGTGGCGTTTTGGGTGGCAGCTACACCATCGGGGGTTTTGCCATCACGGCAGCGGGACGTCTTTGACCCAGCCTTTGACCGTTTTCATCTTGGTGCCGAGTTTGCTGGCGATCCCTGAAAGGTGCATTCCGTCGGCGCGGTATTGGCGGGCCCTTTTCTGGCGGTCACGCAATGCTTTCATCCGGCACCCGGCGCTGCAGTAGAGACGGCTCTTACTTGAACCGTCGTCGCCGGTGTTGAACAGGTGGCCACACGCTTCGCATTCCCTGAACTCGCCCAATTCGTGCGCGGCTGCGGACAGCTCGAACCAAATGGCGTCTCGGAAGGTAATGGGGTGATACGCAAACGTGAACACCTTGTCAATCGGATGAAACTGAAGGGATGTTTCGCAGGATGTCCTAATACGTTGATGGACGAGAGCGCACACCAGATGGCCCGCAGCGGTCATGCCCAATTTGCGACGTTGCAAGTCGGTGACTTTGTGGAAGTAGCTAGGATGATTGAACCCTCTGGCCCGCGCAATGATAATGGACTCATCCTCAATGAAGTCAAACATCGAATCCAGCGAGCTATAGTCGTCGGTGAGTAGAGCGCGAAAAATTCGGACACATACTTTGATCGCTTTTAGGTCTTCCAGCCACGCGGACAACGGATCTCCGTACACAACGCTTCCCTTGGAATCCCTAAACATCTGCGGCCATATTCTCGTCTTCATTCTTGTGCTACGCAACACCCAATGTGGAGCATCCGGCGTGCGCAGGCCACGCGCCTCGTTCCTTGCTCCAAAGTCACCTATACCAAACGCTCCGTATTGATTCGCGAAGTCTCGAATTGCGTCTTTTTCGGCGTCGATGGAGGCAAGCCTATCGAACACAGGAACAACGCCGTCGAACGGAAACACCTGTGTCCACAGCTCTTCGAACCTCCGGTTCCATTCTTCAAGCTCTGCCGAAACATAGGCTGTCGGAATCATCTGTGCATGGTCCTCGCTATCACCACTTGGCAAAATTTCATTAGGGTCAAGCACCCAGGGGTCGACCAGAAAATCCCGTGCGACCCGACTTGCTTCAGATGCCTTACCTCTAAAGGGACGCAAGCTAGTCCACTCGAATCCAGTGCGAGGTATCACCGTACTGAAATTCACTAGATCAAACACGTCGGGCACCCTTTATCTTGGATTCGAGAGGCAAAACTCACCGTGGCGGCATTTTTTATATATTCGCCACTGCGTCAAGCCCTGCTGGCAGGTTGGTCGCCCAATCGAGCGATCTAAGACACATTCTCGCCAAAGGGCACCGTGACGGAAAACTCCTCAGAGACACCGTGACGGATAATTAGTGAAAATCGCCACTTGTAATCTCCACCGAGACCAGAATACTGTAGACAGTGGTTCATGGATATCCGTCACTTCGGATTTCCGATCCATTTGCCTGGCAAGGCACGCTGACGACAAAACGTACACGCCCCGCACGGGCCCGGTTCTCGCCTTGCCACGCTGAACCGTCCCGCTGCGGGGTTTTTTTGTTTTGAGATCAGGAGTCAGGGCACGCTCGCCCCGAGCCAACGGACATGGCCATCGAAACCGCCAACCCGACCCTCGGCCCCATCCAGGCCAACGTCGCCTATCCGCTCGCAGACTTTTTGAAGCGTGCCGGTTTGGGTGAATGGGCCTGGCGAAGCGCTCGCAAGAACGCGACGAAGTTGGGCATCACGCTACGCCGACAACACGGCAGCAGCGTCTGGGTGTTGGGGAGCGATTGGATTAAATATCTCGGAAGCGAGGTGCAAGAGGATTAATCGCCACCGCGCGGTGCGGCGACCCGGGAAGGGACGAAAGGGGATACATGGCAACGACCATAACGAAATCGAAAATCTGGAAACAGATCAACGCCCATCACGAAGCGGCCGAGCAAGCCGCACGATCAGCGATCAATCGAGCCCGGGAATGTGGCGACTTGCTGATCTCGGCGAAGGCGGAGTGTCGGCACGGCGAATGGGGGAAGCGGCTAAAGGACCACTTCAGCGGCTCGGCGCGCACAGCACAAGCCTACATGAAGTTGGCGAAACAGTGGCCGGAGCTTGAGGCCAAAAGCGCAACGGCTGCGGATTTGACCGTCCGAGATGCGTTGAAGATGTTGGCACAGACGAAGGCGATGCTTCCGAGTGCCGATCAACTCGATCACGACGACCTGCCTGACATCCCCGCCGGTAAATACATCTTCGCAAGGGACGATGACGCGAGGGTCGCTGAGGTGCGACCTTCCAACACCTATCCCGGATATACCTGGATCGTGGTCTACGACATGCAGGCAAGTTCCGTTGAGTACATGAAAAAACCGATCTTGCCGGAATACGTCAACGAGGTCTTGGCGATGCTTCGCTTCAACAGTCGAGGTGTTGACCGCTGGAGTGAAGCACCCGTGGAGAAGTTCGACCAGTGGTATTTGGAAGACGAGCCGTGGGCTTTTCGGGAGAAGGCCGAGTTGGCCGCGGCATAGCAGGCATCGTCGGCACGGATTCGGCGGACATCGAACGGATTAGAGATATGGCAACCCTCCCAGCAGAACACCCGACCAACGGCATCACGGTCGCGCCGATCTCTCGCAGCCTCTCCTGCAGAGCGGCCAATTATTCAAGTATTCAGTCCGGCGTTGTAGCTGGACTTCCCAATAGAAACGGGCGAACCACCTGCGAAAGTGACGCCCGTTTCAAAACTCGAAAGGTGTAATGATGACGAAAGAAATTCTAACAGAATCTGACGGTAATGGCCAACAGGTCCAACAGGAGGCCCCGGCAGCCGAGCCGGTCAATCGAATCGGGCAGCAGACGAAGCCCGATCCATTCGATCCGGCAAGCTTGCGGCTGGGGCAGGACTTTGCGGCGTCGGTGGGTGTTAAGAAAGTTCTGACCAACGTGATTTGTCGCAAGCCTGGCCGACAGGAATTCGTCCGCGTTCGGCCCGGCGAAGATTGGCGGTTGCAAACGGCGCTCTTGACTGATGACGTGAGCCGAGAGAGCTACACGGTCGACCGCGACTTGTGGATTGACCTGAGCGATGAGATTAAGCCGGTGGTTCTGTTCACAACAATCACGCGGCAAGGGACGTTGATTCTTTGGCCGTGCAAGTTGCCCAGCCCGGATGGTCGCTCGAATGCCTGGAACGATAGCGCCCTGCGAGCTGCCGAGCTTGCCGAGCGGGATTGGATCAAGCTGTCCGCGAACATGGCCGCCGGCATGTATGACACTTTCGCAGCCACCGGCAGCCTATCCGAGCCCGAGTGGCCCGAGGATCTGGAATTCCGCGACGTGCTGCGGCTGTGTTTCCAAGGGCGCCACATCACCAGCCACGACCATCCCATCCTGCGCTCTTTGCGGGGGGAGGTCTGACCGTGTTCGATTCATTCAAAGAAATATGGTCGGTGGACTTCGAGTTCCACTCCCCGGCCGGCGAGCGGCAGACGCCGATCTGCATGGTCGCAAAGGAACACCGGACCGGCAAGGTGCTGCGGGTCTGGGCGGATGAATTGGCGGCCATGTCGGAACCACCGTTTGACATCGGGCCGGATTCCCTTTTCGTAGCCTATTACTTGGACAGCGCCACTTAGCTGCATGATAGCACACTTAAGCATTGTGGTGGCATGAGTTTATTGCGAATCGGCTGATTGGGGTTGCGTGAGGGTGGGAATAGAAAGACGATCCCCCGTCGTTATTCGG
>JADFKK010000016.1 GCA_022564995.1 Planctomycetota bacterium | reverse complement strand
AGCAACAGCGTGCGTTTCGACTCTCGCGAAGCGACGACGGCGGCCAATCGCCCCAAGCTGTCGATCGACTTTACGTTCAACGACGTCGATCCGCCGACCGCCACGCTCCTCGACCCGCTCGACAATGGCCCGGCCGACGAAAACGCGACCGCGGGCGAGGTCCGCGTCGGCCTGCGCGATACGTTCGTCATCGGGCTCGACGACTACGCCCTCGACGACGCCAGCGTCACCGCCGAGGCGCTCAGCGTTACGAAAGACGCCGCCCCGTTTACCGACTACACCTTCAGCTTCGACGCCGCCGCCGACCAGATCACCCTCACGCCCACCGCCGGCAGTTTTGACGCGGGCCTATACACGATCACCCTCAGTAGCGGCGATTCCAAAATCGCCGACCAAACCGGCAACCCCATGCCACCCACCGCGCTCGTCCTCGACCTCGACGCCAGCCTGCCGACCACCCCGGTCGCCGCAGACGACACCTACCAAACCGACGAAGACACCCCGCTCATCGCCGACCCCGAAGCCGGCGTCCTCGACAACGACTTCGGCGGCAACGCTCCTGGCGACGCCGTGCTGCTGACCGGCCCTAGCAATGGCACCCTCGTCCTCAACCCCGACGGCTCCTTCACCTACACCCCGGCCGACGATTTCACCGGGCAAGACAGCTTCACCTACACCCTCGTAACCCCGCTGTTCACCTCCAACCTCGCCACGGCCACGATCAACGTCTCGGCACAGTCGCCGGTGGCTGTAGACGACATCTACGAGACGTCGCCGGGAACAGCGATTGTGGTTGACGCTGCCGAGGGAGTTCTAGCCAACGACCGTGAACCACAAGGCGAGGTAATGACAGCAGTTTTGTTGTCCGATCCTCAGAATGGCACGCTCAGCTTCAATCCAGACGGGTCATTCACTTACACACCGAAGGCAGGATTTGCGGGCAGCGACCTGTTTACGTATCAAGCCGTCGACCCCTCCGGCCTTTCCGCCACAGCGACTGTGACCATCGTTATGCCGGGTGTTGTCGATTGGGGCGACGCCCCCTCGCCTTATCCGACGCTGTCTGCTGACGACGGACCCGTTCACAATGCAACCGGGCCAACGCTCGGTTCGAACCGTGACAACGAAAGTGACGGACAGCCCTCCGACGCCGCCGATGGCGACGGAGCAGACGAAGACGGCGTGACCTTTGGCTCGATTCGTGTTGGCCAGCTCGACGCCAGCGTGTCCGTGAACGTCCAGAACGCGCCGGCCGGCGCGAAGCTCGATGCCTGGATTGATTTCAACGGCGACGGGAATTGGGGCGGGCCTGGCGAGCAAATCTTCGACGCCGCGCCCGTCAGCAACGGCGACAACGCCTTGCAGTTCGACGTGCCGAGTTGGGCAGCGTCCGGCAACACTTTTGCCCGGTTTCGCTTGAGCACCAAAGGTGATTTGGGCGTAAGCGGATCGGCGGCGGATGGTGAAGTCGAGGACTATCGAGTCACGATCATTCCGCCCGCCGAGTCGTCCAACGTGTACTTGGGGCAGAACATCATCAGTACCGCCGCGAATGGACCGACAAGCTTGTTCGCGGCAGACGTGGACGGTGACGGTGACATCGACGTTCTCAGTGCGTCCCAATTTGACGATACGATCGCTTGGTACGAGAATGACGGCAGCGGACGATTCGTTGCCCACACGATTAGCACCGCGGCCGATTTCGCCATACGTGTCTTCGCGGCGGACGTGGACGGCGACGGCGATATGGACGTACTCAGCGCGTCAGTCTTCGACAACAAGATCGTGTGGTACGAAAACGACGGTGACCAACGCTTCACGCCTCACTTGATCACCACCCTCGCCTTTTGGGCCGTTGACGTGATTGTGGCGGACATGGACGGTGACGGCGACATCGACGTGCTCAGTGCCTCACGGGACGACGACAAGATCGCGTGGTACGAGAACGACGGCAATCAACAATTCACGGCTCACACCATCAGCACCGCGGCCAATGGGGCCAGACGGCTGTTTGCGGCGGATGTAGACGGCGACGGCGACATCGACGTCCTCAGCGCGTCCCGCACCGGCGACCAAATCGACTGGTACGAGAACGACGGCAGCCAGCGCTTCACGCCCCACAACATCAGCTCGACCGCTGATGGGGCCATGAGCGTGATCGCGGCGGACCTAGACGGTGACGGCGACATGGATGTGCTCAGTGCGTCCTACAATGACGACAAGATCGTCTGGTACGAGAACGACGGCGGCGAGAACTTTACGCCGCACACGATCAGCGCAAACGCCGACAATGTCCAGAGCGTGTCTGTGGCGGACATGGACGGCGACGGTGACCTCGACGTGCTCAGCGCGTCTTACAACGACGACAAGATAGCCTGGTACGAGAACGATGGCAGCGGAGGCTTCACGCCCCACACCATCAGCACCGACGTCGATGGGGCCAGAAGCGCCATTGCGGCGGACGTGGACGGCGACGGCGACCTCGACGTGTTTAGTGCGTCCACAGGTGACAACACGATCGCCTGGTACGAGAACGACGGCAACCCGTCGCTCTCGGCCGCTGCCGATAGTTACACGTCTGGGGAAGACGAACTGCTAAGTGTTCCCGCTGCGTCGGGAGTTCTCGCCAACGATTCCGACACGCAGGGCGGCAGCCTGTCGGCTGTCCTCGAAGTCGACGCGCAACACGGCAACTTGGTCCTGGCCGCCGACGGTTCGTTTACCTATCTGCCCGAGGAGAACTTCTTCGGCACCGACAGTTTCAGTTATCGCGCAACCGTGGATTCGCGGCGTTCCGTTCCTGCGCTGGTGCAAATCACGGTAGAAAGCGTCAACGATGCGCCGACGGCGGTGGATGATGAGTATGAAGTCGACGAGGACACGCTGTTGGTGTCGACCAAGGCGTTGGCCCCCAGCGACGGACTGATGCATCATTGGACGTTCGACGAGACGTCCGGCGAAGTGCTTTCCGACGTTGCGGGCCAGCTGGACGGCACGCTCGTTAACTGGGATGCGAGTGAAGACACCTGGGTCGAGGGCGTTGTTGGTGGGGCGCTCGACATGGGCGACAACAACAACTACGTCGAGCTTTCCGACGTGATTGCGAGCAGGGACACCTACACGATCTCGGTGTGGACGCGATTGGATCAGACCGGGACGCTCAACCCGCGCATCTTCGGCTGGCTCTTGCAAAACACCGAAATCGCCGGCGGCGTGGGAATCTACTTCGAGTATCAGAGCGGTGAAGCCTATGCGCCGAGCAATCCCGTCGTCGGCCAGTGGGAACACTACGCCCTTACGCTCAATCGAATCAGCGGGGACGCCATCGTCTATCGAGACGGCGTAGCGGTTGGCACGGGAACATTCCGTCGTGGCCCCCCGGTCAACCCCTGGCTCATTGGTCACCACGTCAACCCCGACGTACACAGCGCTTCGTGGCACGGGCTGCTCGATGATGTGCGTGTTTACGACCGCATTCTCAGCCCCCAGGAAGTGCAGGCCATGCACTTGGCGGTAACCGGTGGTAACCGCGTCGGCGTGTTACTGAATGACAGCGACGCCGACGGTGACGCGCTCTCTGCCGCCGTGGTTGACGAACCCGGGCACGGCAAACTGGCCTTCAATGTGGACGGCACGTTTACCTACGAACCAGAGGCCGAATTCTACGGCACCGATTCGTTCACCTATCGGATCGATGATGGCACAACTGAGTCGAACGTCGCCACTGTGACGATCACCGTGCGGCCGGTCAACGACGTGCCGGTAGCGGTGGATGATTCGTTCAGCGTGCCGACTACAGGGGCTTTGGTCGTGGATGTGGCCGCTGGTCTGTTGGCGAACGATTCGGACGTCGAGGGCGACGAACTCACCATGCAAGTGGTTAGCGATCCGCAGCACGGGACGTTGCAATGGGCTAGCGACGGGTCGTTCGAGTATACGCCGGGGCCGACGTTTGATCAGACGGATTCGTTTACCTATCGGGCCAGCGACGGACAGGGCCTTTCGGAGATTGCCACGGTGACGATTGTCGTGGGAACCAAGATCGTCGACGTGGCGCTGGTCGCGGTTGCGCAGCCGAGCAGCGAGGACACGCTGGGCGAACTGCCCGCCTCGCTTTCTGAGGTCGCCGCCGGGACGAGCTATTTTGTTGAGGTGTGGGTGCAAGACATTGACGAGCCGAGCCTGGGAATCAGCGGCGGGACCGTCGATCTTGGTTATAATACGGCGCCGGCGGATGTGACGGCGCTGTCCCACGGCAGCCTGTTCAATTTCTTGACGACGGGCGAGATTGACGACCCAACCGGGCTCGTCGACGATTTCGGCGGCGGAACTTTCGAGGCGGGCGTCGGCATCGCCCCCACTTGGGCACGGCTGGGGTATGTCGAGGTGTTGGCTACGGCGGCGGGGCCGGTTACGTTCACACTCTCTGAGGGTCGGTCGGCATTTGGCCGGTCCGGGCTGGGGAACGTGCCCTGGGACAAGGTCGATCTCTCCTCCACGCTGACCGTCGAGCAGGTTGGCGGGCTGGTGCAGTTTGACATGACGGTGGTTCGGCAGCCGACGAATGTTGACGCGCTGGGGCAAACGAAGACGTTGCCGAAGGACGCGGAGTTCCTGCACGAATGGGAATCGTTCTGGGTCGAAGTCTGGGTCAGCACGCCTGACGACGACGGCATCGGCATTGCCGGCGGAACGCTCGACCTGGTCTACGACACAACGCGATTCACCGCCACGCAGATCAAGCATGGGGCGGCGTTTTCCGATCAAACTACCGGGACGATCGACGACGCGGCGGGACTGATCCGCAATCTTGGCGCGCTGACAACTCGCGGCGGGATTGGCGACGCGGATCATGCGCTGCTGGCCCGCGTTCGCTTTGAGCCGACTGCGGCCGACGAAGCGGAAGTCGACGTGGCCGGCCAGAGCATCGGGCCGTACGATCTGGGACTCGGTCTGTCGAATCTGCAATTCCCCGGCGTCGAGACACGCATCAGCCCCGCGCCCGAGACGCCGGTGTGGGCCGTGTTTTACGACGTCGACGACAGCGGGCTGATCGATCTGGGTGATTTTTCCCGCTTCGCCCCGGCCTTTGGTCAGACGGTCGACGGGGCCGAGCCGATCGTGTGGTGGGCCGATTTCGATAAGTCGGGCCTGGTCGATTTCGGCGACTTCAGCTTCTTCGTCGCCAACGTGAACCGCAGCAAGCCCGACGCCTTCGTGAGCTTCCCGGAGAATTACCCAGAAGCCTGGCTGCCCGATCCGCGGGCCGATACGCCGGGCGCCGCGGCCGGCACGCCGATTCGCGTGGAACTGGTGGCCGTGCCGACACCGCGCGACGTGGAGCGGGTGGCGGAATTGCCCGAGACGATGAGGGAGGTGGCCAGCGGCCAGACCTTCTACATCGAGGTCTGGCTGAGGGATCTGTTTAACGACGCCAAAGGCATCACCGGCGGAATGGTTGACCTGCTGTTCGACTCCACCAAGGCGAGCGCCATCGACGTGCAAAACAGCGATCAATTCGGCGTCTTCTCAGACGGTGTGATCAAAGCGGCCGATGGCCTGATCGACCGGCTCGGCGGCGGAACCTTCTCCGCGGGCCTGGGGGTGGAAGACGAATGGGCCCGGCTGGCAACCATCGAGTACATCGCCACGACCGACGGCCAGATCCGCTTCTCGCTGGGCGAAGGCGACTTGCAACTAAGCCGCTTCAACCTCGGCAACGTATCGTGGGACGACGTGGAACTGGGCAGTTTGACGCTGAACGCTTCGCCCATTTCGCCGGCCGATTTGACGGGTAACGGGTTTGTCGATTTTCAGGATCTGACGATCTTGCTGGCCAACTGGAACCAAGATGTTTCGGCGGCCGAGGGGAATTTGGTCGACGAGGACGGGACGCCGGTGAATTTTCAGGATTTGACGGTGCTGTTGGCGGCCTGGACCGGGCCAGGGCCAGCCGCTTCGCCGCCAGCGGCGGTTCGTAGTGACCGGCTTCAGCCGGTTGAATCGGACCGGATGAATCCGGTTACTACAAGCACGAGCGGGCGGCAGGCCGCGCGGGAAGATATTGGTTCGACTGTTTCGCTGAAGCATGACACTTCGGCTGTTATGCTGAAGCATAACCTACGGGCGGAGCGACGCGGCGACGTGGGGTTCCGGCCGGCGGGCGGAACCGACGGGCGATTGCAGGCCGCGGCGGTTGATCGAGCGATGGGGGAGGGCTTTGCGTTGGAGCGGGAAATGATCGTGGGGCGGCGGGCACGAAGAGCCGGGCGCCGATAGGACGGGCCGCATGAATGCGAAAACCGTCGGTCAGTTCAACGACGGATCGGCCGGCACGTGGCGAATTTTGAGGGCCGAAATCAACCGGTCGTCGAAGATCGCCCGCAGCGTCTCCGACCAGGGGTCGCCGCCGTCGCTGAACAGGAAGTCGGAAGTGGCAGGCATGGTCAGCCAGTCTCCAGAGGTCACCTCGCCGTCGAGCTGACCTTCGCCCCAGCCAGCGTAGCCGCTGAAGAAGCGGAAGGGCTCGTCGTCCAGCTTGACCAGCTTGATCAGGTTTTCTTTCTCGGTCGAGAAATAGACGCCCGGAATCACCGGCTTGTCGGCCAGCAACTCTTCGGTGTGAATCGCCATCAGCGGGCCGCCCATCGGTCCGCCGAGCCGCAGCAATTGCCGGCTGTGGCAGGGCTCGTCGGTGACGTTCTCCCAGACGTCTTTGAGCTGATGTTTGCTGGGCCGATTCAAGACGATCCCCAACGCGCCGTTCTCATCGTGCTCGACAATCAGCACAATCGTCTTGGCGAAGTTGGGGTCCGGCAGATGGGTCGAAGCGACCAGCAGATGACCTTTGAGCGATTCCATGTCGGTTATTGTACGTCGCGGCGAGGGCTGCGTCTACTTTCGTGCCGTTGAAAACAGGGCTCCGCTCTGAGATACTGGGGCTCGTCGAGGCTCGACCCCAGAGGCCCCCCGTTGAAAAGGCAGACCATGAGCACATATCAAATCCTCCCGGGGGTTCGTTTCGTCGCCACACTCTGTCTGTTTCTTGCGGCGGCCTTGCTGACGAGCCTGCCGGGAATCGCCGCGGAGCGTTACGACATCATCCTCCGCGGCGGAACCATCTACGATGGCAGTGGCGGAAAGCCGACGGTCGCGGACGTGGCGATCAACGGTGATAAAATCGCCGCGGTGGGTGACCTGGGCGATGCACAGGCTAAGCTCCAGATCGACGCCCGCGGAATGGCGGTCTCGCCCGGCTTTATCAACATGCTGTCGTGGGCGACCACTTCGCTGCTGCACGACGGGCGCAGCGAAAGCGACATCCGCCAGGGCGTCACGCTTGAGGTGTTCGGCGAAGGCTGGTCGATGGGCCCGCTCAACCCGGCGATGCGCCGCGATGTGCGAAAGGGGCAGGGCGACATAAAATTCGACGTGCCTTGGAAGACGCTCTCGGAATACTTGGAACATACGGCCACGAAAGGCATCGCGCCGAACATCGCCTCGCTCATCGGCGCCACCACGATCCGCATTCACGTGATCGGTTACGAAGACCGCCGGCCGACCAAGGCCGAGCTAGCCCGCATGCGCACGCTGGTCCGTCGCGAGATGGAGGCGGGCGCTTTGGGCATCGGTTCGTCGCTGATCTACGCGCCGGCTTTCTACGCCGACACGAACGAACTGATCGAGCTGTGCAAGGTCGCCGCCGAATACGACGGGCTGTACACCACGCACATGCGCAGCGAGGGCAATCAACTGCTCGAGGCGCTGGACGAGACGCTCCGCATCGCCCGCGAGGCGAAAATTCGCACCGAGATTTATCACCTCAAGGCGGCCGGCAAGAACAATTGGAGCAAGCTCGATAAACTGATCGAAAAGGTCGAGGCGGCCCGGGCCGACGGCGTCGAGATCACCGCCAACATGTACACCTACACGGCCGGGGCGACAGGGCTGAACGCCGCCATGCCGCCCTGGGTGCAAGAGGGCGGTTTCAGCCGCTGGCGAGATCGGCTGCGCGACCCGAAGATTCGCGCCAAGGTCATCAAAGAAATGCGGACGTCGACCGACAAGTGGGAAAATCTGCTGTTGATGGCCGGCTCGCCCGATCGGGTGTTGCTGGTCGGCTTCAAGACCGACGCGCTCAAGCCGCTCACCGGCAAGTCGCTCGCCGCGGTGGCTCGGCAGCGCGGCACGTCGCCGGAAGAAACCGCCATGGACCTGGTCATCGAAGACGGCAGCCGGGTCGAGTGTGTCTATTTTCTGATGAGCGAAGAAAACGTCAAAAAGAAAATCCGCCTGCCCTGGGTCAGCTTTTGTAGCGACTCTTCGTCGCTGGCTCCCCGCGGCGCGTTTCTCAAGTCGAATCCGCATCCCCGGGCCTACGGCAGCTTCGCACGATTGCTCGGCAAATACGTGCGCGACGAAAAGGTGATCCCGCTGGAGATGGCGATCCACAAACTGACCGCCCTGCCGGCCAGGAACCTGCGGATCAAAAACCGCGGGCTGCTCAAGGCCGGTTACTTCGCCGACGTCGTCGTGTTCGACCCGGCGAAAATTCAGGATCTCGCCACCTACGACAAACCGCACCAACTAGCCACCGGAGTGCGCGACGTGCTGGTCAACGGCACGGCGGTGCTGCGCAACGGAAAGCACACCGGCAAGACGCCGGGCCGGGTGGTCTGGGGCCCGGGGCGGAAGAAGTGAGGCGGGGGCGAGGGGCGAGGAGTTGAGGGCGAGGAGTTAGGAGTTAGGGGTTGGGATGTAGGAAGTGGGGAGCGGTTGCTAACGCCATTCTGCCGGCTTCAGCCGGCACCTCGTCAGCCACCAGCTTTAGCTGGTGGGCCGCGGCGGCCCGCCCCCTCCCGTCGCCGCCGGCTTTAGCCGGCAGCGGAAGAGCATCGCACAACAAATCGCCGAACGGTGCCGTCTATTCATGCGATGTGGTCATGTAACGCTACACTTTCATGAACAAGGCCGCCTCCGGTTTCTATGCGTACAAATTGCAGGAAGGGAGTCTAGCAATGGTATTCAGGCGTGCGCGTGCGTTAATTCGATTTCGATTATCGACGCTTCTTTGGATCGTTTTCGTTTTCACCTCATTTCTTGGAGGTCGCTACTCTCTGCAGCTCTTCCCTATGATTGGAACGCCGGTGATTGATCCGGTCGTCGCTCTCGAACAGCGACCGGATCAGGTGATTCCCGACATCACCTTGCCGAGAGGCGCGACTATTACGATTACTCGGATTTTGGAATTGCCCGGAGCCAAGAGTTTCCCTCCAAGTATCTGCGAAGCCCGGTTTGTCGATCCACACACGCTTCAACTGACGGCGAAGCAGGAAGGTGAGTGTTCTTGTGAAATCTGGGAGAGATCTGCTGAATCTGACGAACAGCGTACTCTTTCCTTTCAGGTGATTGTCACGAAGGGGCGCCCCACGGGCCCTTAGAAAAAACGAGTGCTAGGGACTCGCGACGGTCGACTACCCGCGATCCCGATGATTGCGACAGAGCGGGCTGTTCCGCCTTTTGATCCAAACACGTAGATGGAGTAGAATGACTCATTGATCGGTCCTTCACCACTGCGCTTGACTCACAAGGAACTCACCATGAACCGATTTCGTTCGATCGCACTGCTATCGCTGCTGCTCTTCATCCCGACCGCGTCGTTCGCCGCCGAGGCGAAGACGCGTAAGCCGAACATCATCTTCATTATGGCGGATGACTTGGGTTACGGCGATTTGGGATGTTACGGACAGAAGCAAATCAAGACGCCCAACATCGATCGTCTGGCGGCTGAGGGAATGCGGTTCACGAATTGCTACGCCGGCAGCACGGTCTGCGCGCCGTCGCGATGTGTGTTGATGACCGGCTTGCACACGGGTCACTGCTTTATTCGCGGCAACGGCAAAGACAATCTGCGGCCGAGTGACGTGACGGTGGCCAAGCTGCTCAAGGGCGCCGGCTACACGACCGGGCTGTGCGGCAAGTGGGGGCTGGGGCACGAGGGCTCGACCGGCTTGCCGACGCGGCAGGGGTTCGATTATTTCTACGGATATCTCGACCAGCATCACGCCCATAATTATTATCCCAGCTTTCTGATCCGCAACGGGAAGCGGGTGAAGCTACGAAACGTCGTGCCGGGCGAAGGCAAATGGGGCCAGGGCGTGGCCACGAAGAAGATCGACTACAGCCACGATCTGATCGCGGAAGAAGCTCTGGCGTTTGTCGACCGCAGCAAGGACAAGACGTTCTTTTTGTATCTGGCGCTGACCATCCCGCACGCCAACAACGAGGCCGGCAAAAGGGGCATGGAGGTGCCGAGCTACGGTCAATACGCCGATAAGGATTGGCCCGAGCCGCAGAAGGGCATCGCGGCGATGATCTCGCTGATGGACCGCGACATCGGCCGCTTGATGGCGAGATTGAAACAGCACGGCATCGACGATGACACGATTGTGATGTTCACGTCCGATAACGGCCCGCACCGCGAAGGCGGTAACAACCCCGAGTTTTTCGATTCCAACGGACCGCTGCGGGGCATCAAACGGGCCATGTACGACGGCGGCATTCGCGTGCCGATGATCGTTCGTTGGCCGGGCCACATAAAGGCCGGCACGACGACCGATCACGTCTGCGCCGCGGTCGACCTGATGCCGACGGCGGCGGCCTTGGCCGGAGTCAAGCCGCCGGAAAACATTGACGGCATCTCCTATCTTCCCGTTTTATTAGGCCAACGGCAGCCCCAACATGAGTTTCTGTACTGGGAATTCTACGAGGGCGGATTCAAACAGTCGGTCCGCATGGGCCCCTGGAAAGGCGTCCGCCGCGGCTTCGGCCCGCTGGAGCTGTACAACGTCAACGACGAGATCGGTGAGCGCAGCAACGTCGCCCCGCAACACCCCGAGGTCGTTGCCAAGATCAAATCGCACATGCAATCGGCCCATGTGCCGTCGAAGCGTTGGCAGGTGCGGCGGCCGAAGAAGAAGGGCAAGTAGTCCGAGGCGCGACCACTGGTTGCGGCTTTACAAATCGTCGCGGTTTTACAAGTCCTCGCTTCTCGCATCGCGATCTCCAAACATCCTGCCCAGCGGGCCGGCGAGGATGGCGGGTAGCAGGACCAGGTCGCCGATGATGGCGGCTAGCAGCAGGGTGACCATCAGCCAGGCGAAGTGCAGGATGGGGACGAAAGAACTGAGGCCAAAGACGGCCAGGCCCGCGCCGCAGATCAACGTGGTGAGCAGCATGGCGCCGGCGCAGCGCTGCAGGGAATCGCCCAGGGCAGCGTGGCGCGATTGACCGCTGCGCAGGCCGCGGCGATACCAGGTGAGAAAATGAATGGTGTCGTCGACCGCGATGCCGAGCGCGGCGCTGGCGGTCATCACCGAGCCGATTTGCACCTGAATGTCCAGCCAGCCCATGCCACCGAAGATGATGATCGCCGGAAACACATTGGGAATCATCGCCAGCAGCCCGGCGGTAAAGCTGCGCAGCACGACGATCATCACCACGGCGATGGCAATGAAGGCGGCGAAGAAGCTGCGAACCAGATCGTCGAGCAACTGCCGCTGGGCCTTGTAGATCAACGGGATGATGCCGGTGTACGTCACCGTAACGCGAGCATCGGCCGCATCGGTCAGGATCGGATCGACGCCTTTGCGAAGCACCTCGGTGAAGAGGCCGTAGTCCAAGTTGCCCAGCGCGTTGGCCCGCACGCTGATCCGCCAAAACTGCTGGCCGTCGTGTTCGGCGAGTAGGTGGTTTTCGGCGAATTTCTCTTGGATTTGGGCCACGCGGCGATCGTAGATTTTGCGGTCGGCGACGTCGCGCCAACTGCGCCCGGCGGGGTTGGGCGGAGCGAGGTCGACGGCGAAATCGACCGCCGAGAGCGAGGCGCCGGCGTGAGGGGTGGCGTCGATCCGTTGCTGAATCCGCCCGACCAGCGCCATTCTTTCGTGGAACTTCAGCGGACATTCGGCCGCGAAGCCGACGACCACTTCAAGCGGCACCAGCGGGCCGAGATTTTTCTCCAGCCAAGTGTAGTCGTTAATGATCTTGCTGTCGGCGACAAAGCGGTCTTGTAATCGAACGGTCGAAGTGATTCGCGTTAACCCCCAGCCGGCCAGGGCCATTACCGCCAAACACAAAACCGTTACGACCGCATGAAAGCGGGTGATGCCGGCCAAATAGCGGACGGTGATCGGGCGATGAACGGTGACGTGGTTCGCCGACGATTCGTCTTGCTTTTCGCGCGGCACTTGATCCCGCCCCACGACCGGAAAAAATCGCAGCACGGCGGGCAGATAGACGAGCAGCACCAGCACGCTCAGCAGCACGCCGACGGCCGAATAAACGCCGAATTCGCCGATCGGCACAATCTTGCTGAAGGCCAGCGACGCCAGCCCCACGGCGGTCGTGCCGGCCGCCAACAAACACGGCATCCACCCACCGGCGATGGCCCTGTTCGGTGCGCCGTCCAATCCGCCCTCGCGGATCGCGTCGCGGTAATAGTTGATCAGATGCACGCCGGAAGAAATCGTCAGCACATAAATCAATGGCGGCAGCATCGTCATCAACAGGTTCATCCTGCCGCCCGTGTAGAACAACACCGCAAGACTCAGGCATGTGCAATAGCCGGCCCCGATCAACAGAATCATGGCCAGCCGCAGGCTTCGCAATTGCAGCCCGGCAATCAACAGCGAAACCATCGCGGACAACCCGGCCAATTGAAACAGCAGCCGGCGGCTTTCGGAATCGATCGCGGCGGCGTCGACCGTCGGCCCGCCCATTCGCAGGTCTTCGGGCGACAGGCCGTAGGGGTCTTGGCCAGCCGTTCGCACGATGTGCTCGACGGTGGCGGCGCGATTCTCTTGGCCCTGCTCCGATATCTCCAGCACGATGCAGGTGGTTTTTCCGTCGGGGCCGATCAACAGCCCGGTGAGTCGACGCAGGGCTTCGGTCTCGGCGATGTCCAGCGGCTCGTCGGTCATTTGCCGGAGCACGCGCGGCCCGGTGATCACGCGACTGAACAGCCGCTCGCCGTCCAACTCAGAGGCTTCTAGCGCCGCGGCCAGTTGTTCGACCTGCGGGTTGTCGAGGGTACAGCCGGGCCAACTGACGACGGCGCCCTCGTCGATGCCGAAGCGCTGTTGGAATTCGAGGTGCTTGTCGGTCTCGGCGAAGTCGCGGGGCAGCCATTGCCGCGGATCGTTCGAGACGCTCTTTAACGCCCCCCGCGCGCCGAAGAGCACCGCAGGCAAGAGCAGCGCCATGACGATTAGCACGCCGGCCGAGAAGCGGTTGAAGCGAGGTGGGCCGGCCCGTAGGTTATGCTTCAGCATAACAAATCCCACGCAGCAGTACCGCGGAAACGGCGTTATGCTCTGGCATAACAAATCCCACGCAGCAGTACCGCGAAAACGGCGTTATGCTGAAGCATAACCTACGCCTGACGCAGAAAATTGGACTTATCCCCTTTTTTCATCAGCACGCACCGTGCCCATCATGAACTCTTGCAGAAGCCGGCTGAACTGCTGCGGATGTTCCATGTTCGGCGCGTGGCCGCATTTGTCGAGGAAGAACAATTGCGAGTTTTCGATGCCGCGGTGAAACTCGTCCGCGACCACCGGGGGCGTAATCTGATCGTTGTGACCCCAGATGATCAGCGTCGGAAGCTTCAACCTGCTCAGCTCGTTCTTGACATTGCGGTTGCGGGTGGCCCGAGCGACACGCAGCACAAAGCGGACGTAGTCTCTGTCCGAGAAGTCCCGGTGGATGCCGTCGACCAACTCGTCGGTGACGATCTCCTGGTTGTAGAGAACTTCCGAGGTGCGTTCATGTACATACTCTCGCGTGGCGACCGGACGCTTGCTGCCGCCCAGAGAATATTCGTCCAGCCCGGCGCTGCCTGCCAGCACGAGCGCTTCGGCTTTTTCCGGGTGACGCAGGCAAAAGTCGATAGCCACCAACCCGCCGAGCGAATTGCCGCACAAGACGACCTGCCGCAGGTCAAGCTGCTGGAAGAATTCCTCGACGAAGTCAGTCAAATCAGAGATTGATTGGATGCCGGTTTGCCGGCGGCCGGGCTGAGAATCGATGGGAAGCTGCGGCGCCACGACCCGATATTGATCGGCCAAATCCTCCATGATCGGGCGCCAATGTTCGGGACTGCTGAAAAGTCCGTGCAAAAACAGCACGGTCTGATCGCCCTGGCCCATCTCTTCGTAAGGCACGGACCTGCTGCGGGTTGCACGTTGCCGGTTTTTTAACATGGGAATCATACCTCTCAGCGTAATCACTTACGGCTGGGCGTCAACTCGATTGTAGCTTGCCACAGCCGCAAAAACGACGATTTCGGCCGACAAAAACCGGCAAGACCGGCCCCTTCGTAACAAGACACCTTGATGGGTTGCGGTCATTCGCAGAAGAATCCGCCGATGGTGCCAAGCAGCGGTCAAGGCGCCACCAACCGCGTCGCCCGGCCGCATTATCGTGTTTTCTGATGAAATCGCTATGTACGCCGCCCACCTTCGTCCACATAATGCGGCCCCTTCAAATCTTGTGACCGCGGCGCGCAGCATGACTCGTCGCTTTTCTGGCGTCCGTTACGAGATTCTGCGATCTGGAGCACACTATGTCGCGGCTGGCCTTGTCCGATTTCCCGCCCATCGGCGGAACCACGCTGCCGGAGTTCAGCGAGTTGCGACGCGAATTCGTCAAAAACTTCGCCGAACGGGGCGATCTTGGCGCCGCTTGTGCCGTCTATTATCGCGGACGAAAAGTGGTCGACCTGTGGGGCGGTTATCGCGATCTCAAAACCCGCGCGCCGTGGAACGAAGACACCCTGGTACTCGTCTTCTCCACCACCAAGGGCATCGCCGCGATGGTCATGGCCGTCGCTCATTCTCGTAGACTGTTTCAGCTTGACGATCCGGTGGCCAAGTACTGGCCGCAATTCGCCCAAGGCGGCAAGGCGCAGATCACCGTGCGAGAGCTGCTGGCGCATCAGGCCGGCCTGCCGGTTATCGACGAACGGCTCTGCAGCACGAAGTTGGCCGACCTGGATCGACTCGCCGAGATCATCGCCCGCCAATCGCCCGTCTGGCAGCCCGGCACGAGGCACGGTTATCACACGCTCACACTCGGTTGGTATCAGAACGAATTGATCCGCCGTGTCGACCCGCAAGGCCGCAGCCTGGGTCGGTTTTTTCAAGAGGAGATCGCCGAGCCGCTCGACATCGAGTTTTACATCGGCCTGCCCGACCACGTCGACGAGCAGCGAATCGCTACGATCAAGGGATTTCATCCGCTGCGGATGTTGCTGAATCTGAACAAATTGCCGGCGCGGATGGTATTGACCGCCATGTCGCCGCGGTCGCTGGTCGCCCGCAGCGCCCGCAATCCCAAGTTCCGCCGCGCCAGCGAGTTGGGCGGGCCCGTGTATCGCCGGCTGGAAATTCCCTCGGCCAACGGCATTGGCCAGGCTCGGGCGATCGCCAAAGCCTATGGCGATTTGGCCACGGGCGGGAAAAAACTGGGGCTTACGGCCGAAACGATGTCCGAGCTGACCGCTCCGGCGACGGCCCCGACCGCCGGGTCACACGACGCAATCTTGAAGATTGAAAGCGCCTACTCATTTGGCTTCGTTCGCCCCAGCCGATTTTTTTCCTTCGGCACCGCGAGTTGCTCGCTGGGCTGCCCCGGCGCCGGCGGCTCGTTCGGTTTCGCCGACCCGCGTCAGCAACTCGGCTTCGCCTACGTCAGCAACAAGATGGGCTTCTACCTGTTCGACGACCCGCGAGAGAAGGCGCTGCGCGATGCGTGTTACCGCTGTATCGAACAGATCACGGCGGCCGAGCAAACGAAAGCGCCGGAAAGACGCACGGCGGCGTAGGGTGCATCCTGATGCACCGTCTCGGGCCATCCATTGACATTCGGTGCATCGGGATGCACCCTACGGGATGTCCAACTAACCAAACCGAGTGAAACAATGACTGACGACATCCTACTGCGCGTCGATGGAGAAGTGGATCAGCCGGCGGAACTGTCGCTAGCGGACCTGTCGGCGATTGACGCGGCATATCAGGTGGCCGATGCAGGCACGCTGAGCCCGAGTCGCAGGGGCGTGGCGGTGTCGCTCGAGGGATTGTTGCTTTTGGTGGGCGTCCGGCCGTCGGCGAAGTTCATTACACTGCACGCCTCGGCCGATGATTTTCACGCCAGCGTGCCGTTGGAGGCGGTGCGTGGACAAGGGTATTTCGTCTATCGACTCGGCGAGCAGCCGCTGCCGGCGAGCGACGGCGGGCCGGTAAGGTTCTTCATTCCCGATCCCGACGCCTGCCAAGTCGGTGAAGTTGACGAATGCGCTAACGTGAAGTTCCTCGACCACGTCGAACTGACCGAACAGCGCGGCCACGACAATCGGCCGACCGACGAAGAACAGCACGCGAAGCTACATGAGAGCCAAGGCGGCGAATAGGAAAGAAGCGTCCCGTGGCACCGGCGTCCCGCCGGTGAAACACAGGCGAGACGCCTGTGCCACGGCCTACTTTGTCGTCTCCGCCGCTTCGCGCCGCGTGGCCACTCGACCGGCTCGGCCGTTTTCGTAAACGCTGAATTCGGCCCAGACCGGCATGTGGTCGGAGATTTTCAGAGCCTCGGCGCTGCTGCGTCCCAGCTCGGACATCAGATTGAAGACGCCGCTGCGGCCGGTGAACTCGATCGTCGCCCGCTGGTTGTAAACGATATTGTCGTACTGCTTGTTCAGCCGGGTGTTGGTTTTCGTCTCGCCGGTGACGATCCACTTGATGTAGGGTAATTCGGCAACTTGCCCAAGATGCCGCTCGTCGACGTTCAAATCGCCCAGCAGGATCACGTCATCTTCGTCCGGAGCATGATCGCGAACGTATCGATAGGCATCGTCCAGGGCGTTCAATTCAATCTTCGTATCGTCGGGGTCGGTGTGAATGTTAATCAGCTGAAATGTAAAGGCCTCTTCCGCAGGCGGGCCACGAGCACGAAACAATGCCACAAACGGCGGGCGGTGCAATTGTTTCTTCAGCCCGGGCACCGTATACATGCTCGCCTCGTCGACTTCAATGGTCGCGCGATCGTAGACGAAGGCGTATTGTTCTTTGCTCGACGTGCGACCGAGCCGCTCGCCGATCACATAGCCATAATTATGCTGACCGGTCGAGTTAATGATTTCGATGAACCGCGGCAGCACCGGCTGCTTGGAGCGAATCTCCTGAATCGCCACCACGTCGAACTGCCGCACGACCTTGGCTAGATCCTGCATCACCGTCGGCTTGTTCAGCTTGCTCTGGCCGAAGACCTGAATGTTGAACGAGGCGATGCGGATCGTCTCGCCCTTGTGGGCCGGCGGAAGCGGGAGATTCGACGAGGAGTTGGAATCGCCGGTCGAAGAATCGGTGTCGGGGTTGGCATCTGCGGCAGACGCCTCGCGGGGGCGAACCGAGATATGTTCGAGCCCGACGACTTCGTAATTCTTGAAAAACAGAAACCCGCCGCCCCCGAGCAACGCGACGAGCAACAACGCAACAAAATTTTTTGACATGGGCCCCTCCATGGGCACGATGGTTTGTCGGCGAGCGAGCGTAGACGGCGCGGACCAAGCCGCGAGCGGCGTAGATTAGCGAAAGTCCCAGCGCGGCCCTAGAGCAATTGGATGCCGCGGCCTGGACTGCGCAGTTAGTTGGGAAATCTGGCGTATCTAGGAAGGAAGCTAGACAATCACGGTCGTTAGCGATTGAAAGCCGGGGTCGGAGCGGATGGGATCGAAGTCATGTTCGTCGTCGATCAAATCGCGATAGCTGGAGTCGAGCTCGAGCGCTCGGGCAAGAAACGAAAGTGCCAGCCCCTTTTGGCCTGCGAGGCTCCAGTAGCAGGAGAGGTTGAAAACGACCAACGCGTCTTCGGGGTCGTTTTGCAGCGCGTGTTCTAGCGAGTCGATGGCCCGCTGAAGCTGTCCCGTCCGTTTGTAACACCAGGCCCGGGCCAGATGGACGTGGGTATCTTTGGGAGCGAAGCGAGCGGCCTTTTCCAGCGGCCCCAGGGCCTCTTCGTAGCATTCCATGGAGCGCAGCGCCTCGCCGCGCAGATACCAGGCGTGTGACGCCAGCGATGACTCGCCCGCCTCGATCGAGGCTCGATCGGAAAGCCGGTCGAGCGCAGCCAACGCGTGCTCCGGCATTTCCAGTTCCAGATAGCCCTCGGCCTGCTGGAGGATCTGCTCGTTTTGTGTGCGTTGATAAAAGGTCACGAGACGGTCGCTCCGATGAAGCCTTGCGGGCGATCCTTGAGCAAGCATGCCCTCGGTCTCCTATGTCTATTCTACACGACAAATGCCACGAGCCAAGCGAGAAAATGTGAAGCGCGGCGTAACCGCTGCTGCCGGCATGAGTAAGGGCGAAAGCGGCGACCTTGACTTCCATGAGGGTCTGAACGGTAGCGCAAAGTTTACACCACGCAACTTGCCGTTAAACCAACAATGTGCCGTGTTCAGTGTATTTGCGTTCAGCAGCGTCGAATACCGGAATCGGGCAACGCTTTCCCTGGTCGTGCGAATTAAGGTAAGATATTTGGGCGCGGTTTGCTTGAAAACACACAGCCGCCCAACCGCCGCCAGCTCGCCTCAATACCCGCCAACGCAAAGGATCCACCGATGCAAAAGCTGCTCTACGCGCTCTGTTGTTTGACTTTACTTTGTTCCACCACACTCGCCGCCGAGAAACTCGCCGCCAACTGGCCGCGCTGGCGGGGGCCGGAGGCAATCGGCAGTATCTCGACGGGTGCTTATCCGACGAAATGGACGGCGGATGAGAATTTGGCCTGGAAGGTCGAACTCCCCGGGCGCGGCTGTTCGACGCCGATCGTTTGGGATGGGCAGATTCTGATTACCTCGGCGATTGAGGGCGCTGACGGCATTACCAGCTACGACATGCAGGGCAAGCAGCTCTGGCAGACGACCTACGGCAAACAGCGCCGCGGCAAGCACAAAAACGGCTCCGGCTCGAATCCTTCGCCGGCGACCGACGGTGAGTTCATCTTTGTCTATTACAAGAGCGGCCTGCTGGCCGGGCTCGACATGGCCGGCAAGAAGCTGTGGCAAACCAACCTGATTGAGAAATACGGCAAGGACACGCTTTACTGGGACCACGGCACCTCGCCCGTGATGACCGACAAATACGTCGTGATGACCATGATGCACGAGGGCGATTCGTTTCTGGCCGCTTACGACAAGCCGACCGGCAAGCTGATCTGGAAGACGAAGCGAAAATACAAATGCCCCCAAGAGGGCGACCACAGCTACGCCACGCCGACCGTCATCGACCACAACGGCGAGCAGCGGATCGTCACCTGGGGCGCCGAGCACGTTACTTGTCATCGCGCGACCGACGGCAAGCTGCTCTGGGAATGCGGCGGATTCAATCCGCAGCGCACCCCGATGTGGGTCACGGTGGCCTCGGCGCTGGTCACGTCCGACGTGGCCATCGTCCCGTATGGTCGCGGTAAACGATTGGCGGCGGTCAAGCTCGGCGGTTCGGGCGACGTGACCAAGACACACCGGCTGTGGACTCTCAAGTGGAAGAACGACAGAATCGGTGCGTTTGTGCCGACGCCCGCGGCCTACGACGGCAAGCTCTATCTGCTCGGCGACCGGGGCGCCGTAAGCTGCTTCGATCTGGCGACCGGCAAGACGCTCTGGACCGACGCGCTGCCAAAGAGCGGCCTCAAGTATTACGCCTCGCCGACCATCGCCGCCGGCAAGCTGTACGCCGCCCGCGAAGACGGCGTGGTGTTCGTCGCCGAATTGCGCGGCAAGTTCAAAGTGCTTTCAGAAAACCCCATGCACGAGCAGATCATCGCCTCGCCCGTTCCGGTCGCCGGCCGGCTGCTACTGCGCGGCGAAAAGCACCTGTTCTGCGTGAAGGGGTCGTAATTGGCGCCGGCGGCTTTTCCCTAGCTCCCGACTCCTCGCCCTTAACTCCTCTCCCCGCTAAACGGTCGTCGCCGTGTAACGATTCGCCATGTCGCCCAGCGACACGGTCTTGATCTTCTCGGCGTTGCCGGCTTGGCCGAAGGAGACCATGCGGGCGACGCAAACTTCTTTCATGGCGGTGCGGGCCGGCTTGAGATAGTCGCGGGGATCGAATTTTTCCGGGCTCTCGGCGAGCACCTTGCGGATGGCGCCGGTGATGGCCAGCCGGTTGTCGGTGTCGACGTTGATCTTCCGCACGCCCGACCTGATGCCGCGCTGAATTTCTTCGACCGGCACGCCCCAGGTCTGGCGGATCGAGCCGCCGTAGGCGTTGATGATGTCTTGCAATTCCTGCGGCACCGACGAGCTGCCGTGCATCACCAGATGGCAATTCGGCAGCCGGCGGTGGATCTCGTCGATCCGATCCATCGCCAGCACCTCGCCGTCGGGCTTGCGAGTGAATTTGTACGCGCCATGACTGGTGCCGATGGCCACCGCCAAGGCGTCGACGCCGGTCTCGTTGACGAATTGCTCGGCCTCTTCCGGGTCGGTGAGCAATTGGTCCATCGACAGCTTGCCCTCGGCCCCGTGCCCGTCTTCTTTGTCGCCCTCGCCCGTTTCCAGCGAGCCGAGGCAGCCCAATTCGCCCTCGACCGAAACGCCCTGTCTGTGAGCGGACTGCACGACTTCGCGGGTGACGCGGACGTTGTAATCGAAATCGGCCGGCGTCTTGCCGTCGTCTTCCAGCGAGCCGTCCATCATCACCGACGTAAAGCCTTGGTCGATCGCGCTTTGGCAGGTGGCCGGGCTGTTACCGTGGTCCTGGTGCATGGCGATCGGGATGTGTGGGTACAGCTCGGCCGCGGCCAGCATTAAGTGCCGCAGGTAATTATCCTGCGAATAGTTCCGCGCCCCGCGCGAGGCCTGCACGATGACCGGCGAAGAGGTCTCTTCGGCCGCCTCCATAATGGCCTGAATTTGCTCCATGTTATTGACGTTAAAGGCGGCCAGACCGTAGCCGTTCTCGGCCGCGTGATCGAGCAAAATCCGCATTGGAACAAGTGCCATGATGAAAACTCCTGGTATGGCTGCGTTGAGGTAGTTGGCGTAAACGTCCCTTTTATACCGCACGAGGATGCTGTTGTCAGCGGGAGCGGAACGTACCGCGCAGATTCATGAGGGGACAGAGCCGCATGAGGGGACAGAGCCGCATGAGGGGACAGAGCCGCCCTGTCCTCAGGGCGATGTACGTGGCGCCGCGAACATCGCCGTGGGGACACGGCGGCTCTACTGCGACGCGCCAGCCGCAAACAAATCGTCTCGCACGCTGCGGATGACGCGGACGATGATCAGTTTTTGCTCCAGCGGCCCGGCGGGGCGGCCGGTGAAGAAGGCGTGGCCGAGGCTGCCTTGGCGGTCGGTGAGGCAGCCGAGCACGAGCATGTCGCCGGGGGCCAGCGAGGCGATGATCTGCAACTCCTCGAAAGACTGGCTGGGCCGGGACGTGGTCATTCGTAAGATTCCCTGGCCGAAACTAGTGAAGCCGGGCTTCGCTTGGCCGTGGTGAACTTGCGGCAGGATCTGCACCCGCACGCTTCCGTCGCCCTGCGGCACGGCGCTGAGGATCAGCTTGCACTGGGCCTTTAGGTAGGTTCGTCCGCCCACCTCGCCGTCTTGGGCCGTTAGCACGTCGAGGCTATCGTACACGGCCGACGCATTGATCTGCCCGCCGCCGCGACGTGCGCTAACGTGGATCACATGCTGCACCACCTTCGGTCGGCCGTCCGCTTCGATCGGCGTCGGCCGGCCGATCTGATCGACCGTTTCCTTAAGCCCCAGCAATTCTTCGATCTGCCGCGGAATGTGCCCGCTGACGACACCAGCCCGAAAGCCGTTTTTCTGTAACCGCCGCCTGACGTCACGGTCGATCGCCTGTTCGTCGATCTCGTCCCATAGCTGTGCGTTCTCCTCCTCGCGCCCATAAGGAAAGCGGGCCGAATAAATTTCGAAGATCACGCCGTCCGCCGCCACGGGCAGCGGCGGCAGAATCGGCTTGTGGGACATCCCTTCGCCCGCCGTCGTAAACAAATGGCAGCCGCACAAGCTGCCCAGCAGCAGCGCGGCGAGGGTGAGTTGGTGGAGAAGGAATCGCATAGATCGACTGCTAGCAGGAATCGGAGCGCGCCAATCGCGCGGGTCGCAAGACGATAGAGACCGTCGCGAACGGTGTCAATGCGGACGGTGAGAAAGTGGGATTTCAGAATTTCAGATGCGACGGAGCCGCCCTGTCCCCATTCGGAGCCGCCGTGTCCCCACGGCGATGTTCGTTGCGCAGCCATTCATCGCCGTGAGGACACGGCGGCTCGGACCCTACTACGAACGATCTTGTGAGGTGAAATGATAAAGAAACACGCCCGCCGCAACCGCGACGTTGAGCGAGTCGGTGTTGTGGTGCATCGGGATGGTGATTTTTTGATCGCAGAGGTCGATCAGTTGTTGCGATAGGCCGGGGCCTTCGGAGCCGATAAGCAGGGCTAGCTTGCGGGAAGGCTCGGCGCGGTGGAGCGGGGTGGCGTCTTCGTCGGTGACGGTGGCGATCAACTGGTAGCCGGCGGTCGATTGCAGCCAGTTCAGGTCGCTCAGCAAGTCATCCGACTGCACGACCGGCAGTTTGAAGACGCTGCCCATGGAGACGCGGACGGCGCGGCGGGAAAACGGGTCGGCGCTGCTGGGGCCGAGCAACAGGCCGGCGGCGCCGAAGCCGGCGCAGACTCGGATGATGCTGCCGAGGTTTTCCTGGTCGAGAATCTCGGGGCAAACGAGCAGCGGTGGGGCGGTGGCCACCGTGCTAGCAACGTCTTTCAATGCGACCGGCTCCGGCCGATGGCCACAGGCGATCACGCCGCGGTGGAATTTGAAGCCGACAATCTGGTCGAGCATGTCGTCGGGGGCGACGATTAGGTCGGATTCCGCGGGAGCGTAAGGTGCCACATTCGCCTCGTGCCGCCGAGCGACGAGGATCGACTCAACAGCGAGCGGGCTTGCGATGAGCCGCTGCACGAGGATCGCACCCTCGGCGATAAATCGCCCCGACCGGCTGGCCACGCGCGAGTTGGGCAAATCGCGGTAGACGGCCAGATGCGGGTCATCGAGGGTGGTGACTTCGAGGCGGGGCATGGACTTCAGATTTCAGATCGGACGGAGCCGCCCTGTCCCCAGGGCGATGCACGTTACGCGATCATTCATCGCCGTGGGGACACGGCGGCTCTCAAGCAAGGGCGAATGTCGAAATCAGAATGTCGAAAGAATGACGAAGCACGAATGGTCGCTTTTCTTCGGTCATTCGTCATTCGGACATTCCTTCGTCATTCTGATTTCGTCATTCGACATTTCCCCATGCTAGCACTTATCTCAACATTGCCCCAGAGCCGGCTGCCGGCTACAATCCCCGTTCGACTTTCTCTCACTCCGGTCAAGGAAGACACGGCGATGAGCATGGACGCTACTTCTGCCCGGCGGCTTAGCCCGTCTGAGCAGCTCCGCTTGGCGCGGGACATTATTCAAACCGAGGCCGACGCGCTCGGCCAACTTTCCACGCGGCTCGATACGGAGTTCTGTCGGGCGGTTGACTTGCTGCATGGCTGCCGGGGATCGGTGATTACCAGCGGCATGGGCAAGGCGGGCCTGATCGCGCAGAAGATCGCCGCCACGCTGGCCTCGACCGGCACGCGTAGTCACTGGCTGCATCCGAGCGAGGCGATTCACGGAGACCTGGGACGCATCGGCCACGACGACGTGGTGATGATGCTCTCGCAAAGCGGCGAGACCGAGGAGGTATTGCGGCTGCTCGCGCCGCTGGCCGAACACGGCGTGCCGATCATTGCCATTACCGGGCGCCTATCGAGCACGCTGTCCCACGCGGCGACGGTGGCCATCGACCTGGGCCCGCTGGAAGAAGCTGGAGATTTGGGGTTGGCTCCCAGCACGAGCACCACAGCGATGCTGGCGATGGGCGATGCGCTGGCGCTGGTGACCAGCCGGATGCACAACTTCCGGGCCGAAGACTTCGCACGATTTCATCCCGGCGGCAGCTTGGGCCATAAGCTTAAAAAAGTCGAAGAACAAATGCGCCCGTTGGCCGAATGCCGCGTGGCCGACGAACAGCAGACTGTGCGCGAGGTGATCGCCCAGCCTTCGCCCGGCCGTCGCAGCGGCGCGACGATGCTCCTCGACGACGAAGGCCGGCTGAGCGGTTTCTTTACCGACAGCGACTTTCGCCGGCTGTTCGAATCGCGGCAAGAAGACGCGCTCGACGGGCCGATGCGAACCGTCATGACGACCGGCCCCATCTGCGTCCGCGAAGGCAGCCTGTTGGTCGACGCCGAGACCGTGATGGCGCAGCGGAAGATCAGCGAGCTGCCGGTGCTCGATGCGGCCGGCCGTCCGATCGGATTGATCGACATTACCGATTTGCCGCGTTTCGCAACCTCGCTGGCTGCTTCGTCGTCAAAGTCGCCCGGGCCGCCGCGACCGAAATATCTTAACACCCGCGAACCACAACGCACGGCGGACTCGTAATGACTCTGGAAGATCGCTGCCGAGACATTCAACTGGTGCTTAGCGACGTCGACGGTGTGATGACCGACGGCGGCGTACTGTTCGACAATCAGGCCATCGAAATCAAGAAATTTCACATCCGCGACGGGCTGGGCGTGAAACTGTGGCAGCGGGCCGGAGGGCAGTTCGGGCTGTTGACCGGGCGCACCTCGCACATCGTTCGCGTGCGTGCCGACGAATTGGGCATCGACATCGTGCGGCAGGGCGTCGAAGACAAGCTGGCCGCGGCGATTCAGCTTTTCAGCGAACTCGAAATCACGCCGGAGCAGGTCTGTTACCTGGGCGACGATCTGCCGGATCTGCCGGTCCTCAGGGCTGTCGGATTTGGAGTGACCGTGGCCGACGGATGTGAGGAAGCCCGACAAGTGGCCGATTATGTAACCAACGCCGCCGGCGGCGCCGGCGCGGTGCGCGAGGCGATTGAAGTCATCCTCAAAGCGCAAGGGCGCTGGGAAGACCTGATTAAGAAGTACACAGGCTGAGGGAGTTGGCGTCGAACTGGATGGAACGCTGGACGGCTTGGGGCTGGGGACTGGGGGAAAGGAGCTAGGAGTCAGGGGCTAGGATCTAGGGATGCGTTTTGGACATTCTTCACGCATTATCGCTAACTCCTGACTCCTGACTCCTGACTTGGAACGCTTCGGCGCGACCACTGGTCGCGGCTTTACAAATCCCAAATCCCAAATCCCAAATTCTCTATGTTTTCCCGCTTCACACCTGCCGCAGTCAGCTTTGTCATCGTGCTGATGACTTACTGGATGTACGCGCTGCTGGCGGTGCCGTGGATCGAGCCGGTGGCGGAGCGGCCCGATCGGGTTTCCGCGTTGATCCCAGACGTGCAGATGTCCGGGCTGCGCGAGGGGCCGCTGGGCGTGCTCTTTAAGGAAGGCTCGTGGGAGCTCGACAATCCCAAGATTCTCGAAAGCGACTGCGCGATGTTGCTGCTGCAGGATTACAAAACACTCCCCGACGGCCGCGTCCGGCTGACGCCCTGCACGATGATCTTTTTCTCCAGCGGCGAAGATAGTGCCTCGCCACGGCGCCCGATCGTGTTGCAGGCCCCCGAAGGCGCCGAGTTGGAATTCGATTCTCCGCTCGATTTGCGAAAGGGAAAAATCGGCAAACTCATCGGCGGAGTGCTCCAGGGGCCGATCCTTATCCGAGGTCGCGAAAGTTACCCCGGGGCGGGCGACGAGCTGCGCATCGAAACCCGCGACGTGCGGCTCGCCGAGGGTCAGGTCTGGACGCCGCATCCCGTCACGTTTCGGTTCGGAAAACATTACGGCAGCGGCAGCAACATGCGAATCGTACTTACGCCGGGCGAAAAAGACGGCGCTGGTGGATCGCGGCTGCCGAGTTTTGGCGGCTTCGACAGCTTTGAACTATCGCGAGACGTGCGCATGCACGCCGAGCTGGACGACCTGGAATTTTTGCCCGACGACGCAATCGCCACCACCAACGGCGACCAGAAGGTCAGGCGGGCCGAATCGACCAAGCCCAAAGCGCCGCTCGACATAACCTGTCAGGGACCGTTCCGCTTCGACCTGCGCAGCTTCGTGGCCAGCTTTGAAGACCAAGTTGACGTGGTGCGGAAAAACGTCAACGGGCCGAGCGACCACTTGAGTTGTCAGGTGATGGAGATTCACTTCGCGCCGAAGGACAAAAATGCCACGGCGCCCGCTGGCAATGGCCCGTTGCCGCCGCTGAGGCCGATCCGATTGGTCGCCCGCGGCGATCCCGTGTTGGTGCGTTCGCCCTCGACGGGAAGCCGAGCACGCTGCGAACAATTGACCTATGACCTTGACGAAAAGCGATTGCGGCTGAGCGGGCGCAAGCAGGTCGAATTGACCCGTCGACGCAGTGAAGTGCGCGCCCTTAACATCGATTACCGCCTAAGCGAACGAGGCCGGCTGGGCGAGCTGGTGGCGGACGGCCCGGGTTGGATTCGCGCCGATTTGGCCGACGTGGCGGCGGACGATGGCGCTGCGCCGGACGAATCTACCGACCCGTCGTTGTTCACCGCCACCTGGCAAGGCCAGCTTCGTATTCGCCCACACGAAGGTCAGAAACTGATATCGCTCATCGGCAAGCCCCGGCTACAGCTTTCGGCCCTCGGCAGCATGACGGCCAGCGAGATTTGGCTGTGGGTTGAAGAAGTGCCCAAGCCGCAGGAGGAAGATACGCGGCCCCGCTTTAAGGTGACTCCCACGCGGCTGCTCGCGCGGGGCCGCGTTCACATCGAGTCGCCCGAGTTAGTGGCCGACGTCGGTGAGTTGGTCGCTTGGTTTCACAGCGCCGCTGATGGCGCCACCGGCAGCGCCATCGACCCCTCGACGGATTCGCTCGATCGTCTACCGCCCGTTGGCCAACCCAGACGTGTCGAGTCCGCCCACGGCTCGACAATCGAAGCTCCGCAGCGAACGTATCGCTGTCGAGCCGATACGTTACACATGGAGGTCGCCCTGGTCGGCCGCCGGTCGCGGCTCAAGAGTGCCACACTGCGGGGCGGGGTACACCTGGACGAGACGCGAATCGCCGATCCGCAACAGCCGGCGCTAACGGTCAAGGGAGACCTGGTCGAAGTGCTCGCTGCCGACACGCCGCGGACCACCATCTCAATCAAGGGTGCGCCGGCCTTGGTCGAGGCCCGCCAACTGGCGCTTACCGCCGGTGATGAATCGCTCGGCGGAACCATCGAGTTGGACCAAGGCACCAACCGCATGTCGATTCACGGGCCAGGACGGATGACACTTTCCGAGGCGTCCGGAACCGATCGTAACAAACCGCGCCGGGTCGAGTCGCTGGAGGTCGTTTGGCAGGAAGGCTTGGAATTCGACGGTCAAACGGCCACGTGCCGCAAGGCGGTGACGATCCGAACGGTGCAGTCGATTCTCAAACGAACCCCCGCCCGATCTGCTCAGCCGGCCGCCGGTCGGCCGGGCAAGATCCAGCGGCTTTTCACCGACGTGAAAACGGAGCGCCTGGTTGTCACGTTGCGGCGCAAGATAGATTTCGGCCGTTCTGACCGCACAGGCGCCGATCGTGATCGCCGCAAAGTCGAAGTCGAGACGATTGTTTGCCAGGACGGCTTCGATCTGGTCAATCGCACACTGGAAGATGATCGGCATGTCTCCTACGATCGATTTTCCGCCAAGAATCTCTGGATAAATCAGCGAACCGGTGCCCTGAAAGCCGATGGTCCAGGAAGGCTAACGTCGACGCGCGTCGGTCACTCCGGCCTCGCGCTTGGGAGGAATCCCCGCAACGCCATCGATCGCAACGGGCCTACTGAAAACGGGCCTGTCGAAAAAAAAGCCGACGAGAAGACCGACTTGTCGTACTTAGACGTCCGCTTCGGGCAGCAGTGCATCGGCAATCTGCACGATCGCGAGATGCGGTTCGTCGGGGCGGTTCGCTGCGTTCGCGGCCCGGTGCCGTCGTGGCAGAGCACGATCGCCGAGAATGCGGTTGACACTCCGGGCAGCCGGGTCGTGCTGCTCAACTGCAATCAACTGGCGGTGGCCGAAGCGCCGGCAGCGGCTAATGGCGGATCGAGCGTCGAACTCGAAGCAACCGGGAACGTCTCGATCGAGGGTCACAACTTCACCGCCTGGGCCAGCCGCACAACGTACGCCGAAGCGAAGGATCTGCTCATTCTCGAAGGCACCGGGCGCAATGACGCGGTGATTACCTATGGCAATCCGCAAGGCGGATCGATGGCCCGCAGCGCCGCCCGCAAAATTCTTTATTGGCCCGGCAGCCAACGCCTGGAAGTCGACGACGGCCGCTTCCTCGACCTAACACACGCCCTAAAGTAGGCTCCTTCTGCCGGTTTGTAGGTTATGCTTCAGCATAACAGAACTACTTCTTCTCCTTCGGGATATCGGCGATCTCGACGAAGAAATAGTCGTTTTGCACCCAAACCGGTATGAGCGAAAATCGCACAATCAGGGCGTGCATCGGCCGACCGGAATCGCTCACCTCGCGCGGCAGTTGCCCGAGTCGTAACAAGAAAGGCGGTTCGGGCTTGGTCGCTGCCGCGTAATTAACAAGTGAGAGAAGCTCGATGCCTTCGATTCGTCCACCGAGGGCCGTTAGGTCGCCGCGCTCGGCCTTGAACAGGGCCACGGCCGCCTCGAGCGAGAGCGGCATCGCATCGTCATCGATCAACAGATCTCGCTTCAATCGGGCCACGGCCGAACTCGTTTCGATGCGCGACGTAACCTGACTCAGCGTGCGCCCCTCCAGCCAACTGAAATATCGCCGTGTCTTTTCAACATCAGCGCCGATCATGGAACCGCGATGAACGGTTTGATCGATCATCCGTTCGGAAATGGCTCTGACGGTTTCCTCGGAACGTCCGCGAAGCAGGGGCAACATGCCGGCTTGTACGATCAGTCCCAACGAGTCGCGCGGCTCGTCGGGCAAGAAGGCCGTCTGAGTAAGCCGATCCAACGCCGGTGCAGCGGCCTGTCGGTGCATCGCCCGATCCGCCGCGGCGCGTCGCCGCCAGCGGAGCACGTCGTCGGTCGCCAGGCGATACGCGGCGACATCCTGCGCCAACGGCGGGCTCTTCGCCAAGAGTGCGTCGAGCGCCTTGGAAACCGAGCGCGACCAGGTAATGCTGTCGGCGCTACGGGCCAACAGCGGCGCCACGGCCTGCAAATAACGCGGGTACAGCAAGACCGCTTCGTCGGCGTTGGCGCGGGCCGCATCGCTCTCGATCAAGGTGGCGATAGCGGATCGGGCCGTTAAGTCGAACTTCTCGTATTGCTTCTCCAGCACGGTCTGCGCCCCATTGGCCTTCGAATCGCTACGTGCCCGCACCCAATTCAGGGCCTTCAGGCGCAGCGTGGCGACTTGCATCCGCCGCCACAAATCATTGATCTTGCCAATCAATTGCGGTCCGTCGACGGTTTGCCCGGGGGTTAGCTCGACGTGGCCTTCGACTTGAATCGATCGGATGGACTGGTGGATCAGCCGGCCGAACTTATCAAGATTCGGCGCGTCGGCCTTGAATTGATCGCCCAGGGAACGGGCGACGTAACGGCGCAAGTCGCTATGCAGCCCGACGGCGATGGTCCTGCGCACGGAATCGAATTTCCCCAGGATTCTCTTGCGATCGGCCCCGTCGATCCAAACCGCTCGCGACTCCAGATCGAACGTCATTTTTTGCATGGCCTTGTCTGCTTTTTGCCAGCCCCAACTTCCCCGTTTGATGTGGCCCTTGATGTCGTCCAGAGTTTTTTCGTAACGCGCCGCTTTGGTCCGCAGCAGTTTTTTTTCTGACTCGCGCTTGCGCCGCAGGGCGGGCACATTACCTAGCTCATCTTTGATTCGCCGCATCCGTTCATCGGCCCACAATGCGCGCATTTGCAGTTCCACGCCGGCCGTCTCGCCCATCGATTCCAGCTCGCGGCCGATCTTCATCAGCATCCGCTGCTTCGCCCGAATCGTGCCGATGTCCCTGAATTTCAGGGCGCGGATTTTTCCGTCGGAAATCTTCCCGTCGACGTCGGCCAGCCGCCGAGCCACGTCTTTCCACAAAACTTCGCCCTCTTGCCAACGCTTGGCATGGCGCGCGTCGTCGCGCAAGTGAAACGGCTCGGACGGGTGCGAATTGCTCGGGCCGACGACCGTTTGGGCAATGCACAACGGCGCGGACCAGCAGCCCGCCGCCACGACGGCAACAAAGACCGCGCCGGCGCAAAAACGCCAAGGATAAGCTTGCCTCATTCGTTGCTCTCTTCCACCATCAGCCCCTGCTGTATTCGTCTTGCTCGCGGGCGGAGTTTAGCCGCCTGTTAGGAAAAAGTCGGCGTGTATTACCCCCGAGCTAACGCCCGGGGCTCGCCGCGGAAATGGTTAATTCGGCCTTGAACTTACCACTGATTTCTGCCGTTCGAGATCGCTTCGTTCCGCTGGCAAGCACCCCAGCGACGAACTCGCCTCGCATATACCCATGTTCCATCGAGATGATCTGGAATTCGATTGGCTGCTCGTCGGCCGATCGCCACACGACCCCATCCTGTTTGGCCCGGTAATAAGCATCGGCTTTCACCGTCCGCCCAACGAGTTGTTGTGGAGTGCATGACTCGATCGCGCGAATCATCAGCGAGGGAAATCGCTCCGTTTCGGCGTTAGCATAGCTAGTCAAACGCACCACGGTCTTGTCACCCACCACGACGACCGTTCCATAGAGTTGCTGCCACACTGCGAGCCCGGCCTCCTCGGGCAAGCTCATTCTCACATGGGTCGCAAAGGCAGGCGGTTTCTTTGGCGCGCGGCGAGTCGGCTCGGTGTTTGCCCGGGGCTGCTGCGTCGCCGCGGGCATGTCGTCGCCGTTTTTCTCGCAGCCGCAAACGCCGGCAGCCAGCGCGAGCACTGCAAGATGGCTGAGGAGATACAGGTTATGAAGCATGGCGAACTCCTAGATAAGTTATTCCATTAAATGCCGGCAGAGCGATTCCGGCAAGATCAACCCGCCGAATCGAGCCTATGTAGCCCGTTTACAGCCAATTGGCCGCGTGCCGGACAGTTAGCGAAAGGCAGGCCCGGCTCCACCGGCAATGCCGGTTGGCTGGAAAGGATCTGCACCGACGGTGAACATCGTCGACGCCATTTCCACGACGGTCCGACAGGGCCGGAATTCACAAGCTACCCAGAGAAAGTAGCGTCTGCCGCGAGATCTTCTTTTCAAGTTCGGCTACGATCACCTTCAGATCGACCTTAGTGTCGGCCTGAATCCCTAAACACTTTGCGACGCCGGCTGCATCGGTGCTAATTCTGGAATCCAATTGCAATTGGAACTGTTTGCGATTTTCAACAAGGCGATACGCATGAATGTGCATGGTGTCGCCCGACCTGACGCCTTTTAGATGACCGAAATTGAACTCTCGTTGTAGGTAATCCAACAAATGATCTTGAATAACGAGAACGAATCGCTTTCCAATATGCTCAAGAGTGTCTACTTTGTGATGCAGTTGAACGAGAATCGTCTTGGCCGTCATTTTCCAATTCATGCCAAAGCTCTTCGTCGAGTTCACGTCGGCCGCTTTCACCTTCAATCCTTGTGCCTTTCGGAACCGCTCTCTTTCCGGCCACACCGTGCCCGTGGTGTCGAGCGTCTGAAATTCGATGGCCACGAAGTCACGAACTTTTTCATCCCTCGTCGACGCGAGAAAGTAGTCGACACTTCCGCCCGGAATGCTTACTTCTGGGACCACGTGCAATTCGTTGCCCGGTTCATGGCGAGTCAGCAAGTGCAAACAATCCGTAAAGACCTGCATGCGTTCGAGTAGACGATTGGGACATATGATAACGTCCTTTTCGTCCTTGCCATAACGAACCGCGCATGTGCCGATCGAAATGTTGGGCTGGCTTTTCCGAACTTTGAAGCACTTGGCGTCTACGAACGGGCACACTTGTTTCTTGATAATCTGCGGCCAACTCTTAGGCCGATTCTTTCGCGTCGACAGCCCAAACAATTCCAATACTTTGCTGTCGTTCATGTGCGTACATTCAACGGATGAACCGCGATTATAGAAGGAAGCGACATCGCTCTTTTGCCAGGCGAATATACTCTTCTGATAGGTCGATTCCCACGGACTTGCGGTCCAGGTAAAACGCGACAAGATTCGTCGTGCCAGTTCCACAAAACGGGTCGAGCACGATGCCATCCTCCGGGCAGGTCGCTGTGATCGGTATTCGGCACAGGTCTTCTGGATAGGGTGCGAAATGGAGCTTTCGCTTTTGTGTATCCTCGGGCAGTATGTCCCAGACGTCTCGCGGCTTGCTGCCTTTGGGGTGATACTGCAAGAAATAAAATCCCTTCTCCTGCAGCTCCCTCGCCCTGCCGGAAACACGACCCGAGTCGGAGTGCGTGGTTCGTTGCTGGCCACGAATAATCATGCGGAAATCGGCCAGTTGTCCGTCTGCGATTGCTTGAAGCTTCTGATTGAGAGCCTCTGTGGCCTGCTGCTTCTCGGCGTTGGATAGCGCCGTTGAAAGTTCGATTTGGCGCTTGTATCGAACGCCGGTCACGCCGGTCGCGGAGACCACGGCGCCGTTCTTTACCAGACTCTTTCGGGGCGTATTCCGAATCGAATCCACGTCGTAGTAGTATCCCCGCGCCCTTTTGACGAAATGAAACACATGTTCGTGGACGTTGCCCAGCTTGTCTTTCGCGTTATCGGGGCCGCCCTTGACTTTGTTCCAGATGACGTCGTTTCTAAGAATCCAGCCTTGCTCGTCGATCAAGGTCAAAGCGACGCGCCACGGGATTCCCGACAATTGCTTGTTCCGGTAAGTGTCTCCAAGGTTCAGCCAGAACGATCCCGTCGTTTTCACAATCCGCTTCAGTTGATCGCAAATACTCGCAAGGCCGCCGATATAGTCGCGGTAATCCGCCTCCAGCCCGATCCCCTCACTGTCATACTGACGATGACCCCAATACGGAGGGCTCGTCATGACACAATCGACCGATTCGTCAGGAATCTCCCGCAAAACGCGAAGCGAATCTCCACAAAGAAAAAGCGGTTGCCGCGCAGCGCCTTGCAGATATGACGAGAAGTCCTGCCGAAGCGTGTTGACACTGGTTTGCGACATTGGGCGGCTAAGGTTTGATGGAGGGAATTGATGCGTTCGCGACAGGCGCGTCGGCCATTTTACGCGATCTTTCGGATTCGACAAGCGATGCTGAAATAACCTACGCGCAATCCGCCTCACTTCCACAGCCCGCGATCGAGCATCCGGTAGTTGATCGCTTCGTTGATGTGCGGCGGTTCGATGGCGGCGCTCGATTCGAGATCGGCGATGGTCCGCGACAGACGGAGCACTTTGTCGTGGGCTCGGGCGGAAAGGCCCATGTCGTGGACGGCCGCCTTGAGCAGGTTTTGACACTCGGTGCTCAGGCGACAAAACTGCCTTAGCTGGCGGCTGCTCATCTGCGCGTTGTGCCGGGCGCTGACCGCCTCGAAACGCCGCTGCTGGATCGTTCGGGCGGCGACGACCTGCTCGCGCATCTGCTCGCTCGATGTTCCCAATTCGTCACCCGACAGCTCCTTAAACGGCACGGACGGCACCTCGATGTGCATGTCGATACGATCCAGCAGCGGCCCGCTGATCTTGTTCATGTAACGCTCGATCTGCGGCACCGAGCAATGGCAATCGCGGCGCGGATCGTTGCGATAGCCGCAGGGGCAAGGATTGAGCGCGGCGATCAACATGAAGTCGGCCGGAAAAGTTGAGCTCGACAGCGCCCGCGAGATGGTCACATGGCCTTCTTCCAGCGGCTGGCGGAGCACCTCGAGCGTGCTGCGGCTGAACTCGGGCAGCTCATCGAGAAACAACACGCCGTTGTGGGCCTGGCTGATCTCGCCCGGGACCGGCTTGCTGCCGCCGCCCACCAGGCCGGCGTTGCTGATTGTGTGATGCGGAGCCCGATACGGTCGCGTGGTCAACAACGGCTGGCCCGGTTTGAGTTTGCCCAGGGCGCTATAAATCCGGGTCGTCTCGATCGACTCGGCGGCCGACAGCGGCGGCAAGATCGTCGGCATGCGCGAGGCGAGCATCGTCTTGCCCGAGCCGGGCGGCCCGACCATCAGCAGGTTGTGTCCGCCCGCCGCGGCCACGGTAATCGATCGCTTGGCCATCTCTTGTCCGCGGACGTCGGCGTAGTCGATTTCGTAGCGCGAGAATTCCTCGAACAGCTCTTCCAATCGCGGCGGGGTCGGCTCTATTTCGACCTGCCCGCTGAAAAACGCCACCGCTTGGGCCAGGCTCGAAACGGCGATCACCTCGACCGAATCGACCACGGCGGCTTCCGCGGCGTTGGCCTGCGGCACGACCAGCCCGCGAATGCCCTCCTGCTCGGCCGCGGCGATGGCCATCGACAGCGCGCCCCGACACGGCCGTGCCATGCCGTCCAGCGCGAGTTCGCCGATCACCGCATAGTCGCCAAACCGCTCCGACTCAATCTGCCCGCTGCCGGCCAACAGCCCCAGCGCGATCGGCAGGTCGAAGCTGGCCGCGTCTTTCGGCATGTCGGCCGGCGCCAGATTGATCACCACCCGATCTTGCGGGCGCATGAAGCCGGAATTTACGACGGCCCTCTCGACCCGATGCGTACTCTCGCGCACGGCCGCCTCGGGCAGCCCGACCAGCACGGTCTTCGGCAGCGCACCGGGAGACACATCGACCTCAACCTCAACCGGCAAGGCGTCGATCCCCAGTAAAGAAAAGGTGTTAAGTTTCGCCAGCATAGACGTACCGAGCGCGAAATGCCGACGCATGATGGGTTCGCCGAAAACACGAGCATGTATTGTGATGCGTCGCAATCCCACCCGCAAGAGCCCGGCCCACCTCGGACGGGGATAATTCCATTTTACCCGTTCACTTCGCGCTACTGGGCGAGGTAAGCGGTTCCGCCACGGTTCCTCGGCGAGAACGGGCTGTCTTCAAAACTTACCCGTAGCTACGCTCGCCAGAGCGTGGATTGAGCATATCCACCGTCTGGCGACGGTAGCTACTACAGGTAAATTCTCATCTGCCGCTCACCTTTGTGCCCGTCACAGCTTGTCGTTCGACGGCTTTGACTTCAAAGGAATGCAGCAGGTCGTTGCCGGCGCGGTCGGTGATGCTGACGATGATCGCAAAGGTGTCCTTGGCCGTCGCCTCGGGAACATTCCACGTCACCTGGCCGGCGGACGAAACACTTGCGTTTTTCGGGCCGTCTTCCAATTTGTATTTCAGGCCGCCGTGCTTCGAACGGACGTTGATTTGGTACGTCAGCGTCCTGCCTTTTTCAGCGCGTTGCGGAGGAACCGAATCGACGTAGAGATAGTCTCGGCCGGACGCCTCCAGCGCGGCGATCAAATCGATCCGTCGCACGACGACACTCCGGTTGTCGTAGGGGAGGGTGATGAGTGTTTTCGCCCAGGGCAGGTATCCAAAGCGACGTCGGGCTCTCTCGTTGCGCCCATAGACGGTGTGGTACGAGCTGCGGTCTCCTTTGATCCCCATTTCGTCGATGTTGGTTACCGTGTGGACGATGCGCCGATCGGCGTTCGTGCAAATCCGCACGTCGGCGGTCGGACGGCCGTTGCGGCTGTCGATGAAATCGACCGACAGGAAGAACGCCGGGTCGACCGACGGAACCAACAGCGTTTTGTCGAGCCATGTCGCTGGCACGCGCTGATAATTGCTGGAGTAAACTTCGCCAAAAGCCAGAAAAACGAGACTGCCGTCAGCGTTAGGCCAAGCCCAGCGGACGCGATAGCTTGTGCTGGAGAATTTTCCCGTCGCGATCCGCTTGCCGTCGATTCGCATCAGATGGTAGGTTGCAGGGCTGCCGCTGGTCCCGATCATCCCATAGGCATTGCCATTGGCCGAACCGAGAAACGAGAGACCGTAACGCCCCGATCCGCCATGCAGATGGCCTTCGACCTCGATGGGCTTCATTGTCTCCAGGTCGATCAAGTGGGCGTCTTCGGCTCCCAGCAGCATCGGCCCGCGGCTGTTTTCACCCAGCAGCACGCGCTTCGTCGTGCCCTTGCCCGGCAGCAGCGCGACTTTTTCTCGCTCCATCGTCTTGAAGCTCCAGCGTTGCATGAGCTTCTGGCCTGGCAAAACCAGCACGAATTTCTCGGCACCGGCGGCGATACGGACGTCTTGAGACACGCCGGGGATTTCGTGAACGATCTTGGCCTGAACCACGTCGACGATCACGATCCGGCTCGACTCCTTGAGGAACATCACCAGGTATCGACCATAGCCGCCGACGTCGAAGGTCGAATACGTCTGCGGCAATTTCAGGGTGATTTTCTTGTCGCCGGGCCGGCCGGTTACGATGGCCGGGAAAGGCCCGTTAGGATGGCGCGGCGACGCAGCGACGGACGCCACGGCCGCAGCGCCCTCAATGCGAATCTCGCGAGTCAGGTTGTTGAGGGGCTTTCCGTCTTGCTCGACCAAGATCGTAAAAGTGACTTTATCCGACGGAGCGAGCGGCTGATAGACGACGATGCTCTTGGCGCGGGCCAGATCGACGTCGACGTGGGTGCTGCCAAAGTCCGCTCGCAGCGGCGCGGCGTGCAGCACTTTGCCGGAATGTCGCTTGCCGGACTTCAGCAATAACTTGTATCCCTTGTCGGTACGCTCGATGCGACTGATTTGGAACAGTGAAAACTCAACGTCGTCCAACTTGATTTTCTGATCGGTCGTGTTGCACTGCATCGATCCGTCGTCGAAATGGATCACCACCGGAACAACATCCGCTTTCGTGCGCTTCGGCAGCGGTGCAAATCGCACACGGTATTCATTCTTGCCGGCTGGCTGTGCCTCAAACTCTCGGTGGTCTCCCCTGGCCGAGCTGACTTTAACACGCACCTTGAGCACGCCATCGCTTCCCGCAAATCGTACCAACCGAATCAGTAGCTCCATTTCGTCCCGTCGCTTGGCATACGGCACCACTTGTGATTCACAGATGATGTCCGGACGCTCGACAAACGCCCGCAAATGAGACACTGGAATCGCGAAGTTCACGCCGCTGGCGAGCACTCCGGAGCGGACGATGCCGACGACCTTGCCCGACTCGTCGAGCACCGGGCCACCGGAGTTGCCCGGATTGAGTTGGGCGTCGAGTTGGATGGTTTGCAGTTGACCTTTGGCCTTGCGTAGGGCCGTGATCCGCCCGACGTTGACGCTAATGCTGGGATATTTTTTCTCCTTGACCGCCAGTGATTTGCCGAACGGATAACCGAAGGCGACGACTTGTTGGGTCTCGATCAGATCGGCCGCCTTTCCCATCTCGAGGCTGGTCAATTTCAACTTGTCGGCATCTTTCACGTACAGCAACGCCAGATCGGCCTTCTTGTCGACCCGCAAGACTTCGGCCACGACTTTCTTTTCGTCGGCGTCGGCCGTGTTCAGCACCAGCGAGACCAGGCCGGCGTTGGTCGTCTTGACGACGTGCGCGTTGGTAACGAAAACGCCCGCCGTGTCGATACAAAAGGCCGTTCCGAATCCCTTGCCCGTCGGCAAGACCACCAGCGCCGTGGCCCGCTTTCCGCGGCGAATCTGCTCCGCCTTGAAATCGGCCCGAGCGGGCGTCGGGGCGACTGACAATATGGCGAGAACGATAGCGCCGCACAAAAATCGAGAAATCATGACCGGTTTTTCCTCTCCGAAGTGTGTTGGGATGAGGAACATCATTCTAGCTTTTGAGCAGGGGCACTGTCTACTCTTGAACGGCTTCGGGTGACATCGCCGCGAAGTAGCGCGACGGTCCGGTTGAGGCTCCGGGTTGAAAGACTGCCGGCCGATGGTCTACAATGAAGGTAACAAGATGCCCCGCGCCGCTTCGATGGGCTTGGTTTCGGCGCATGTTCTTATGGCTAGCGATAAATTGAGGCGGCGGATTGCCTGGGCGGCCGCCCGGCTGATGTACAGCCGTGAGGAATCGGAATACTATCGGGCCAAGATGAAGGCGGCCCGCGCGATCAATCGCGGCTGGGTCAAGCCGAAGGATCTGCCGAGCAATCGCGAGATTCGCGACGAGATTCAGACCCTGGCCCGGCTGCACGAAGGCGACGCCCGCACGGCACGGCTCAAGGAGATGCGGCTGGTGGCGCTGCGGGTGATGCGGATGCTTCGCGCGTATCGCCCGCGATTGATCGGCAGCACGATGACCGGCCACGTGCGCCGCGGCAGCGACATCGACATTCACGTCTTCGCCGATTCTCTGGGAGGCGTAACCGGGGCGCTGGAGGCCGAGGGAATGACGTTCGACGTCGAGCGAAAGCGGGTGCAAAAACACGGCGAGGAGCGGATCTTCACGCACGTTCACGTCACCGATCGCTTTCCGCTGGAACTGACGATCTATGCCGCGGATCTGGCCCATTACGTGTTCAAAAGCAGCATCACCGGCAAGGGGATCGAGCGGGCCAGCATCGCCGAGTTAGAGCAATTGATGGAGCGCGAGTATCCCGATGTCGATCTCGATCAGGAACTGCTCGAAGAAGAAAGCCGCATCGATCCGTTTCAGATTTACGAGATGCTGCTGCTGCCTTTGGAGCGCGTGAAGCAGAGCCCCAAGTGGCATCCCGAGGGCGACGCGCTGTATCACAGTTTGCAGGTGTACGATCTGGCCCGCGACGAGTTGCCTTACGATCAAGAGTTTCTGCTGGCGGCGCTGCTGCACGACGTCGGCAAGGCGATCGATCCGCAGGATCACGTCGCGGCTGGGTTGGAGGCGCTGGAAGGCTTCATCACGCCGCGGACTGTCTGGCTGATCGAGCATCACATGCTGGCCGCCGCGCTGCGCGACGGAGAGTTGGGCGTCCGCCGGCAGCGGCGACTGCGCGAGTCGGAAGATTTTGAGGCCTTGATGTTATTGTGCGACTGCGACCGAGCGGGGCGGCAGCGGGGCGTCGAAGCACCGGAGTTAGACGAAGCGCTGGCGGAGCTGCGTGAGCTGGCGTTGATGTGTGGGGAGTAAACTGTAGGAGGCGGCACCGTCGGCGATGCCGGCGTGAAACGGCCTAACCCGAATTATTCATCAGCCGCAGGGCGTTAGCCCTCGGTTTTCGCCGCCGACTGGAATGAACCGAGGGCTAACGCCCCGCGGCTGATTGACTTGCGTCTGGTCGCGACCAACGGTCGCGGCTTTATGGAGATGGCGCTGCTATACTGCTCTCGGAGGATTCGCCATGCACTGCTGTGCTATTCAATCAATCACCCTTTCGTTTCTCATCGTTTCCGTTGTGGGTGTCGGGCTTGCCGACAATCAACCCGCCGACCTCGTGCTCCACGGCGGCAAGATCGTCACCGTCGATGCGGATCGCCCGCAGGTCGAGTCGCTGGCGGCGCGCGGCGGCAAGATCGTCGCCCTGGGAACCGATGAGGAAGTCAAACCGCTCATCGGCCCCAAGACGCGGGTGATCGATCTCGCGGGCCGGCTGGCGGTGCCCGGCTTCATCGAGGGGCACGGACATTTTGTTGGGCTGGGCCATTCGATGCAGATTCTCGATCTGACGAAGGCGAAGACGTGGGAGGATATCGCCCGGCAAGTGGCCGCGGCGGCCCGCACGGCGCCGCCGGGGCGTTGGATCACCGGGCGGGGATGGCATCAGTCGAAGTGGACGAAGAAGCCGGCGCCCGACGTCGAAGGTTATCCGACGCACGATCTGTTGAGCGAGGCCGCACCGAACCATCCGGTGCTGCTGACTCACGCCAGCGGACACGCCCTCGTCGCTAACGCCATGGCGATGCGGTTGGCGAATGTCGACGCCTCGACCAGCGACCCGGCTGGCGGAGAGATTCTCCACGACGCCGCCGGCGAGCCGAGCGGCGTGTTTCGTGAGACGGCTCAGGGTCTGATTTACCGCGCCCACAGTGTCGCGCTGAACAAGCTGCCGGCGGCCAAGCACAGAGCGGAACTGCTGGCGTCGATCCGTCTGGCCGGGCGTGAATGCCTGAAACATGGCGTGACCAGCTTTCAAGACGCCGGCTCGTCGTTGGCCACCATCGACGTTTTTCGCGCTCTGGCGAAAGACGGCAAACTGCCCGTGCGGTTGTGGGTGATGGTCGGCGACAGCAACGCCCGCATGGCGGCCGGGTTAGCCCGCGCACGGGTCGTCGGCGCCGGCGATAACTTTCTCACGGTTCGCGGGATCAAGCGCTCGATCGACGGGGCCCTCGGATCGCACGGGGCGTGGATGCTGGAGCCATACAATGACCTGCCGCAAAGCCGGGGGCTGAACACGAGTTCGCTGCGTTCGCTGCGCGAGACCGCTCGGCTGGCGATCGCAAACGACTACCAACTTTGCGTCCACGCCATCGGCGATCGGGCCAATCGCGAGACGCTCGACTTGTTTGCCGACGTGTTCAAAAAGCACCCCAGCGAGAAATCTCGCCGCTGGCGGATCGAACACGCGCAGCATTTGCATCCGGACGATATCCCGCGCTTCGCCAAGCTTGGCGTAATCGCTTCGATGCAGGGCATTCACTGCACGTCGGACGCCGTATTCGTAACGCGCCGCCTCGGCGAGCGGCGGGCCGCACAAGGGGCTTACGTCTGGCAAAGCCTCTTGAAAAGCGGCGCGGTCGTGACCAACGGCAGCGACGTGCCGGTCGAGCCGGTCAGCCCCATCGCCTCGTTCTACGCCAGCGTCACGCGCAGGCTGGACCGCGGTGCGACGTTCTTCCCCAAACAGAAGATGACGCGCCAACAAGCCCTACATTCTTACACGGCCGCCGGCGCTTACGCGGCCTTTGAAGAAGATATCAAGGGCACGCTCGCCGTCGGCAAGCTGGCCGACGTCGTTGTGCTTTCGGAAGACATCATGACCGTTCCGGAAGAGAAGATCCGCGGCGCGAAAGTCGACCTCACGATCATCGGCGGGCGGGTGGTGTATGAACGGGAGCAGGAGTAGTCGAATGTCGAATGACCGAATGACGAATGACGAATGACGAATGACGAATGAATGACGAAATCCTAAGCCCGAAGAGAATTCGGCTCCAGTCAGGACATGGCCTCTTCCGCTGACGGGGTTTCGACATTCGTGCTTCGGGCTTCTTTCGTCATTCGTCATTTATGATGAGGGCGCGACCAACGGTCGCGGCTTTATGGTCGCCGTCCCAGACGCCTCCTACACGGCACGCGGATGTGCTTTTTCGTACACTTCGCGCAGCTTGGCCGTGCTGACGTGGGTGTAGATTTGGGTGGTGATGAGGCTCTTGTGGCCGAGCAGTTCTTGCACGCTGCGGATGTCGGCGCCGCGGTCGAGAAGATGGGTGGCGAAGCTGTGTCGCAGCGTGTGGGGTGTTGTCCGCTGGTCGAGGCCCGTTTGTTTGAGATACTTTTCCAGCATCCGCCCGACGCTGCGGGTCGTCAGCCGGCGACCGAAGCGGTTGACGAAGACGGGCGCTTCGCTGCCTGTGGGTTCTTTGGCGGAAACGGTTCGCACCTTGAGCCAATGCCGCATCGCACGCACCGCGAACGACCCGAGCGGCGCCAGGCGTTCTTTACGGCCCTTGCCGCGAACGCGGACGATGCCGGCGTCCAATTCGAGATCGCTGTCGTTGATGCCGACCAACTCGCTGACCCGCAGACCGGCCGAGTAGAGCGTTTCCAGCATCGCCCGATCGCGTTTTCCCAGCGGCTCATCGCCGGGCGGCGATTCGAGCAGTTGCGATAATTCATCGCTGGAGAGAAAATGCGGCAGCGTGCGGGGCTTGCGAGGGTTGCGGAGCGGCTTGGCGGGATTCGTCTCGGCCCAGCCTTCGCGCTGCCCGAACTTAAAGAAACTCCGCAGCGAAGCCAGCCGGCGGGCGATCGACGTTTTGGCGTAACCCGCCTCGTGCAGCGCCGCGACGTATTCGCGCAGCTCCATGGTGGTAATCTCGCCGGGCGGCGGCGGGGAGCCCTCATACGCCTCATCGAGATAATCGACCAGCGCTTCGAGGTCTTCCCGATAGCTCTTGATCGTATGCGGCGAAGCGTTCCGCTCGACGGTAAGAAATTGCAAGAAGCGTATAACGGCGGTGCGCATGGACGGAAGAGGAGGCGGAGCCCGGAGAAGGGAAATCCCAAGCACGAAATCCTAAACAAATTCAAATGACGAAATTAAAAACCACACCGCGACGATCGAACGCTTCGCCCCGCCTTTTTGTCATTGAAACATTTGAATTTGTTTAGGATTTCGGATTTCGTGCTTTATTTTCCGGTCGACAAATCCAATCCGGTCACCGCCTAAAACCATTCGTCGCCGTCGATTGGTTGTGGCAGGCTGAAGCGGCTCTCCGGCAGCGGCTCCGTCGGCGTTTGGCTTTCCTGGCGAATCCGCTGGCTCAACACGGCCGCGTCGTACCAAGTGAACGACAACTCGGCGTTCGAGGCGTAACGGCCCAAGGTGCGCAGCGCCTCAGCGCGGCTCGAATCGTCGTAGAGAAACACGTAACGCTCGTCGCCCTTGACCAGGGCCAGCACATTGATGTCGTCGCTCACGGCCTGTTCTCCTCGGTGTCGGCGAAACCCCGGCCTGCCGGCCGGGGCCAGCAGGTGGAAAAAGGGGACAGGTGCATTTTGCCGAAACGGACCGGAGGGTGCTTCGCACAAAATGCACCTGCTCCCCTTTTTCCAACTTATCGGTCCGCCGACCAGCGCCACACCACTTGCGTTTTGCCGGCGCCGCCGCGTGCCGTGAGCATTTCAGCGATGTGTTTGTGGCAACAAAATCGGATGAAATCGTCTGTACGCTGTAGGTAACCTTGCCAGCCCGCAAAACGCGCGTCGTCGCGGAAGTGCGCGTACGTCCGCAGGGCCGTCGTAAACTCAGGGTCGTGCCCGTTATACATCCGCGTATGCTCCATGACGGGCCGGTTCGACGGCCACAGCACAGGCGGCGTCGGCTGCGGCGCGCTGGGACGAAAAAACTCACGCGTCTGGCGAGGATCGTCGGGGAACAGCGCAGCGAACTTGCCGGTCGTATCGGTTGTGTGCGTTCTGTCATCGGCCGGACGGGGCGCCGGCTCGACGGCACTCGTCTGACGCACGGCGCCGGGTTGTTCTGAGTTCGGTCGTTTTGGACCCGGCGGAAGCACGCCCTCGGGAAGTGGCATCTGATCGCCCGCGACCGGGCTTTGCGTTTCCAACTGCGCCCGGGCCAACGCCATCTCCGCTTCAAACACGAGCCGTCCGGGAATGTACTCTTCCTCCGTCGTGCCCCACGGCAGGGCGTATCCGGGTGGGATCGGGTGAAAGCCGGGATTGGCCGCGATCCACTGAACTTGCATTCCGCAGCGCGGCGGATAATACGCATCGAAATCGGTCACCGAGCCCACGACGACGACGTCGACGCCGAGAATCTGCGCCAAACGTCGGGCATCCTCGGGCGTGCGCAGTTGAATCTTATGTTCGGCCATGGCGATTTCGACCGTGCGGACCGAAACGACCTCGAAGCCAGGTATCGATTGCAATTCGTTGTAATAGGCCAGAGCGAATTGCCGCCCATCGACGGTCGGGTCGTCACTGAGATTCAAGAAGTTGACAATCGCCACCCGCGAAAGCTGCGGAAACGGATTGTGAACCTTCGGCGGGTGGGCGCCCTCGGGAAAGGCGGCGCATCCGGCCACGGGCAGCAGCACCAGGCAAATGAAGATATTTCGGCGCAACATGGCTCAGCCCGGCAGCTCGCGAAGATGAAAACCCCCGCGGAAGAACACCGCAGGAGATCAAGAGTCGCAGCCATATCGGCGGTTCGGGCAGGCCGGCTTGAGTGGAATCGGTTTCCGAAGCGTTATTGGCGAGGACGGAGAGAAGGAGAGAGGGAGGGAAGGAGGGACTGGGTGTGGGAATTTTTCTCGCCCACTCTCCCACTCTCCCACTCTCCCACTCTCCCACTCTCCCACTCTCCCACTCTCCCACTCTCCCACTCTCTTTCCCTCTTTCCCTCTTTCCCTCTTTCCCTCTTTCCCTCTTTCCCTCTTTCCCTCTTTCGCCCGCGTCCCTAAACCAGCGCCTCCAAACTTCGCAGCCCGACCGGCTCTCGACACGAAAACGGTTCGCCAAATCGGACGCCAATCGCTTTGCCCCAATACGCGGCTTCGTCGCGGAGCCCGTCGAGAAAGGTCGGCGGCTCGCTGGGGCGGCCGGTGACGAATTGGCTCCGGTAGCATGATATCGCCGCTAGCTTCGTCTCCCACTGGTCGCTGATGTCGAGAATGAAGGCCGGCTGCGGGATCAACTTCAAGTGGACGCAGTAATAGTTGTAGATCCGCTCGGGATGATGTGGCTCACCGGCCAGCTCGCTGTTGCTGAGCTTCGACCAAAACCGGGCCGCCTCGATCAATGGCGTTGCCGCGACGTGATCGGGGTGGGCATCTTCCCAATATGGCGCGAACAGCCACCGCGGCCGTGTGCGGCGAAACACTTCGGCCAGCTTGCCCCGGGCCTCCAGCGACGGCTCAAGACAGCGATTCGTCAGACCGAGATTTTCCCGCCAGCCGAGACCGAGCAGCTCGGTCGCCTGGGCCGTTTCTTCGGCCCGCAGTTCGGGCGTCCCGTGCGGCGTCGGCTCGCCATCCGTCAAGTCGAGCACACCGACGCGGAGCCCCTCGTCGATCATCTTCAAAATGGCCCCGCCCATCCCCAACTCCGCATCATCGGGATGCGGAGCAACCACCAGCACGTCGAGCATGGTTTCTACTCCAAACGACCCTCTCAAAAGGGGAACGGGAGTCATTTCTGGTTCACGAAACGACTCCCGTCCCCTTTGATTCGCGCGCGTTGAACAGGCACGCCAACGCCAGCACTATATCCACCCCGAGCAGCCATTGCAATTAGCGATCAAGTAAATCCTGCCAAAAACCCGCCACCCCGGCTTCGCCCGCTATTGATCTGGGTCGCTCCGCAGGGGGAGTTTTCGTTGCGGTTGGGGTCGTGTTGTGGTACTCTTGGGCGAGCGGCAGATGAGAAAATACCAGCACGCAGCGCAAGCAAGTGTGTCTTTTTGACTCACTCGCTTGCGCGTCGTGCTAGTATTAGGTAAGTTTTCATCTGCCGCTCGTCTTGTAGCGGAGGGAGGCACCATGTCCGTAACAAAAGACGACATCCAAGACGTCAACCGCTTCGTCGACGAAAAGCTCGTCAACGGCGGTGCCGAATCGCTCCGCCAACTGGTCACCGAGTGGGAAGAACGACAGGAAGTCAACGCAGCCATTCGCCAAGGCATCGCGGACATCGACGCCGACCGAACCGAGCCCTTCTTTGAGTCGCAGGATCGGTTTCGCCAAGAGCGAGGCTTGCCCCCGCGCAAATGACCTACGGCCCCCGACTGACAGGAGATGCTCATGTTGCGATCCCTTTTGATGCGAATGGTCGTTGTCGTGCTCGCTATAACCGGTTCGCATGTATTTGGCCAAGGTGGCAGGAGTCTGCCTGGCAATTTGGGTTTTGCATCGAGCAGAGAAAATGCCGGTCAGATCGACTGGACTCTGTCGATGGTCCAGTCTTGGACAACCTATGACTCGATTTACGTTGAGTCTACTCTTACGAACAACTCGCCTCACGAGATCACGTTCAAGATCCGAGATGCTGCCACCAGGCCGAAGCTGATCCTACGGTCCAAAGGCCAACCGACGGCGAAAAAGGTCGTTGATCTGCAAGGGACCGCGCAAACATTCTCGACACGTCGCCACGCAGTTCCCGGTCAGCAGTTCTGTAAATTCAGCTTGGATCTACGGAAATATTTCGGAAAGTTCAAACCGGGCACCTATACACTTCAGATCGTTTGGCCGGCCAAGGGTTTTGCGATCGGCAATCTCCCATCGTATCGACCGACCAAGTTCGTATCCGGGAAGATCGAGTTTGATGTTGTTGCCACATCTTTGGAGAAGATCATTAAAAACTGGGGCAACCCGAGTCGAGGTGCCTACTTACTTCTCGAGATTGAGGAATCGCTCGACTGTGATGCGAAATCCAAAACGAGGAAGGGAAAGCTGACAAACATCGGCAAAAGGGATCTGTTTGTGCCCTATCACTATCGCCTGGACGAAAACCGGACCCCGATTACAAAGATTCCGCTGCAAATAGCGACAACAGAGTGGACCAAGTTTTATCCGGACGGCAACTATTGGCTGCATTACCGTCAGAAAACCGCGCCGGGCAAGAGGTATCTTTATCGACTTGCCCCTGGAAAATCGGTGCAGCTAAGTTTGCCCGACTTATTTCAGGGACTTGACGGCATTTATTCATACAGTGTAACCACCGTCGCTACGTCCACCGTGCCCCAATACCCGGGAAAAATCTTGCAAAAGGGAGATCTATTCTACACCGAGGACCTTACCAAATTGATGCGAAACGGCGCTGCTTCAAAGTGGTTCGTCGTCGATCGCGTAAGGCCGGTTGAGGAGCCTAGATAGATGATTGGTGACGCCCTCTGTGCCAATATAAGTGAGACACAAGTTCGCGGAAGACACACTTTATATCCTTGAGGAACCGATCCCCTTGAGTCGCATTGAATCCATCGAAGGATTTAATCGCTTTGGTCGAGACCGAAGCGCGTACCGCAACATCACTCACGAACAGTACCGGATGCTGACAGGCCGACAGGCCGGTTGCCGACCCGTGTAGCATCACTGAACTTAGCCGCTCCTCTTATCGCGACACTGCGTCACAGCCCTTGGACAACCAGACGGGTTGGGAGTCACCTTACGCCAATAAACGACTCTCGCGCCCTTGATCTCCCCCAGAATCTGGCCGCCTGAGGTTTACTTCTTCTTCGGCCGGCGCTTCGACCCTGCGTTCCAAGCCGGTCGAGTGTTCGCCTTTAGGTCGGCGTCGTACTGATGGGCGACGCTGCGCAGACGCGCAACGACTTCCGGCTGGGCCGTGGCGACGTTCTTGGACTCGCCGATGTCGGCGCGCAGGTCGTACAGTTCGGGCGTCTTTTTCAGGTGCAGCTTCCACTTGCCAAGTCGAATCGCTTCGAGGCGATTGTTCTTGTAGTAGTAAAAGCCGAGCTCTTCGTGCGGGCTCTTGGCGCCCGGGTCGTCGAGCAACATGCCCATGTCGCGGCCGTCGATGGGGCGATCGGCGGGCAGCTTGGCGCCGACGATGTTGGCGAAGGTCG